>CAZXEF010000225.1:3140-3914 GCA_964639605.1 uncultured bacterium | reverse complement strand
CTACCTCGACCAGAAAGAAGTGGCCGCTTTCTTTGGCGAACTATTCCGATGGTTCCCGGGGCTGGACCCCCTTGAAGTGCTTGAAGCGCCCATGCAGAAGATAGGGATACTCCAGGAGATAATGCGGGAAGACCGCAAGAACCTGGAGAAGCTGGCTGAGATAGCAAAGAAGACCAACGCCCTACAGGGCAAGAAGGGGCACCGTGGCTCGTGACAATGTCGTCGAACTGATCCTCAAGCTCAGGGATGAGGCTTCCGGAGCCCTCGACAGGTTCGAGCAGAACCACGCTGCCATGGCCAACCGCATCAAGGCCGGTGCCGCCATCATAGGCGGTGCACTTCTCGGCCTGATCGGCAATTCAGTGAGGCTTGCCGCATCCTTCGAGGAGACTGAGGCCAAGTTCAACACGGTATTCGGCGATAGTGCTGAAAGGGCCCGGGCGTCGCTCGACGAGTTTGCCGAGTCCACAGGCAGGTCAGCCAGGAGGTCAATGGGATTCGCCGCCATGATCCAGGATACCCTCGTTCCCCTGGGCTGGATGCGTGACGATGCCGCAGACCTGTCTGTTGAGGTCGTCAAGCTGGCCACGGATATGTCCTCCTTCTCCAACATCCCGATGGAACAGGTCATGGCAGATATACAGAGTGCCATGGTTGGCAACGTGGAAACGCTCCGCAAGTATGGTGTGGCTATGAACCAGGAGAGCATCGAAGCCTATGCCATGACCAATATGATCTGGGATGGTGAGGGTGCCATCACTGCGCAGGAGAAGG
>CAZXEF010000225.1:0-3130 GCA_964639605.1 uncultured bacterium | reverse complement strand
CTCGGCATGACTCTTGAAGGTACCGCCGATGCGCAGGGTGATGCTGTGAGGACCGCCGATTCGTTCACCAATACCATGCGGTCAGCCGAGGACCAGCTCTATGATTTCCAGGTGGAGCTCGGGCAGAAGCTCATTCCTCAGATAGCCGCCCTGGTCAGTGAGCATATGCCGAACTGGATATCCATGCTGGAGGACATTGTTCCTCCGATGGTGACCTTCGTGGACAATGTTTTGAAGCTCACTGACGGTCTGAGCAAAGTAATCACTAGAGGCCGGGATACCCAGGATGCAATGTCCACCCTGGATACTGCTCTTCAGAATACCGCCGAGGCCTTGGCTTCTCAGGTAGCGCAAGGTGCAAAGACCGCCGAGGATGCCACTCGGGAATACAATGAGGAAGTTCGCAACCTGTCTGCCACTCTCCTGACCGGTGGCATAGAGGCGGCTGATCGGTTCCAGCATGCGCATGCGCAGATTACTACCGAAATGATTACTGAACGGGCTGCCATGATTGACCTCCGGAACATGATCGGTGAGTTAACCACGACTCAACTAGCCAATATCGAAGCGCTCACGAAAGCTCTGATGGGTATGCCGGGCATGGCTGGGGTCGGGGCACAGATATTCAATACGATAGATGAGGAGATGACAGACAGGTCACAGGTCATTCTGGACAGGATGTTGAGGTTGAAGGCCAAGGTCGGGGAGTTGCACGACAGTGTTAGGCAACTCGGTGAAACCGATATCAGTATCCCCGGCTCCGGTGGTGAAGAGGACCAGGCGCAGTACAAGGAATACACCGAGTTTCGGAAGGAGCAGGAGGAGGAGTTCATAGCTGAGGTCGAGGCCAGGAATGCAGCCCGGCATCAGGCGGTACTCCAGCGGAAGCGGGCCGAGTACGCTGAACAGCAGCGGCAGCAGACCGAGGCCGAAGACCGGTTACGCCAGGCTGAGGAAGCCAGGCGGCTTCGTATACAGCAGATTAATCAGATGCTTCTCAGCGGAGTATCCAGTAGCATGAGCGATCTCCAGAACGGCCTCACTACCCTGGCAGTTGACGGCAAGGATGCCGCCCGATCCTGGGGGGATGCCTGGCTGGCGCAGTTCGAACGAATGTTCATCAGCTCAGCGTTCAAGGCAATATTCCAGCTTATCACCGGGGGGACGGGTGGGTTCCTTAGTAAACTTCTTGGATTCGAGGCCGGCGGCCAGATACTCCATGCTTCAGCCGGTATCTCTATACCACATACCGGCCACTGGGGGGACCGGCAACTGGTAGCAATGGAGCGTGGAGAAGTTGCGTATTCCTCCCCTAAGGTGGCCCAGGGCATGATACCCGGTATGGGTAGCAGCATGGTATTCAATGTAAATTACGCGCCCACGCTGTCGACAGCATCACCCGGTGAGATGATATATCTGATTGATGAGATTGCAGCAGGATTGAAGCAGGGGGGACATATCTGATGGACAAGTTCAAGGCACCCGCACAGTACAAATGCAACGTGGTCAGCTCCCCGGGCGGTGGCCGTCCTGTGGTATTCCGCGAACTGCCTATGTATCCGGTGGCCGTTTTCAACAGCGAACCTGCCATATCCGAGTTCAGGTCAGATGGTAATGTGATAGAGCAGACCCGCATGGGTGAAACCCTGAAGCATTTGATACTCAAGAGCGATTACTTTCACGAAGATGACGACAAGTTCTTCGAGGAGCTGGCCCGCCGGGAACTGCCAGTGTACATCTACTCAGGTGTTCCGGGTTCGATCCAGCATCATATCCCCCTGGTCCGTGGAGTCGGCGGCGATCCTACCAACGGCGTGTACACGGCCACACTGGCCACAGGTTCGAGGGTGTTTATGCCTCGTGGTGATACCGCCTATGTGGCATACCTGGAGGAGACGGACTTTGCGAATCAGATCATCCTGGCCAACGGGGTGCAGAACCATTCCGGGCTCTTGTCTACGCTGTCGAATGAACTGCCGCTGGGCCGTGGTGCCTGCATCCTGAATGCTGCCAAGAACTGGATCAAGAACAGTGGCTTTGCGGATGATGGTACCGACATCTACAACTGGACCTGGGGCGGTACTGCAGACGGGGTGGATCGCCGGATAACCAATGGCTGGCTGGGGGTGCCTTCCCTGCAGATATGGGGCACGACTTACAAATGGACCTCCGACACTTTCGCCTGCGCTACGATGGCAGAGCAGTATGTTGCCATCAGCTTCGGGTGGAAGACAGACGGGGAAATCTATATCGAGTGGAATGACGGCAGCGGCGGCGGCTGGGGCGAGCTGGTCACGCTGGACAAGGGCTCGGGATACTACCATACATCCCTCCTGCTCCCAGCCCTAGCTGCAAACTTCCAGCTCCGGTTCTCGCTGGCTTCCGGTACATACGGAGAATTCTGCGCACCGCAGATCATCGGTGCAGCGGGGGCTGATCGGAAGTGGTATCCTGCGTACGTCGAGGGCTTGGGCGAGGATGTGCAGGGTGAGATCACCGCATGCTCCCTGAAGTACACCGGCAACTATGAGGCAGGGTGCTGGAAATCTTCCCCGACAGATGATTCCGCGCTTATCGTTTCCGGGTACATAATGCCATTGGTTCCGGGCGCACAGATGGCCAATACCCAGAAGGTGTTTACCCTCTACAATAGCCTCACCGATAAGGAGCTGGAACTGCACATGAACAAGGGGGGCAGTACCGTGACCCTCTTCCTCCGAAGCAATGCCACAGACCTCTGCAATGTGGAGATAGACGGGGCTGCGATTGGTGATACCATCTTCGTGGCCATGGTGGTAGGCTGGAATGCAGGCACCGCTACCCACGCCATCTACGCCCAGATAGTCGGCGGGTCCACTCTGGAGACTGCTTCATACACGACCGGCGATAACTTCTATACCTACTACAATGAGTTCTATCTGGGCACTGACCACGCTGGCAACTACGGGGCGAATGCCCTTTTCCAGGATGTGGACATCTGGGCTGGCACCATCAGCCCGTGCTGCGCAGTATCCACCATGGTCGGGTACATGGCAGACCCCGACATGATTAAGACACACAAGGACACCCTGGGCAGGAAGTACCGCCTGGTCGCCGACCTCAGCCCGAACCCTACCAATGAGCAGCGGTA
>CAZXEF010000224.1:0-3989 GCA_964639605.1 uncultured bacterium | reverse complement strand
AACCCCAAGACCAAGATCAACCTCACCGGCTACTACATGGATGAGATGTACGGGTACTCCAACTGGGCGAATGCCTGGCCATGGTACAAGTACGATACGCCCTACGTCCTGGAGGGAGACACTGTCACCACCGGCAACAACGTCCTCTACGGGCTTCCTACGATATTCAGGGAGAACTACAGCTTCGGCAGCAGCCTCACCCAGACCCTTAGCGACGCCACCTTCATGGAGATAAGGCTGAACCAGTACCAGACCGACAGGACCTACAAGATCTACAACGACCCCAACGACACAACTCAGACAACGGAGTTCTACGGTGAGGACTTCAGCTGGGAAGACTGGCAGAACGTCACTCCCACCAGGATCCCGGACTACGACGGGTTCACCAGGTCCGGAAGGAACAGGAACTCCTGGGCCGAGACCCGGAGTACCATCTCAACCTTCAGGACCGACATCACCAGCCAGGTGAACCAGCAGCATCAGCTGAAGGCCGGTATCGAGGCCAGCTACTATGATGTCTTCGACTACTACATAGATACCGCCTCGGGCGGCAATATCTACGCCGGAAGGTACCATGTGTTCCCCAACGCCGGCGCCGCCTACATACAGGACAAGATGGAGTACAGGGGCATGATCGTGAACGCCGGTCTTCGTTTCGACTACTTCGATTCGAACTTCGACGAGTACCCGGCGGACATTACCGACCCCATCAACCCGGGAACCCAGCCTGGAGACCCTGACCACATCAGAGACCCCATCAGCGTTCCCATCAAGTACCACCTGAGCCCCAGGGTGGGATTCTCTCATCCCATCACTGAGCGCGACGTGCTTCATTTCACCTACGGTCATTACTTCCAGACCCCCACCTTCGACCGCATGTACAGCGGGTCTGACTACGACCTGTCCGGTGCGTTCCCCATCGTGGGCAACCCCGATCTGTCCGCGGAGGAGACCATCTCCTACGAGGTGGGCGTGAAGCACCAGTTCGACGATGTGACCATGATCGACGTAACCGGTTACTTCAAGGACATAACCGGCCTGGTCGACATGCAGAACAACTTCTACAGCGCGGTGGACGCCTACGACCTGTACATCAACGGCGACTACGGCAACGTAAGAGGTATGGAGATCAACCTCGTGAGGCGGCCCAGCGACTTCTGGTCCGGAAGCATCAACTACACCTATTCGGTCGCCATGGGCAAGAGTTCGAGCGCGACCCAGAACTACTCCTACGTGTGGGCCGGCTGGATAATCCCCAAGCAGGAATCCCCGCTGGACTGGGACCAGAGGCACGCGGTGAACGCGGACCTCGACTACCGAATTCCACAGGGCGAAGGTCCCAGGATCGGTGACACTCCCTTCCTCGAAGGATTCGGTGTCCACCTCTCCTGGAATTACGGCAGCGGCTTCCCCTACAGCCCTTCCGGCCAGGGAACCTCCCAGCCCGTGATCAACAGTGAAAGGTATCCATGGACCATGCAAACCACCCTCAAGGTCAACAAGACCTTCTGGATCGGCGGAGTGACCCTGGACGCCTACTGCCAGGTGAACAACCTGTTCAACAGGCACAACATCGACACCATTGCTGACATAGCCTGGTACGATGCCGACCAGAACGGCGACGGCGAGCCCGATCACGATCCCACAGGCTCACTGGACAATCCCTATGTGTTCAGCAGGCCTCGCATGATCAGGTTCGGTCTGGGAGTTGAGTGGTAGACTGAAATTTTCCTTGACACCTGGCGCCGGTCATGAGAACCGGCGCCAGGCGTTGAAGAAGGAGTGATAATTGATGCGAAAATACCTGCTACTGTTCCTGGTGCTGGCGTCTATCGTTTGGGCCCAGCCTGAGGAACCCGGTTCCGGTGATCCCGTGGACACCGAGCAGCCCACGGAGGTGACGGAAGAGCAGACCGGACAGGCGGAACAGACCGGCGATGAGATCGCCGGTGCCCCGCAGGGAGAGGAAGTTGAACGGGCCCAGAGCGCCAGAATGGACCTCCTGGACCTGTTCATCGCCGGAGGACCATTCATGTGGCCCCTGCTGCTCTCTCTGCTCATCGGTCTCGCAGTTACGATCGAAAGGTTCATTTCATACAAGAAGGTGAAGATAGATGTAGGCCCCTTCCTTGAGAAGATGGGCGGCTTCATCCGAAAGGGCGACGTCGACGGGGCCGAAGAGCTCTGCGAGCGTACGAGGGGCCCGGTTGCGGCAATAATGCACGCCGGTCTCCTTCGTCACGACAAGGGGCTGGAGGCCGTTGAGAAAGCGGTCGAGAGCGCAGGCGGCATCGAGATGGCCTATCTCGAGAAAGGCATAGTAGTGCTGGCCTCGGTATCGAGCATAGCCCCCATGCTGGGTTTCCTCGGTACAGTCTCCGGTATGATCAAGGCCTTCGGTGAGATAGCGGCCGCCAAGAACGTTGAGGCCAGTCTGGTGGCAGGCGGTATTCAGGAAGCCCTGATAACCACCGCCACAGGTCTCACGATAGCTATTCCGATCCAGATGGCCCACAACTACTTCATTTCCAGGATCGGAAGGTTCGTGATAGATATGGAAGAGGCCAGCATATTCCTGGTGGATACGCTGGCTGAGATGGAGCACCTGAAGCAGCTTTAAGGAGCATGGATGCGGATACGTAACAGACCGAGAGCAAGCGGGGCTATCCCCGACGCCTCAATGTCCGACATTGCGTTCCTGCTGCTGATATTCTTCCTGGTTACCACCACCTTCGAAGTGCAGAAGGGTATCTCCTACAAACTCCCGAAGAAGCCCGACGCAGAGACTGAAGAGGTGGTGATCGACGAGGCCAACAGGCTTGTGATGACCATCAAGCAGTGGGGTGCCCACGAGTACGTGGCACTGATAGACCAGGCACCGTTCGGGGGCCCGCTGCAGAGAGCAAGAGCCGGAGAAGACGTGAGCCTTCAGGATACGACTCTTCAGAACGGCATCAGAGCTCTTGCGGCTGAAAGGGCGGAAGCAGTCTCAGCCGTTGAGGACAGGCTTCTCAACAACCTGGAAGTGGCCAAGGGTCTTCCGGCGGGAACATTCAGTTCCCTGGGAACGGCCATTGCCGCCGAGAACCTCGTACCCATGATACGTCCCGGGATCATCCGGAGCTACATGGGATCGAACACGCCCGTGGAAGAGAGCCGCATCTTCGGAGAGATAGCCTTCGGAGACACTCTTGTGCTCTCGGATGCGAGGCAGGGCGAGATAGCCTCGGCGGTAAGGGAGAGCGAGCTTGTGGTCATACTCAAGTTCTTCCCTGACTGTGATTACGAGGGCATGGTCTTTGCCCTTGACGTCCTGCGGATGAACGGTGTCAGCAGGACCGGTATCACCATTCAGGAGCGGCTTGGAGGTGGTGCATAATGAAGTTCAAGAGCAGGATGAAGGTTGGAAGCAACATATTCACCGGGACGATGGCGGATATCGTGTTCCTTCTTCTTGTTTTCTTCATGGCCACCACCCTCTTCAAGGAAGAAGGGGGTCTCCGGGTCCGCTTTCCCCAGGCCCATCCTGAGATCATGAGCGAGCTTGGCAAGCAGTTCCTTACGGTGAGCGTGTGGATAAAGCAGACGGAACCGGGGAACGACGACAGTGAGCTCGTAGCCCGTATCGGCGATTACGACATACCTCTCGACCAGGTTGCCGAGCAGCTCAACAGGCTCAGCAACAAGTTCTGGAGAGAACAGAACAAGAAACTGGACGTAGTGGTGTTGAACGTAGATACGAGGGTTCCGATGGAAGACATGGTGGACCTCTTCAACTCCATGCGGTTCGAGGAGATCTACAGCATACAGTTCAATGCTGAAGAGCGTGGACAGTTCAACTGAAGGGAGGATAAATGGCTGATAAGAGAACAGAGTTCAGGCATTCCTCCCTGAACTTCGAACTTGGAGTGGCCATCGGCCTGGCTTTCCTGATAGTCCTTTTCGAGTTCATACCGGCCAGCCAGCTGGGAAGGCTTTCCACCCGCACC
>CAZXEF010000223.1:0-4088 GCA_964639605.1 uncultured bacterium | reverse complement strand
CATTATAAATACGGTATTTACAGATATACTGAATATTGACCCTTCAATATCTGAATGGGGCATTCAGCAATTTCGTTATGGGAGCCGGGTCATGGGGCTATATAGTCATATTATTCATTTAGCAATCATTAATACTTTTCGAGATCACTGCATGTTGAACTGCACAAAACCAGAAGCTACTAATTATCGTAACAGGCGGATATTATAAAAAGTAGCTCTCAAACAGAAAGGAAGACAGCCTGAAACCTGTATATTGAGGATGGCGGTATGAATATGTTCCCATAATAATAGCCCCTCTGTCTTCGAAAAGACTCTATGTAGTGCCTTAGTGTCAGTCGCTCAGTAGTCTATATCGTTACTTGCCGCTACGAGGTTGACGTTGTCCACGCCGGAGATTGAGTTCAATCCCGTCACCATATCCCTTGAATTGAACCCCGGTTTCAGTGACAGGTCGTATGTAAGTGTAAGGTAGACACCGTCGTTGGAGGGTTCTATATGGATTATGGTACTCTTGCTCGCCCTGTCGTTGATGTAGTTTATGTACCCCTGCTCATCGCCGGATTCCCTGTTGAAACGGAACCTGAGTATGAACTCGCTCCTGTGCATGGAACCGAAGTCGCTCCTTGACAGGATCATGGCCACAGTACCAATGAACAGGGTGGAGAAACCGGTGAGGATGTAGTTCCCGGTTCCGGATGCTATTCCCTCCGTGAGGGCGAAGAAGATGAAGGCCGTATCCTTGGTATCCTTCACCACCGTCCTGAACCTGACGATGGTAAGGGCGCCGACCAGGGCGAAGGCCCTCGCAAGATTGCTTCCAATGACCATCATAACGGCACTGACCGTTATGCACATCAGCACCAGGGTTATCACGAAGGACTGGGAGTACGACAGGCCCTTGTGGGTCCTGCGATAGATGACTCCGATGAGGAGGCCTGCTCCCAGGGCCAGCACGAGATTTATCACGACCGACAGCGGGCTGTAACCAAGGTCGTCGGAAGTCCTTGTGAACCAATCCATCAACTCAGGCAAGCCGGTCTCCTTTCAAGTAACCTGTCGAGGCTTCCGGGGTAAGAGTCCATGTACACTGCGCTTGTTGCGTAGGCGAACTTGGAGAAGGATACCAGTTTCAGCTGGAACTCCTGAATCAGTCTCAGGAACCACGCGGGCATACGGTACCTGAACTTGATCTCCAGCACATGGAAACCGTCCGATATCATTTTTCCCTCTCCGACGGGATGGCCGCTCCCGCCGGCCCTGTAGGCCAGGAGTCCGGTATCGAGGGTGACCCTGAAATCCGGGTTGGCCCTGTTCTCCCAGGCCGTTCTGTGATAATCCACCACTACACTGGGCGATATCCGCTTCCTGAAAACGTCGAAGACGAACCTCTCACTGGTCTTGCAAAGTCCACGGCCGTCCATCAAAGTCGTTGCCAGGTCCATCGAGCCCCTCCCCAGCGACTCTTCCGCCATTGAGGGATCGAGAAGCATCCTGTGCTTGTAGACGAGGTTGCTGTTCCTGCCCTTGAGCTCCAGGAAGAGAGGTCTGGAATAGAGGATGGCCGTGCTGTAGCTGCGCAGCCGGAACTTGTACCTCTTTTGCAGACCCGCCAGTTTCTCTAAGTATAGGTCGAACCCGTCGGTGTCGAAATAGTGGCTCCTGACGAAGTAACCCCCGTCGGAACCGGAATGGATGTCCCTCTGGAGCCGAAGGTCCATCTCCCTGATAATACTCGGAAGCTCAGCGGTCCGGATAATGTACTTGAACTCGTACCGGTGGAAATGGAGCCTGGGAGCGTCCGCAGGGGTCATTACAGGTCCACCGCCGCTTCCAGCACGTAGTCGGTGCGGTTCTCCTCGAAAAGAACATTGTGGGGGCGGTGGTTTATCATCGCAGCGCTGACCGTGACGGGGCTGCCGGTGTCGAATGTAAGTGTGAAGGACAGCTCGTCCTCCCTCTGGTCCGCAGTGCGGTCCGGTTCCCAGGAGCCCAGAGAGACAGACGCGGTCACGCTTTCCAGTGAAGGCTTGTAGGTGAGCCAGGTCAAGCCTCCGGTACACCACCAGCTCTGGAACTCCGGAGCCGTCTCTCCCGATATCACATCCGCCAGGGTCCAGTTGTCACCCCTTGTGAACTCGCCCCGAAGCTGGAGGGCCAGGTCCCTTGAGATGTTCCTCCGGAACTGGATGTCTCCTCCCACGGCCAACTGCCTGGCGGAGCACACGTACCCGTCCACTGACTCAAGGTCTATCTCCCCGAAGCGGAGCGATGTGAGCCCGGTTCCCAGAGTAATGTCCATGGGAAGATCGAATTCCGCCCTGGCTGAGTACTGGACCTCGTTATCCTGGTTCTCCCAGTCCGGGGAGCCGTTGAAGATGCCCAGATACAGCTTTGGAAGAAGGTTCACGTCGGTATCCATTGTCAGCTGGACGCCGATGTCCCGTCCTGAGTAGAGGAGGTTCTCCAGCTCGCCGTGGGTGATGGAATGGTCCATGGACTGCAGTTCCCACCGGCTGAGGAGGGTGTTGAGGCAGAATGGCTTCTTGAACCGGCCCGCCTCCACCTCCAGCATGCTCAAGGGCGCCCATGTCAGGTAGCAGTCCTTCACGTAGATCTCCTCGGGCCTGGTCTCCAGCTGGAGCTGCCCCTCGGTGTTGTCCGTTATCCGGAAATCGGCCGACAGACCTGCGGACTCAATGAAGAAGCTCCTGTCCGGTATCTCCAGAGTGCCCCCGAACTGCCCGAACCTCACCCTTGCGTAGGCCGAGAGGGTGAAGCTCTCGGCGTTCCCGTTCTCCACATCCACGTCAGCCATGCAGACTGAGGCTGCGAGCAGCACAGTCAGCACTACCGGAATTCCGTTCCTCATCATTGTTCACGCCCCGCATTCAGATTGATACATGAAGCTTAACGATAACATACAGGCATGAAAGTTTCCAATACCCCGTCATCTCAGGACCACGAACTTTTCCGACGTCGAGGCTCCGCCGGCTCTTACCACGGCGAAATAGACGCCGGTGGCCAGGGACGGGGGCACCTCCAGTACAGCGGTTCCCTCCATGGAGCCAAGGGCCATGGGCTCCATCACGAGCCTTCCGGCCATGTCGTACACCATTATCTCTCCAGGGGCGGAGGTGCTGTACTGCACCGATACCGATGACGACGCCGGGTTGGGCCACAGCGCCTCTATCCTCGGATTGAAGAAGAACACGGGCGGCCACCCCGGGTTGGGAGCACCGGGTGTTCCCGGCATGTCGCCGCTCTCCCAGCTTGCGGGTTTCTCGATGGGGAGACCCGGCTGCCTGAGGTATAGCAGGTCTCCCGACATGGGCCATGTGGAAGCATCGTACATGACAGAGAAGACCTGCTTGTCTCCTTCCATGAGGCAGATACCGTCAGCCTGGCCGTTCAGTCCGAACCCAAGCGCCTCCACCACCGGTACCTGGTCGCCGTAGAATGACCTGAAAGCAGCTTCGGATTCGCAGAGTACAAGGAACCGGCCGGGATCGATGAAGGTCCTTCCGGGGATGAGGCAGCTGTGCTGGCCCCTGTCCATTATGAGCCAGCCTGAGATGTCCGCTCTCCTGTAGCCGACGTTGAAGAGCTCTATCCAGTCACCGCCCTCACCCTGGTGGCATATCTCCGAGAGCATGATCTTTTCTCCGCTCTCCCCGCTCTGGACCTCCTGGCCCAGCGTCATGTGAGCAGCTTCCCCCCATGAAGGGTCGAGGACAAGGAGTTCAGTCCCCGCCGGAGAATCGAGGACCAGGTCTCCGAAGACCATGGCGTCCCATGGAAGCATCATCTCCAGGAGCTGGCCGTTGTTCGTGAGGTAGAGTGTGTCCCATGGCTCTAGCAGGGCATCGGAAGGAGAGAAGAGACGGGCCGGGGGGTCGCCGGCCTGAAATCCGTAGTACGACAGGTCAAGGGGTGTGTCCGAAGCGTTCACCAGTGGAATGGACCACAGGAAGGCGTTGTACCTGACGGGTTCCAGCGCCTGGAGGTCATCATGATGAACCTGGAATCGGCTTCGCCTTGCCGTCGGGACACAGATACTGTGTATCAGCGATGTCGCGTAGCCGTACTCC
>CAZXEF010000222.1:0-4141 GCA_964639605.1 uncultured bacterium | reverse complement strand
AACAGCTGCACACCCGAAGGGGTGCCGATGAGGGCCATGTCAGCTTCCCTGGCCTCCCCGGGTCCGTTAACCTCGCATCCCATAACGGCTATCGTCATATTGCCCTCCACTCCGGCCAGGCACTCCTGGACCCGCTCCGCAACCGAAGCTACGTCCATCCTGGCTCTGGCACAGGTGGGACAGCTGACTATCCTCGGAAACCTGCTCCTCATCTCAAGTGAGGAGAGTATCTCCCATCCAACCAGCGGCTCACTGTCCGGCGCCCCTGACAGGGACACCCTCAGAGTATCCCCGATGCCTTCCGCAAGGAGAATGGAAAGGGCCACGGCGCTTCTCACGCTGCCCGAGAGGGTCGGTCCCGCCTCGGTCACTCCCAGGTGCAGGGGATTGTCGCATTCTGAGGAGGCCTTTCTGTTTGCCTCCACCGTAAGCATGGCGGAGCTTGATTTGAGGGAGAGGACCACATCCTCGAAGCCGGTCTCCCCGAGTATCTCCATATGTCTTTCCGCAGCGGCCCACATGGAATCGCTGTTCACTCCGCCATATTTTTCCCTGAGGTCTCCGGGAATGCTGCCTGAGTTTACGCCGATCCTGATCGGAACCCCCAGCAGGGAGGCCTTTTCGGCGATGGCATGAATGTCGGACCTGTTCCGGATGTTCCCGGGGTTCAGCCTGAGCTTGTGGGTACCGGACTCAAGGGCCATCAGTGCAAGCCGGGGATCGAAATGGATGTCCGACACGATGGGGACCGGTGAAGCGGATACGATCCTCTTCAGGGCCAGCGCCGACTCCCTGTCGGGAACGGCCACCCTCACCATTTCAGCCCCGTTGGATGCCAGTGTGCGTATCTGCCCAAGCACCGCGTCCACATCAGTGGTGAGGACACTGGTCATGGACTGCACGGATACCGGCGCACCGCCGCCTATGGCAAGACCGCCGGCGTATACTCTTCTGGTTCGGGACCTGTCCACCATGCCCTTCATCTTCCTCCCGGTCGAATACCAAAATCCTGCAGGGGAACAAATATGCACCCTTCTGTACGATTAGAAAAGGGGACGGAGGCTTTTTATTCACCAGAGACAAATAATTGGGATAAAAGGGGTCTGTCTTATGAACAAAGTTAAACCCACATTTAAAGAAAATTCAATGGAAATCTCTTTTAACCTCTGATTATTTGCTTGTGTTGATTAAAATCCCTCCGTCCCCTTCTTCCTTGCCGTGACGAACCTTTCCCTGCCTGTCAGGTCTTCGTGCGTCAAGGTGGATGCCCAGTGGCCGTACTCCATCAGCATACCGCATACCGGCCGTACCTGTTCAGTATCAAGTTCCAGCGCCAGCAGTCCTCCCTCTCCTAAAAAGAGGTGAACCGAGGCCAGGAGCTTCCTCACGAGATCAAGGCCGTCACCGCCGCCATCCAGCGCTATACGAGGGTCCCCCCTGCTCACCTCCGGCTCCAGATCCTCTATCTGCCGGGAGGGTACGTAGGGAAGATTAGCCACGATACCATCGAAGGCTGTCCTTCCGGACCGGAAGGCACGCAGAAGGTCCCCCGTGACGAACAGGAGATTGCCGGCGCCGTAGCGGTCACGGTTCCTGACGGCCAGAGACAGCGCTTCCCGGCTAACATCCGAACCAATTACCAGTGCTGCCGGGAAGGTCAGGGCAACGGTCACTGCCACCACGCCGGACCCTGTGCCTGCGTCCAGGAGAAGACCGGGGTCATGAAGACCACCCACGAAGGTTTCGGTGAGGGTCTCGGTCTCCGGCCTGGGGATCAGGGCACCGGGACCGGCATGGAATTCCCGCCCCATGAAATCCACGGTCCCCGTGATGTGCTGGAGGGGCTCCCTGGACCTTCTCCTTCCGACGAGTTCCCGATACCTGGCGGATAGTTCCGGGGGCATCTCCTCACCAAGCCTGAGCAGCATGATGTGCCTGGACCACCCGGTCAGGTGCAGCAGCAGGAGTTCCGCTTCGAGGCAGGGACTCTCGATGTGCTCAAGTTCCTCCACGGCCATGGCCCTGGCTTCCCTGTATGTCATGGGTGCTACTCCCCGGCCGAGGAAACCTCCGCCAGCAGTCTTTCCTGTTCGGCTTCGATCAGCGGATCTATTACCTGGTCCAGTTCACCGCCCAGAACGTCCCTGAGTGAATGGAGTGAAAGGTGGATACGATGGTCGGTCACCCTTCCCTGGGGGAAGTTGTAGGTCCTTATCTTCGCACTTCGGTCTCCGGAGCCGACCATGCTCTTCCTTGCCTTGGCCCTCTTGGCCTGCTCCTCCTCCTGGGCCAGCGCCAGGAGCCTTGACCGAAGCACTTTCATGGCCTTCATCTTGTTCTTGTGCTGGCTCTTCTCGTCCTGGCAGGACACCACAAGGCCGGTTGGCAAATGGGTTATCCGTACTGCGGAGTCGGTGGTGTTCACGCTCTGGCCCCCGGGTCCGGAAGATCGGAAAACGTCTATTCGAAGTTCTTCAGGGTTGATGTCGATCTCCACTTCCTCCGCCTCCGGAAGGACCGCCACCGTGCAGGCTGAAGTATGTATGCGCCCTGAGGTCTCGGTTTCCGGCACCCTCTGTACCCTGTGCACCCCCGCCTCGAATTTCATCCGGCTGTAGACTCCCTGGCCTCGCAGGGCGAATGTGATCTCCTTGAACCCTCCCCGTTCAGACTCGCTGCTGCTGAAGACTTCATGGGACCAGCCCCTTTTCTGAGCATAGTTCGTATACATCCTGAATACATCGGCTGCGAACAGCGCCGCCTCCTCTCCGCCGGTTCCCGAACGTATCTCGATTATCACGTCCCTGCGGTCGTTGGGATCGGGGGGGATGAGAAGCGCTTTCATGCGGTGTTCCAGCTCTGCAAGCCTGTTCTCCAGCAACGGTATCTCCCCGGAGGCCATTGAGGCCAGTTCCTGGTCCTCATCACCTGCGAACTGCCGCATCTCCTCCAGTGACGAACCGATCTCCCGCATCTCCCGGACTGTGTCCAGTATTCTCGCCAGACCCGCCCTCTCCTCGGTGAGCGACCTGATGAGAGATGGGTTCTTCAGAGTCTGGGGCGAACAGAGTTCCTCGTCTATCTCGCCTAGCCTCTGCTCCATGGACCGTATGTCATCCAGCTTCATGCACCCTCCTCCGGGATCTCCCCTTCTTCGACGAGATCCACCTCGGGCCCCGGGTCCCTGCCAAGGGAGACCCAGAGGGATGCCACCGCAACCTCCACCTCGGGCAGTCCGGCCCTCCTTGTGGTCAGCTTCTGAAGGAAAAGCCCCGGAGCGGTAAGGGCGCGGGCCAGGGCGGATGTTTCCAGATGTTTGTCGGCCAGCTTAAGCAGCTCGTAGCTGAGCCCCATGACCAGGGGGATAAGGGGCAGATGATAGATGATCCTCACAAGTGCGCTGGGATTCACTCCCGTGAACAGAACTACGAGGGAATCGAAAACGCCGTAGAAGATAACGGTCCCAAGCATGACCAGTAGCAGAAAACTGGTACCGCAACGCTGATGGAGCGGGCTCTGCTCCACGGCCATCTCGGGAAGGGGCCTGAGCCCCTTCTCCCAGGCATGGATGGTCTGGTGTTCGGCACCGTGGTACATGAACAGCCTTCTTACATCGGGCATGAAAGAAATGGCGCCCAGGTAGATGAGGAAGGCGGCAATGCGGAAAAGACCCGCCAGGAGATGGATCCAGAACTGACTTCCGGCACCTGATGCGGAGCCTGACTCAAGGATCCATTTGCTGCATTGCAGCGGGAGCCAGGCAAAGAGTACTATGGCCAGCAGGAATGCAAAGGCGGTGGAGAGGAAAGTCGCAAAGCTTCCCACCTTCTTCTCCTTTTCCTCATGGTCATCACTGCGATCCGCCACTTCCGCGGACCAGTTGAGGGCCTTCATTCCAAGCCTGAGCGTATCGATGAGGGTGGCGGCGCCGCGGAACACGGGTTTCTTCCATATGCCGCCCCTATCAGTGAGCTGTGACATCGAGAGCTTTCGGGCCAGTATCCTTCCCCCGGGTGTCCTCACGGCAACGGCGGTGGATACAGGGGAACGCATCATCACTCCCTCTATCACCGCCTGCCCTCCGGTCTTCGACTCGGAATCACTCATACTCAACATAGCCGAATCGGCTGTGGACATCAAA
>CAZXEF010000221.1:0-4232 GCA_964639605.1 uncultured bacterium | reverse complement strand
GCGTTATCTCCAGCTGTTCATCACTTGAGATATTGTGGCACTGATAGAGATCGATACAATCGACCCTGAGGTTCCGCAGGCTTGTCTCTATATCCCGGAACATCTCGTCCCGAGTCCTGGCCATGCTTTTTGTGGCCACCACCACCCGCCCCCTGAAAGAGCTAAGGACCCGGCCTATCTTCTCTTCGCTGTCCGAGTAGCCCCTGGCCGTGTCGATGAAATCAATGCCCTGCTCAAGGGCGGCGCCTGCAACTTTCACTGCTTCGTCCATGCCAAGCCGCTGAATAGGGATGCCGCCGAATCCCACACGGTTCACACAAAGTCCGGTCTCTCCAAGCCGGATCTTCATGCCTGGCCAGCAAGCCGCCATGAAACAAGCACATTGTCCTTTATAAGCCCGATGTCTCTATACTCCTCCCCTGCCGACCATCATGACGGGAACCGTCTTAAGCAACAGCCTGATGTTCAGCCTTATGGACCGGTTAACCACATAGCAGAAATCCATGAACTGCGCGGCATCCATCGGAAGCCTGCTCCTGCCGTACACCTGCCATATCCCTGTAAGCCCGGGCTTCACGGTGAACCGCAGTTTCTGCCAGTCACTGTAAAACTCCAGCTCGTAGGGTATGCAGGGCCGCGGACCCACAAGGCTCATCCTGCCGGTAAGCACACACCACAGCTGCGGCAGCTCATCAAGCGAGGTCCATCGAAGCACCTTGCCTACCCGGGTGATCCTCGATTTGTCATTCAGTTTGAAGCCGTTGTTCGATTCCGAATCGGCCGCCTTCCCTTTTGCGTATTTCCGGAAGTACTCCCTGTGAGCCTTCGCGTGGTCGCTTTTCGGGTCGTGCGTCATCGATCTGAACTTGGGAAACGCAAACAGTTTCATGTCCAGGCCGACTCGATCCTGCAGGAACAGTGCAGGCCCCCTGCTCTCCAGCTTGATCGCCAGCGCGATAAGCAGCATAAGGGGCAGCAGCAGCAACAGGGCGGCAGAGGTGACCGCGATTTCTACAACTCTCCATACAAGGGACATGAAACGGGACATCTTCCCCGCGAAAAATACCATCGCCGCCCTTCTGCTTGTGCTCAGCCATGGATCATAGAAATCAAATTTTTCGAAGATATTGCTGAAGAAGCTCACATACATCCCGAGCTGGTGCAGCGACCAGGCTGACCTGGCGAAATCACCGAACATAACTTCGTCATCATCTACGCAGAGGTCATTCGTTCCGTAATCCAGCGCCTGCTGTGCAAGAAAACTGACCCTCTCCTCCAGGCTTTCCGTTCCTTCTTCCTGCACATGCACCAGTTCAAGATACCACCGGTAGATGGCGGACTTCATGCACAACACCCGAAGAGAATGGAAGTGTTCATCATCTCCGGATACAAGCACCCGGATCCTGTCTCTTATGAGGGGCCTGATCAGAAGCCGGAAGACGAACGGAAAAGCCATGACACGAAGAAGGACATAGAAAACAACAAGGCAGAAGAGCAGAATGACTACGACAAACCTGCTCTGCACGAAGTAATCCGATGGCAGACGGAACAGGAACAGCACAACAGTATAGAATATTGTAACGATAAGACTTATCCGAATTCCGCGGAACGCCAGCATACCCCTGTTCACCGTGGTCCTGACGAAGTACAGCCCCTCCATCTCGGAGATGAGTACGAAAAGAAGGCTGTAGAACGACCATGTGCCGAGCAGACTTCCATCCCATAAAGGAGACAGGGTACCGAACCGTAGTAAGTACGCAAAGACAAGAGACACGAACACCACGACCATGTCCAGTAGAAACGCTCCTAAAGCGAACGCCCTGTCCATAGCGATTCCAAGTTCCAGTCTGCCCATCTTACCCTGCTGTGCTATTGATATCAAACGCTGCAGCCGTTAAACAAGAATATAATTCTCTCTATTCGATGCAACACCCTATTCCGGTTCAATGCGATGGCAGCATCTTAGGAAACCGCTAATCGTTCAGCTCAGTTTCGTACACCTTGCAGTATACAGCCAGGGGTGTCCTGCCGAGATACCACAGGGAGCTGCCGTCAAAGGCCGTTCCAAGCGGTTCAGGCATGGATCCCACGGCACTGTACTCCGCAAGGACGGTCCCGCCGGTATCCAGTCTGTAGGCCGAAGACAGTGCGGACGATTCGGTTCCGAACACCCACAGCGATCCGTTCATCCATTCAATGCCCCCGATATCATCGCAGGGATAGGAGAAGGCAGAGGCAACGGT
This sequence comes from uncultured bacterium, assembly GCA_964639605.1. Classification (GTDB taxonomy): domain Bacteria; phylum Fermentibacterota; class Fermentibacteria; order Fermentibacterales; family JCC-6; genus Aegiribacteria. The sequence continues at coordinate 1,989 of CAZXEF010000221.1, read as the reverse complement.
CCCGGTCTCGTCGAAGCTGCAGATAAGGGATTGACCTTCATCGTTCGCCCAGAACAGGGTCCCGTCGAAGGCGAGGAAATCGAAATCGAATGGCGGGAGCTGGACAAAGTTGTCGCCATCGGGGTCCAGCCGGTAGATACGTCCGGTCATATCGTCCGCGTTCCACAGATCGGAGCCGTCATATGTCAATCCGCATGGATCGTCCCCGGGAGACTGGATGGAATCGATGATGTTCCCCGACCGGTCCAGGCAGTAGATCTGCGCTGAGTAAACCGGGTCCGAGCAGGCGAGCCATAGATAAGTACCGTCCCAGGCAAGGTCCTCGCCGTAATTGGGGCAGCTGAAGGACGACAGGATGTTGCCGCTCAGATCCAGCTCGTAGATATCGTCACTGCCGCCGTCGCAGCACCACAGGGACTGCCCGTCGCAGGTAAGGCCCCCGGGCATGAACGAAGGCGACTCGAAGGAGGAGAGCAGGCTCCCGGATGTATTGACATGGTAGATATAGGCGGCGCCGGATCCGCTGTTGAAAGAACTGTACCAGAGATCCGTACCGTCGAAGGCAAGCCCCTCGGCCACCTCTCCGAGACAGCTGAAGGATCCCAGGACCGTCCCGTCAAAGCTCATACGATATATGCGGAGACCGTATCCATCGAGACACCAGAGGTTGGACCCGTCATACGCAAGACCCTGTGTGGCGGATTCTTCCGGCGCCATCAGCACGGAAGGGGCAAGAGGATCGAGCCTGAACATCTTCGAGGTCCCCATGGTTCCGTCGGCCACGATCAGGCTCGTACCGTCGTAAGTGATACCAGACAGATAGTCGCCCGGCGCCACGATGGAGTCGATCGCGCCGGACCCTGGCGCGACACTGTAGATGGATGAGGATCCCGGAACCCAGAATCTCGATGCCGCCCAGGTCATGTCCGTCTCAAAGAACAGCTCGAACGGTGTCGCGACGGAATCGACCAGCGAGATGTAGGAACCGGACACCCGCTCCATGGTCCATGTGCCCTGATCACTCAGACCCGGATTGGTATAGTCGCCGGATGCGGATGCCGTATCGGAGGCGATGGTGCCGGTGAACTGGATCTCATCGTTCACATCCCCGAAAGCGAGACTGTTCGAACTTACCGTACCCGTTATCTGGACGTCGTCGAAGCCTATCTCCGGTATATCGATGGTGCCGCTGATGTTCGCCCCGTTCTGAGTGATTACCGCACTGAACGGACCACTCGTTGGATAGTTCGAGCTCTCCCAGGTTCCCTGCCAGGCTCCGGAGACGTTCATCACTCCGGATCCAGGGGAAGTAGGATCGCTCCCGCAGGAGAGTACAAGAATGATGGCGGAAATGATGCAAATACAGGACATCTTTCGTGACAAGACACTACCCCTTTTCATGTTATGCAACAGCCGATATCACCAAAACCCCTCGCGTATCACGCTATTATGTTGATCTCATTCGGCGGGAACCATCCCGATCGCGTTCCCGGCCTTGAACCCTTCCAGCCGGACCATCTCCGCCCGGTCAGACCGCGGCGGGGTGGAAGTCCCTGGGTCACTGATCAACAATGTCGTATAGCTGATATCATGGACCGGCAGGTTTCTTCTTATCCGGAATCAACTCTCCGTACATTATCCGCAGTTCAGCGAGTTATCCCTTGCACTTGCTGAGTGTCTGCTTACTCTTCTTCCTTGCCTGTTACAGGGTCTTTTTAAACCTCATGGTTGCCGCTGTAAGGAGGGTGGTTCCCAGGAGGAAGAGGGCAAGGAAGCTGGGCCAGAGAACGGTTAGGCCGTTGCCTTTGAGGAAGATCTCTCTGAGGATGGTCATCATGTAGCGTACCGGGTTCAGTATGGTTATTGCTCTTATTACTCCCGGCATGTTGTCTATGGGGAATGCAAAACCCGAGAGAAGAGTTGCAGGGAAGATGACGAAGAAGGAGCTGAGCATTGCCTGCTGCTGCGTCCGGCTGATGGTAGAGATGA
>CAZXEF010000220.1:0-4254 GCA_964639605.1 uncultured bacterium | reverse complement strand
AATTTATCACTGGCCATCGTCTTCCTCCTTGGGGATTGGGTTGATCGTGAGTTGAAACAATACCCAATCGAGGGGATGATGGCCGCTCCTAAACAGCCATTAGGAATTCACAGAAAAATAAGGACACAATCTAATAATTGTCTGAAAATGGCATGGTTCGGGTATGAACAGACAGGCATGGAACCCGAACACGAATCATCACCCTCCAACATTCCCTGGGATACAGGTTCCGGTATAGTGACTCACGACTGCACCGCCGAGGCGGTGGCCATCATCCAGGACTGGGTGGACAACCCCGGGACCAATTACGGCGTGCTCCTCAAGAAGGATCCTGAATCAGGCAACACACCCCGCTGCTACCCATACATGAAGGAATCCGCCAACCAGCCTGTCACCCTGATAGTGAAGTACGAGACCATGGCGCTGGAACCCATGACCTTCGGAGCCATCAAGGCCCTGTTCCGCTAGGATCAGGCCTGTTCCGCTAGGATCAGGCCCGTTCAGTTAGGACAACTATCAATTTCACCAAGGGGCGGTCTCTTCAGGCCGCCCTTCTCAATGATTTGACCGCCGGACGGCCAGATGGCCCGATCTCAATCGATGACGATGAAACGCACTGATGCCGTTGAATCTCCGGCACTCATCCTGCCGAAGTATACACCGGGTCTGAGATGGCAGAGTGAGCACCGATGGATACCTGCATGCGCTTCTTCCAGATGACTCCGGAATATCAGCCGTCCGCTGACATCGAAGACCATGACAGTCATGTCTGACATTCGGGGCAGGCAGCAGTCGAGGTAGACGGGTACTCTGGCCGGATTCGAGGGAACCGCGCGGAGCCAGGGTCCGCCACCCTCCCCGGGAGCGATCCCCAGAGGATCCCAGTAGAACGACACCTCTTCAAGGACCGGGGACGTTGACGGATCATCCGTCCTGAGAACGACCTTGTACTGGAGATAGCTGTCACCATCCTCCAGTATCCCCTCCAGACTGCAGGGACTGAGGAGTGTATCCGACCAGGGACCCATCTGTTCAGGATCATCCGAAGCCCTGATCTGGAACTCAACGGACGTTCCCGATGGAGTGTAAGAGGTCCAGTCGATGGCGGACCAGTCAGGATCGCAGCCGAGATAGAGGATGCTGGATTCCAGCATGCCCTCCGTGGACAATGAGGCATCGAGGTCGTACCATCTGGATTCACCCGTACCCACAAAACTGAGCACGAGGTCGTCCTTCTGGTCTCCGTTCACATCGCTCCTGTACATTCTGTAACCGTAGCACTCTGTCTCGTACGGGATATGCTGGAAGGTTCCCGGAGGATACTTGTTGTAGTGGAATCCGAAGACCCCGTTGTAGAACCCGGCGATATCCAGAAGACTGTCATTGTTTAAATTAATGAAGGAGCAGAACTCAGAGTGCCCCGGAAAAATGGTATACGTCCAGTCCACATACCTCCTGAACAGGTACATCAGGCTGTAGGAAATACCGGCGAGCTCGCATGTCCCGTCATGGTCCAGGTCCCCGGCGTCAAGCTCATAGCCGTAGAAGAAGTCGGGGAGAAGGGAAGCGGGCCAGGATCCTCCTTCGTTCCAGAAGACCTGCGTCTCGGGATACCATGATTTGTCCACCGCCAGTTCACCGTCTCCGTCGCCGTCGCCGTCGAAGATGAATATATCAGTAGGACAGTGGGGAGAGAGCAGGAACTGGAACGCATCGGGGTCCGCGTCCCACCAGACGGATACCTCGTCCCAGCCCCATTTCCAGCCTACGACGTCCTGTGTATCGTTGTCGTCAACGTACCCGGTTCTGGCGCCGGTCCCGTAACCGCTTTCTCCCAGGTTTCCCAGCCTGTATGAGTTCCAGCTACCGGAAGGGTAACGTCTATACACGTCAACGAAGGAGGAATCACCCGACCAGTAGTTCACCACGAACCTGGGGGTCCCCCCGGAACGCTCCATGAGCTCGATGGTCCTTATGCCGGGAATGTGGGCAATGTACTGAACGGGCCAGACAGATATCGTATCCCCACTGTTCTCGAACCAGATTATGCTGTCCTGGGAGGTGACGACCAGGTAATCGTCGTAACCGTCGAGGTTGATATCGCCCCAGCACTGGAAATGGCATGCCACCTGTTCACTCAGGAGGATCTCCGTTTCTCTTATGTCGGGAACCATCAGAAGGCACAGGGAACCTGCCTCCATTGAGTAGACAGAGGAACTTGTACTGAACACGCCTCTCCACTCTGTCACGGGACCCGGATAACCCGATCCGCCGGACCAGTCGGTCTGAGACGAAATGCTGAGCTGGGGAGCGGATAACTGTGCAAATAGAATCATGCGCAGCAATAATATGTACACTGGCAACCTCCAATAAGAGATAATCTGACGGTGGTTGCGAGTCAAGTCGTATGCATGGAATCCGAAGTGGAAACAGATGGACATCACGGCATGATATCGGATTGATGTGGAATGGTGAATCAATGGATTACCGGATCTGTCCGGTACCGGGAGAAGGTGTCAATAATGGGCACCCCGTGGTTGACACATTTCGAACTCTAGCATACAGTTAGTTCGAGAAACCTGTTTGGGGTAACCAAACGATACGCTTTTCGAACTTTGGTACCCCTGATGATCGCCAGTTGGAAACCGTTCCTGGACTGGATGAGAAATGTGGCTGCCCTCAGAAAAACACTCATAGCATGATGATCGCACTATTAGCTATTGATTGGGAACCAGACGGCAGATCTGGATCTGACGACAGTCGGACCAGATGAATGAGAGGCCGTCGCCTGAAATGGCTTCATAGGATTCATCATTATGAGAGCGCAGTAGCCGTGTAGGACCCAGCCAGAGCAGACGACCTTCAAAGCTGACGAGGGCCCTCCGTCTCAAATAGCCAGCTCTCGAACCACATGGCGGATCGCTCGGAAAATAGAGATCCAATAGCATGTTTCCCGAAGCACTAAGGGCGATCAGCGATCCCAGTTTCCAACTCCCTGCATCACCTGACAAGATCACAGGCTCTTCAGTAGTGTCCAAGGGATATAGGAGTACACTGCCAGGACCTGAATCATTGTAGGCCTCTCTGGCAGCAAAGTACCTCCCACCCGGAGCATATAGAGGGGTGGTGTGTATGTATGGCTCTTCTATATCAAGTGTCCGGATCCATTCTCCGGTCACAGCACTGCTTATGCCTATATGCTCAATGTCATAACGCCAGATGAGAACAGTTTTAGAGATCGGATCGAAGAAGTATCTGTTTTGAACAAGATTTCTAGCATTCCAGTTTCTTGGATCGATCTCCTTCCAAGTGAAATCACCATCACTACTGACAGTGCAGAGTGCAAGAAAGGAATCTGCATCATATGAGGGTCCCGATGGTGAGATCAAAGAAGAATCCCTTGAAAGAGCCAGCAGCAAACCATCATTAGTTACTCCCATGGGCTCCATCTCCACGGCAAGAGTATCCCATGAGAGTCTTTCAGGGCTCGAGTCCTCGGCACGGCATATCAGTGTATGCCCCTCTTCTTGCTTGATGAATAATCCTTGATCGAACAGAATACCTACGCTTGTGACAGTGATAGTGGTGCCACCCCCCACTGCTCCTTGAGATTCCGAGGATAATGCATCTGAACCGCTCGAATCATAGCCAAGAACTCGTCCCCGATCTACATCGATCATGACATAGCTTTCGAGGCCATTATAGCGTGAACGAAGAACAACAATAAATCGCCCTTCTCTGGATATGTTGTGAATTCTGTTAAGGGGGCTGTCCAATGGGTATGGCAATTCAATGATCGAAGGGGAATAACTTTCTCGGAGAAGCACTATTCGATTGATGTAGAACAGCACAATCCTCCACTGGTCCGCACTGTCATAGCACACTTGGAAGTTCTTTAATCCTCCCTCCCAGAGTGAGTCGCTCCCCCATGAGGATCGATCGATGCAGATTCGCTCAAGCCTGTAACCGGGATCTATCCACTCATCGGATGTGAAGTCGCTGAGAAGAAGAGGGTGGTTCCCCGAATAGGTGTGGATCATCTTTTTCCCGAGTGCAGTCACGATAGGATCAGGTTCAACGGGCAATGTCACCTCAAGATCATGGTTACCTTTTGGATGTAGGGGCAACCAGCAGACACCGCTCCCAGGGAAGTGCCAGCAAAGATTGAACTCACCCTCAGGTGCTCCGATCGTGATAACTGAATCACCTGTCATTTCCCATTCTATCTCATAACGGTAGTCCTGGATGATCGAA
>CAZXEF010000219.1:0-4272 GCA_964639605.1 uncultured bacterium | reverse complement strand
ATACGATGTATCACTCAATTGTTCGATATCATACCGGAAATCGACGTTCCATACAACACATCAAGTTCCGGTGGGTTCCGTTCCCGCTTGACTGCTAAACATATGTTCACTATTCTATACTCCGTGGAGGAGGTGGGCCTTGGTAACCAGGTACAACGAGCCGGTGGAGATGATAGGCCATTTCTGCAGGGGGAAGGTACGCCCCTGCAGGTTCAGGTGGAACGGCCGTGTCTATCACGTATCATCGGTATCCTCGCACTGGGAGACCAGGGAAGGAGCCTACCCCCTGTACCATTACGTGATACGGACCAGCGGGGAGGATGTCTACGAGGTCCACCTGGACACTTCCGACCTTTCCTGGACGCTGGACTTCCATTACTCCGAGAACGGTTAGGAGACTCTGCCTTGCGGGTGATATTCCACATAGACATGGATACCTACTTCGTATCGGTTGAACGCCTCTCCTTCCCCTGGCTCCGGGACAGGCCGGTCATAGTCGGTGGCAGGACCCTCCGCTCCGTAGTGGCATCATGCAGCTACGAGGCCAGGGAGCTGGGCATCAGGTCCGGCATGCCCATGGTCAATGCCATGCGGCTGGCCCCGGATGCGGCAGTTATATCCGGAAGCCATGGAAGCTATGCGTCCTATACCAGGAGGATACTCGAGATTCTCCTCACCTACTCCCCGGTGGTTGACCCTGCAAGCATCGACGAGGCCTTCATGGACGTCACCGGTGTCATCGGCGGAAGGCCACCCCTGGAGCTGGCCTCAAGGATACAGCGGGATATACTTGACACCACCGGGCTGTGGGGAAGCATAGGCATGGCCGGCAACAGGTTCCTGGCCAAGATGGCTTCCGGCAGGGCCAAGCCCAGGGGGATAGCGTACCTCGGGCCGGAGGACATAGTGGATTTCCCGGTGGGGAGGATATGGGGCGTAGGCCCTGCCACCCAGAGACGGTTCCTCAGCCTCGGAATAGAGAGGATATCCGACCTCAGGCGGTTCTCCCGCCACCAGCTGCGTGCCCTGCTGGGAAAGCACGGCGACAGCCTGTACCTCCTGTGCAGGGGTATCGATGACTCCCCCGTGATCTCCGGCGACCTTTCCCCGGACCCCCTGTCCATAAGCAACGAGCATACCTTCAGCACCGATGTGATCGAGCCTGAGGAGTACCTTCCGGTGCTGGCCATGATGAGCCAGAAGGTTGCCAGGAGGGCCCGTGACAAGGGGCTGGCAGGAAGCACGGTAACGCTGAAATACAGGCTGAGCAGCATGCAGCGTCGTTCCAGGGCAAGGTCGCTGCCGTACCACACCGACAGCGCCAGGACCATCTACACAGCTGCCCGCGACCTTGCCCGTACCGCCGTAGGTTCCCGGATAAGGCTCATCGGGGTGTGCCTCAGTGCTCTCACCGACCAGTCGGGCCGTCAGCTGGAGATCTTCGGTGGAAGGAGCGAGAAGATCGACTACGCCATCGACCTCATCCGCCACCGATACGGCGAGAGGTCGGTTACTTCCGGCAGGACCCTGGCGGGGGCTCGGCCCGCGGCCGTATGATGTGTCATACGAAAGTTATCGGGGGGAGGAACTGAAATTGACCGGGGGAAGCGATAAGTACACTCTGCGTATCGGCACCTCCGGTTACAGCTTCGCCGACTGGGTCGGCCCCTTCTACCCTCAGGGGACGGAGAAGGGCAAGATGCTTGACTACTACTGCGGCTTCTTCTCAACCGTTGAGATAAACAGCACCTATTACCGGATAATGCATCCCAGGGTGTCCTGGAACATCGTGAACAAGACGCCGGATGATTTCGATTTCATGGTGAAGCTCCATTCAAGCATGACCCATTCCAGGGACACCACCCTGGAGCAGTGGGACCAGTACGGAAAGATGCTGGAGCCATTCACGGAGAGCGGAAAGCTTGCAGGGCTTCTTGCTCAGTTCCCCTATTCGTTCAAGCCGTCGGAGTCAGCGGTCCGATATATAGAGGAACTGAACGAAAGGACGGGCAACGTCCCGCTGGCGGTGGAATTCCGCTACGATGAATGGTACGATGAGGGCATACTCCGGAGGCTGAGCGGAGACGGCATGGCCCTCGTATCAGTGGACCTGCCCAGGCTTCCCCATCTTCCGCCCCCTGTTCCAGTGGGCGGAAGCCATTTCGGGTACTTGAGGATGCACGGCAGGAACGCTGCACGGTGGTGGGAGGGGGGGCCTCTGAGGTATGATTACAGCTACAGTGACCAGGAACTGGCAGCGTGGTTCCCCGCTATAGACAGACTGGGTGAGGGATCCGGAACGGTCTTCGTGATGTTCAACAACTGTCATTTCGGCCAGGCCGTGAGGGACGCCATTCGACTCAAAGAACTGTTCACGGGAGAAGAAAAATGAAAAAGACAGCCTTTTCAGCCGTTGCTGCTGCCTCGGCAGCAGCCGTCATTGCTATCTCCGCCGGATGCGGGGTCACCAGCCCCGATATGTCGGTTGATTTCCCGTTCTATTTCCTTCAGGATGTTTCCACCAGCACCATCCCCATGCAATGCTGCTACCTGAACTCCGGCGATGACGGGCTTGCGGCCACGGACAGCCTGTTCTTCATCGATTACCAGCTGGGCTACTGTGTGGCCAGGGTGGGCCTGGAGGGGTACACCGTGGAGGACGTGGGAGCCACGGCTGAAGGCGGGTACGCCATAGCCCTGTGCGGGAACGTCCTGTTCTATGTCAGTGACGGTACTTACGTGGTCCACAACCCGGTGGCACTCGGGTCCTATGGAAGGTTCCTGCTGACCGATCCCACCGGCGGGAGCTGGCACGTATACTCGGTGGGGACCGACGGCACCATAACCACCGTGAACACACAGTCCTGGGACGTTGTCTCGGTTGATACCGTGCCGGGGCTCGACGACCCGGTGGCCGCCGTGATTACGGCTGACGGTTCCGCGATCTTCGTGGCTGACGGAAGCGACGACACGGTCAAGAGGATATCCACCGGAAACCTTGGCGTCGTGACCGCCGAGTGCGGGATCCCGGGAGGAACGGCGGACATGTACGCAGGGCCCGGCAACCTGATCTATGCAGCGCCGGACTCTCTTAGCCAGATATGGGGAATAGACACCGGTACGGGCCTGCACTACTCCACCTACGATATCTCCAGCCCGGCCCTCTCGGTGGCTGTCACCCCCGATGACGGCTATATCTACATTGCCCACCAGAGCAGCGGTCTCACGGTGATGAACGCGCAGAACGGAGAAGTCGAGGGTTCCTCGTCGAGCTACGGCACCATCTACGATATGGCCGTGAACGGAAGCGGCAGCAGGGCACTGATCTGCTCCAACCTCGACAAGATCATCTCACTGGAGAAGTAGAGCCCTGAAGCGCGCCGCCACATGACCCCTCTCCTCGAGCTTACCACCGCCCAGGCCAGAAGAGCGGCGCTGTCCAGCCAGCTGCTCGCGCGATCCCCTTCATCTTCAAATGGCAGTGACTGCGCGGCAAGGTTGATCGAGGATCTGGGTTACATCCAGATAGACACCATTTCAGTTGTGAACAGGGCTCACCATCATACTCTATGGACCCGCATGGGGAGCTACGATCCCCGCATGCTCCACCGGCTCCAGTCCGAGGACAGGAAAGTGTTCGAGTACTGGGGCCATGCCGCATCCTACCTTCCCATGAGCGACTACAGGTATTACACGTTCCAGATGAAGAGCCACAGGGACCCCAAAGGCAAGTGGGCGAGGGAGAGGCTGGAAAAGTGCGGTCATCTCATGGACGATGTGCTGGAGAGGATAAGGAAGGAGGGACCACTTGGCTCAAGGGACTTCGGATCGGAGCCCGGGGTGAGGAGGTCCCAGTGGTGGGACTGGAAGCCGGCGAAGACCGCCCTGGAGCTCCTTTTCTGGAGAGGCGATCTCATGATAACAAGGAGGGATAACTTCCACCGCATCTACGACCTTACCGAGAGGGTCCTTCCACCGGGGACGGACACCGCGGTACCGGACGGGGAAGAACTCGGGAGGTTCCTTGTTGAAAGGGCTCTGAAAGCCCATGGTCCGGCGAAGGAGAGGTCCATCGCAGACCATATTCACGCTGCAGGAAGGAATGTGGTGAGGAAAGCGCTGGATCGGATGACCGACGCCGGTGAAGTCATCCCGGCCTCGGTTGACGGAGAGGGAGGCTATTACGTCCTTTCCAGCTCGGAGCACATGTTCTCCGCACCGGGTGCATCCCTCACGACTGTCCACATACTGTCCCCCTTCGACAACCTGATA
>CAZXEF010000218.1:0-4283 GCA_964639605.1 uncultured bacterium | reverse complement strand
TTCCTCCAGGATCGTGTCCGCCGGGGTCTCTTCCTCTACCGGCAGAGTTCCCCTGAGTGCACGGAACTCGCCTGCAGTGTTGCCCAGGAAGACCACTCCGTTGAAGAGAAGAGGGGCTGTACCGGAATAGCCTCCCATCTCCAGGGAATCCACCTTGGCACCGGTCTCCAGTTCGACTATGTGAAGCCTCTGATCATCGCATGCAAGATAGATCAGCTCCTGGCCCACGGCAGGGGGCAGCTGAAGCCAGTTATCGAACTGCTGTCTCCACAGGACCTCCCCACTGCCGCTGTCCAGGCAGACAAGACTGCCGCTGTTGGTCCCCACCAGGACCCTTCCGCTGGTAACCACAGGCCTTGCCAGCAGGCACCTTCCGGAGCTGCTCACGATGTCTGTCTCCCACAGGAGGTCACCGGTGCGGATATCGAACTTGCGGACCATTCCCCCGGAGAACCCTACATATACGGCTGAGCTGTCCGCGGACGGGGCTGAGGCCTGTGTAGAGCTGCTGCGTGACCATACCAGCTCACCTGTCCGGTCTATGACGGCGGTGATCCCGTTCTCGGATGTGAAAGCTGCAACGGAACCCACAACCGCCGGACCCAGGATTATTCCGCCCAGTTCCCGGTCCCAGACGGGTTCACCGGTACCGCTGTCAAGGGCGCACACTTTCCCTGCCGAATTGCCGGAGAGAATGAGGCTGTCGCACATTACTCCGGTATCGCAGAATACATGATAACCCAGCCCGGCCGACCATCTTCGGTTCCCCGAAGCCCTGTCCAGGGCATATACGTATCCGTCCTGGCCCCCGAAATATACAGTGGTGGAATCCACCGCAGGCTCTCCGCATATTCCGCATACGGTGCTGAAGGACCATTTCAATGAACCGCTCGATGCGTCCACAGCCCTCAGGTATCCGTCGTTGCACCCGAAGTATAGAATACCATCCACCAGGGCCGGAGCTGAGAAGAACTCCCTGCCGCCTCCCGAGTCAAGCTGCCAGAGGATTGAGAAGGGAGCCACGACGTCGGGTCCCCAGCCGGCGTCACCCTGGGAACCAGCCCTGGCCTGGAGCCAGTAACGTGGCTTCTGATCCATGAACGACGGGATCTCCTGAGAAGGCATGGTGTCTACCGCACTGCTGTCCTCCGGAACAGTCTGAAGGGTTGTGACCGGTTCATTTCCCCCTCCGCCCGAACTGAAGACCGTCGAAAGGAGAAAGAGTATGATCAACCCGCCGATGAGGCTTGTCCCAATTATTGTGGCGGCCCTTGTGTCACCGCCTGAGGAAGTGTCTATCCCGTTCTGAGCATTGGATTCAGCTTTCAGCAATTGAACAACCTTTCAATGGAACCTTCTCAGTAAATCACCACAGGAGCCCCCACCGGGAGGGTCCTGTAAAGGGCCTCCAGGTCGGAACTGCTCATCCTTATGCATCCGTGGCTGACGTTCCTGCCCCTTCCAACGCCGTAGTGTATCAGTATTCCCCCGCCCAGGTCAAGTTTGTACGAACCCAGCGCGCCCGGGACCCTCTGCACGTATATCCTCTCCGAGGCTGTGAGGGAATCGTTGTAATAGGCTATCTGGGCTGCCCAGGGTATGGTATCCGGTATCACAACGTAATCATCGGGTTGCGGAGGAGTCATGTTCATCTCTTCCCAGTACCAGTCCGGCCTGTACCAGTAGGGATTCTCACCCTTCTTTATAACGTACCTGAGTCCCCTGGGAGTCGAAAAGTTCCAGACCTGGCCCTCATCGTTGCTTGTCCAACCCTTACCCGTGCCACAGTAGCCGGACCTGACCACCATCTCGGTGCCGTCATCCAGATTCCTTCGAAGATGGAACCTGTTCTGATAGGTGTCGATCAGGAGGTAGTAGCCGACATAGTCATTCCTCAGTTCCTGCATCTGGAGATATGCCTCCAGGGAATCCATCCTGCAGGTCATCATGAACATGGAATCGTTACGCAGGCTGTAGAATCGGTTCATTCCCGCCAGCGTGTCCCTTTCCGAGCTTATGGCCCTTATCCGGCTGTCTGCGAAGCTGTAATCCATCTGAAGCCTGCCGAGCCTTCTCGACAGCATGTTGGCGCTGATGAGGCTGACGGCAAGGGCGACTATAAGGATGCAACCCAGTACGATCAGTGGAGTTCTCAGGGAATTCATCGAATTAACCTTTCTCAGATGACTGGATCGTCTATTAGTGTCCTGCGTGTGGGCCATACAGCCCTGCTGCCCCTGATGTCAAGATGCACGAAAGGTCCGTGAGCGGGAATCCAACGGTAGGCGGAAGCTCCACCGGTCACCACCCTTCCCTGGGCTTCAAGAGCCCTGATTATCTCTACAAGGTACTCTCCGTCATAGACATCCACCCTCTTGTTCCGGTCTATGTCATCCATCAGTCCGTTGGCGGGCCAGCTCTCTATCCATATATCGGCCGCCATTCCGTAAAGGTGGAGGCTCTCGCCGGTATCGTTTCCAATGGCCGCGTTGTAGGCCGGGGTTCTGAAACCGCTGATACTGTGAATCCCAGATGCCTGGGGATATACTTCCTGGACCGCGATCAGCAGCTCTTCCATCTTGTCCGCCAGGCGAAGATCAAGGGCCATGTACTGAGGATAGCTGCCCTCAACATGGCAGAGGAAATCTCCCAGTGTGAGGTGTGTAGTCACCCTTGCCCCCATTCCGGAGCTCCCGACCTCGATGAAATAGCCAGGCTTCCGCTCTGTCCCGTCGCCATCCCCGTAGCTTCCTATGGCAAAGGAGTTCAGCGTAGTCGTCCTCCAGCGGCAGGTTTCCACCGGCACTATAACAGTGTACTGCTCCGCACTCTCACCTGAGCTTGCATCCAGATGGAATATCCCGTGGCTCCTGGGAGCCCTCCAGCCGAAGGCTGCGCCATAACCGGAGGAGGGTTCGCCTGCCGTGGCGCTCCATCCAGCTTCCATACCGCCAAGTGAAAGGGTGACCGAGTCACCCGGCATTACAACGAATGCAACCCTGTGGTCGGGCAGAGGAACCCCGTCAACGCTCATCCGAAGTGCAGGCGAAGCCGGGACGGGATCATCCGCAGTTGAGAAGAGCATCATCCATATCAGCAGCCAGAGCATCTCAGGACCACCTCCCGGAAACGCATATCACAGGACATCTCCCCGCTTCAGGCCGGAAAGGACCCTTCTGCCCGAAATGGACAGACGGCCGTCGCAGTGGAGCTTCACCGCCTGGGAATAAGCAACGTGCTCCTGCTCCAGGATCCTGCCTGACAGGCTGCGGACATCATCATCATCAAGTACAGGCACGCTCCGCTGAAGTATTATGGGTCCGGTATCGACTCCTGCGTCGACGTAATGCACCGTGCATCCGCTTATCATGACGCCATAGGCCAGAGCCTGTTCCTGTGCATCCAACCCCGGGAAGGATGGAAGCAGCGACGGGTGGATGTTCATTATCCTCCCGCTGAATTCGCTGATCATCGGACCCTTGATTATCCTCATGAGCCCGGCCAGGCAGACCAGTTGTATCCCTCTGTCCCTCATGATGCCGGTCCAGTTCTCCTCGGCGGACTCCGAGAACCTTGTGCGGTACTTCCCGGGGGAAACGTGCATGGCTTCCACGCCCAGTTCCACGGCTCGTTTCAGAACCGGGGCATCGGGATTGTCCGTCAACAGGAGGACCACCCTCCCCCTGCCGGTGTCTCCCCTGCAGAGGGCTTCAAAATTGGAACCCCTGCCTGAAGCCAGGACGGCTATCCTGACCATGTCACCGCCGGTGTCCCGATCGCCCTGCATCATCACCTGTCCTCAATGTCCAGCGTTTCCCTGCGGTCGCTGAACGTCCATGTGATACCGAAGGAGTAACTCCTCCAGTCGTCAAGCACATCTTCCAGTGCAAAAATGAATGCAAACCTGCCCAATGTAAACATCGACCTGGCATCCATCGTTCCGACGGTGGATGTGTCAGTTCCGGTAACCTCCCAGGATATCCCTCCGTAGAGCCTGCCGGCTGCCCCCCAACGGACCGAGGGCATGAGTATACCGTTGAAGACAAGAGTATCCTCGCCTGCACGCGCTCCGGCATGGAGGAAACCGTACTCCGTGTTCAGCACGGTCTGGAGGCCTGTTCTGAAAACTCCGTCCCATACTTCAACGAAGAGGTCAGATGGCCCCGCACCGACGGCTCCCATTATCCTCGGATCAGCTCCGGGTTCAGCCGTCAGTCCCGCCTGCAGACGTAACACCCACGGCTCTGCAATAAGCCCTGCAGTGCCGCCGAGAAGCAGCTCTC
>CAZXEF010000217.1:976-4287 GCA_964639605.1 uncultured bacterium | reverse complement strand
CCATCGGAAGAGTTCGCCAAAGAAGGCGGCAACCTCTTTCTGGTCGAGGTAGTACTGCATGTGCTTCTTCGCATCGAATGCGTTGCCATCAATGCCATGGTACCGGCTCCCGAGCTGGCCGATGGACTTACGGTATATCTCCATGACATCTATATCATCGAGGTCCTTGACACAGACTACCCCGGGATCAGTAGTCTCATGCAGGGAATACTCCGGCTCGATACCCACGGCCACGGCAGTATGCCTTGCTGCCGTCACCTGCTCTGCCCACTTCTTCTTCTTGTCAGCCTCGGATAGCTTCTCCAGCTCTTCTCGGGATGGTATCATCAGGGGCCTAATACCGGCGAAGAGCATGTTGATACCGGTCATTGCCCTGATGGTGACCCACTCCCGAGCCACTGGCAGAAACACCCTGATCTGCGACAGGTCACGGATTTTCTGTGCTATGGTTCGATAGTCGGCTGGAAGAGGGGGGGCCGCTTCAGGCACGACCCCCAGGATTTTCGCCAGCCATTTCTTAAGCCGGTTCATACTACTCCCGTCACGCCGGGTGGATTTCTTCGCGGGCGTTCTTGAAGTAGGCTGTTATCAGCTCCGGGTCAGCGGCATGCTCAGCTGTGAGCTTGATCTCTATGGGCTCCAGGTCGGTGTTACCCATGGTCCTCGGAGCATCCTCGATCACGCTGTGACCAAGGACTATAGAGAACTCCCGCTCTGCCGTGGTTGCGCCGCCGTTGTTGAACACTGCGGAGTTGGCCCCGGTCCAGTCTGTCCCGGTATCTCCTATCTCCGCGAGGACTGCGCTGTCAGCCCACATCCCGACTGACCAGGTAAGGTCCAGCGGCCCCTTGCGGAACATGCCGAAAGCCACGGCGGGGGCAGTAGCGCTCATGCCGAACGGTGCCTCTTCCATCGGAGCGTTGGCGTCCATGCTGAACTTGCTGAAGTAATAACTTCCGGTCCCGTTGATGGTGATCGCCGCATGCTCCCAGGATATGACCTCAGTCTCCTGCACGGTGGTCAAGGCATCGACGTTCTCGGCATGAACGTGTGCAGAAGCCAGGCCGGATATGGTACCCTGGAGGGAGCCGCCGACTTCGCAAGACAGCGACAGGGCTGTTATCACCGAATTGGCGAAGGTATCGGACATGACCTCGTTGACCTGCTCAGCCTGGTCTGTGTACTCCACAACTATGGAGCCGCACTTCAACTTCTGCACCAGGTCTTCCAAATGTGTATACGGGACACTTGCTCCTGAATCATCTATGGCCCCACCCATAAGCAGCTCCAGGAACAGCTCTCTGTAGGAGTACGACCACTCAACGTCAGCGGTCCAGGTGACTATCTTCCCGCCCTTGGTATGGGTGCGCCTGAACACCATTGCCTCTTCAACTGCATTCTTCGGGAGCCGGACATTGTACTTGAACCCGCCCGACTTGATGCGCATGCAGTCATAAGTACCCGGGGTTCCGTCGAAGGTCATGCCCGAGGTCTCTGCATTGATGGCAACCTTCAGCCGCGTGTTACTGCCTATGATCTGGGGCATCATTCACCGCCCTTCTTGGGCTTGCTCTTAGTAGTGCCTGTATCGGTTTCAGGCTCGGGTGCGGCAGGAGGCGGGTCTGTCCATACCGGCTCTGCCTTCCTGATGTCGTAGAACCTCTTGTCAAAGAGATGGGTATCACCAGGGAAGACAGAGAACAGACCATCAGCGTCCTGTGACTCGGCCTCACATGCACCCGTGAACAGCAGGGGTTTCTTTTCGCTCATCATAGCCTCCAATCAGCTATCTCGTATTTTAGTGGACAGGATTATCAAATAATAAGTCCCGATTCCCTCATCCTCATAAGGGGTAGCACTGGATATATGGGCCGACAGGCAGTTGGTGATGCCGTAGGGATACCCGAGATCATGGTAGTTGAGAGCGGACATGATGCTCTTCAGCATTGTGCCAAGCACCTTCATCTGGCCAGAGGTGGAGTCAGACCGGCAGGAGAAGACAATAGGCCACTCGACATCGTGCGTATGCTTCTTAGGCATGGTGGCATTGGCTGAATCGGTGTTAACTCTCGGCAGAAGTACGTTCCCGTATTTAGCCTCTGCCAGGTTCTCCACATTCTGCCCATCGGTATCGCCGATGAACCAGGTGGTAAGCTTGCCCTTGAGATAGGTTATGATCGTCTGCCTGGTGGTTTCCCAGTCTACCGGAGTGGGCATATCATCCCTCCGTCACATGCTTGATGAGTGACTCGGCAAGCTGCTTGCCATGCCTCCGGGCGTACGCCGTAGCTGGCAGGTATGGCCTGGCAGGAAGCGGCCCTGGTGTCTTATGGGTACCGGTCTGGATGAATCCAGCATACGGCTTGTCGCTGCCGACAGTGCCCTTCTTGTGAAGGCCAGTACCTTCCATCTCTAGCTGCAGGCTCCTGCGTAGGGCACCGCTCCAGATGTTAGCCAGAAGGCTCCTGCTATGCATCAGTTTACGCCAGGCGTATTTAGGGGATAGCTCCGGGTACTGGATACCCCCGGGCTCTGCCTGACGGTCAAATGACAACAGAGCCTCCCGCAGTGTCCAGGCTCCCATCTTCCGGAGCCAGTCCTGGTAGAAGTCCTCGATGTCATCTTCAAGCGATTCGAGGAAGCGCTGAAACCCAGCCTCATCTATTGTCATGGATATGAAGTCAGAGTCGGCCGTAGTCCGAGCCAGATAGCCATAGTCAGACATGGTCACGCCTCATCCGGTACATCCTCGTCTATCCCGATAGTACGGGCTGGACGGGTCACTGTCACGCCGGATACCGACTCGATCTTGGTCCCAGCATCCAGCATGGCGTCGATCACTTTGACCTCGTCCTTGTAATCATCTATCAGCGACCGGTTCCCCTTACCGCTGTCCCTTCCTATGGCATTACCTACCAGCATCAGGATAGCAGTGTGGTACATGTTTCTGTCACGGAGCAGTGGGAATTCTTCACCTCCGGTACCGGTAACGGCAACAGTAATAGGGGCTGTACCCGCTGCTACCGTTTCCAGGGCACCGCTGTACCCATAAATCCTTGAATAGACTGTGAAGGTCCCCGCTGTTGCTGAGTAATCCCTGCCACCGAGGTAGTTATTGATGGTGGTGTCAGTATGGTAGGAGCCGAGTCTGTCCAGCTCCAGGGCTGCACAGAGATTAAGCAGAGCCGCCTCCTTGCTGGCACCGATGGTAATGTCATTCGCCGCGGCTGCCGTTTCCATGAACGTGTACTCTCGGCCGATGACGATGGTCTCCCCTTCTGTCGGCAGCTCGGTAATGGTCAGCAGCCAGG
>CAZXEF010000217.1:0-966 GCA_964639605.1 uncultured bacterium | reverse complement strand
GGATGACACGGGGCAGACGTACCGGCCCTTCCTGAGTACCAAGTCTGTCTTTGCCGCGCTCTCATGGATACCATCAAGCAGGTCCTTGTCAGCATAGGAGGTATTGCTGGACCCGAATACCTTGCACCTGCTCTTCAACCTGTCTATGCTGCAGTATCCATACCGAACATCCATGTCAGCCCTTCATCAGGGCGGGAGCCATGTGACCCCCGCCCTTGTATTGCCTGCCGTCTAGGCCAAGCAGTTGGTGAAGTAGTAGGCGTACAGCTCGTCGATGACGACATCGGCGAACTCGATCTTGCCTATCACTTTGGTTCCGTCAGGATCGTCGATCCTCTTGGCCTGGATACTCGGATTCCTGGTTGCGCTGACTCCGAAGCAGTGAGAAGACTCACCGTCAGAATCGGCCACCCTGACGATCCAGGCATTGCCCGAACCCCAGAGTCTGGACAGGCTGGGATTGTCGGGGTCGCTGGCGGTGTTGTAGTAGGCTGAGCCGACCACACAAGCATCCAGCCCGGCATACGCAGCCATGGCCT
Source organism: uncultured bacterium (assembly GCA_964639605.1). Taxonomy (GTDB): domain Bacteria; phylum Fermentibacterota; class Fermentibacteria; order Fermentibacterales; family JCC-6; genus Aegiribacteria. The sequence goes on along the minus strand of CAZXEF010000217.1, from coordinate 427 downwards.
GAAGACTCATCGGGTCCTTCTGCCCGGCTTCCCGGAGGTCCTGCTGCCACTGCCTCTTGAGGGTCCGGTACACATCGAACGAGAACACACCGATCAGGTTGCTCTCATGTCCGATAGTGCTGATTGCCGTGTCGATGTCAGCCAGGGCAGCGTCACCGCCACCTACCGCTCCCCACTTCACGGTTGCCGGATCGCTGGTATTCGTGAAGTTGCCGGACGTGGTCATGTAGGCCGACAGGGCGTACTCCCGCTCCACGTTCAGGTTCTCCTTGATAGCAGCCGTGGCATGCTTGATCGGGGTGAGGGGAAGGTCCCAATCAGCCGCTTCCTCGTCGGTGACCGTGATCTTCCTGCGGAATACATCCAGGTCGAACTCGACGAACGCACTGCGGACATCCAGCTCAGGGGCAGGAAGGGTCCTGGGAGT
>CAZXEF010000216.1:0-4309 GCA_964639605.1 uncultured bacterium | reverse complement strand
GCCATAGGAATACGCGGCCTGGTGACATGGGTCACAAGGCCGGAAGTGAGGGAGTCCGGGGCCCATGCCGCAGTGGAGCAGTCAAATGTCTCCGAGGAGGAAGCGGCTTCGATATTCTCCATCGAGGAGGCCGATACTCTCTACATATTTACTTTCACTGACGATGAGACGGACATGGGCCGGCAGCTGGCCCGTGACATGAACGCGGATTTCCTTCCGCCGCTGAAGACCGTGGAGACCTCCACTGCCGGCTGGCGGGAGTCGATTTTCTCCATTCCGGAGCTTTCCGCCGTCATCGTGCCGCCATGGATCGACCCGAGGTACGGTGCCGATACGGAACCCTGGCAGGATTCACTTGCGACCCTGGTGGGTGAGAGGCGGCTGCGGGCCTTTGCAGTGGAATACCAGCCCTACTGCGCCGACAGGTACCTGGGCATTCAGTCCTTTCTGGAGAGGTACAGCTTCAGATGCCACCCGGACTCCGGGTTCAAGTTCCTCATGCTGAATCCTCTTGCATGCTCGCCTTCGGAGTGTTCAACCTGCGATATTCCCCATTAGATTACACCTGTTGTCGTGCGGCCAATTCATCGCTAAGGAGTGAAGATGTCTGAAAAGGCTTCCAGCGGTTATTCAGGTCCGAAGATCAGATCCGACTGCCTGGTCACCTATGAGAGTACCGGGGAGAAGCTGACCATTGCTGTCTCCGGAGAGGGTTCGCCTGGTCCTCTGGAGGAGGCGATAAGGCTTACCGCCGCCAGGATGGAGATCTCAGCCGGTGCAGTAACGGTGGAGGACTGCGGAGCGGCCCCATTCGTGGCTGCGGCAAGGTTCGAGGCATCCGTCAGGAAAGTTCTGGGTGATGGTTTTCCCAAACTGCCTCCCTTCGGCGAGGTTAAAGCCTCGGACCGTGACAGGCCGAGGAGGTCCAGGCTCTACGTGCCCGGGAACATGCCCAGGTTCATTGAGAAGTCCCTTGATTCGCAGGCTGACGGCATAATCCTTGATCTTGAGGACAGTGTATCTCCCGGGAGGAAGTTCGAAGCCCGTATCATGGTGGCCCACGCCCTTGCCGGAACGGATTTCGGCGACATGGAGGTCATGGTCCGGATAAACCAGGGTCAGCCGGGCGAGGATGATCTCGAATGGGTCGTGCCCCAGCCGGTGCAGCACATACTCATACCCAAGGTTGAGATACCCGATCAGGTCACAGAGGTCAGGGACCTGGCATGCAAGATATCCGACAGGTGTGGCAGGATCGGCGGAATATGGCTGATGCCCATTATCGAGAGTCCCCTGGGGGTGTTCAACGCCCTGGACATCGCCAGGTCGGCCCCGGCGGAGATGGCTGCCATCACACTGGGCCTGCAGGACCTCTCCGCCGAGATGGGAGTATCTCCGACCACTGAGGGAACCGAGAGCTTCACCGCCAGGAGCCTGATAGTGATGGCCGCAAGGGCCGGGGGGCTTCAGCCCATTGATACCGTATTTGCGGACGTGAAAGACGAAGATGGCCTGATGGAGTCGGTGAGCCGCGCCAGGGCTCTGGGCTTCGTCGGCAAGGGGTGCATTCATCCGGCACAGGTATCCATCATCAACCAGGGTTTCCTGCCGGATAAGGACTCGTTGGACAAGGCCAGGAAGATAGTCATGGCGATGGAGAGGGCAACGTCGGAGGGCTTTGGTGCCATAGCCCTGGGTTCCAAGATGATAGACCCGCCGGTTGCGAAGCAGGCCCAGGTCCTGGTGGACAACGCCGTGAGGCTCGGGCTTATCTCCATAAAATGGCGTGATGAGGAGGCGGAATGATGCAGTGTCCCAAATGTAATGTTGACCTGAGGTCCTCTGAACTGCTCGGGGTGAAGATAGACGCCTGCCCCTCGTGCGGGGGAAGCTTCTTTGACCGCAACGAGCTGAGGCAGGCCAGGAACCAGGCCGACAGCGACCTTGCCTGGATGGAGTTCGATCTATGGAAGGAGACGGACTCTTTCCATGTCACGAGGGAATCGATACAGTGCCCCTCCTGCGGCGAGAAGATGGCCACAATAGGCTACGCCGATACGGGTGTGCAGATAGACTACTGCCGCGAGTGCGGCGGTATCTGGCTGGACAGCGGCGAACTGGCCAGGATAATCAGCTCCCTGGAGAAGGACATGGACAGCATGACCGCTTCCGAGTACCTGAAGCAGAGCATTCGCGAGATGGAGGAGCTGATAAGCGCCGACGAGAACTTCGGCGAGGAGTGGAAGCACTTCAAGACAGTCCTGAAGCTGCTTGAGTACCGGGTGCTTGCCGAGCACAGGACGCTGGCAAGGATCATAGAGAATTTCCGAAGCCCCTTCGGCTGATTCAGTTACCTTCCCTGATCGCGCGGACGCTGAACATCAGCGGCAGAACATCCATGCCCTTCGGCAGCATCCACTTCCCGTTGCCGCAATCCACCATGGAGGGGAGCGCTTTCCACGGTATCCAATTGTGCTCATGCAGGAACTCCACCCTCAGGTCACTGCCGAACAGGGCATTCATGATATCCCCCATGGACCACTGCCACTCCCAGGAAGGAGATCTCACGATGTAGCCGTCCCCGGCGTAGTCCGGATAATCTCCCGGCCACTGGATTGGTTCGTCATGGTGAAAATAGTCATACCTTGTCCGCAGTACCTCCGCCTCGTCATCGAAGACGCACAGGAACGGGTGGGTCTCCATCAGGTAGAACAGGCCTCCCGGTTTCAGGAACCTCCGGATCATCCCGGCCCACTCGTTCAGGTCGGAGAGCCAGCAGAGGACCCCCACCGACGTGTAGACTATGTCGAAGGTGTCGTTGAGCTTCGACGGGAGATCGTAGAGACTGGATTCAATGAACCGGGCTTCCAGGCCGCACTTCTCGGCAAGGCCGCGGGCTACACGGAGCGAGACGGGGGAGATGTCCGCTCCGGTGACCCTGGCGCCCAGGCGCGCCCAGGAAAGGGTGTCCGTCCCTATGTGACACTGCAGGTGCAGCAGGCTTCTTCCTGTGACATCCCCCATCTCCCGAACCTGCACCTCGTCCATCAGGTGGCCGCCCGAAAGGAGCCTTTCGTAATCGTACGAGCGGGAGTGGGCCAGTGCCAGCTCGTCCCAGTGGGCCCTGTTGCCCTCTTCAGCCTCGGGGAACCTCTTCATCCTGCCTCCAGGCCTACAGGCCTTCCCCCCTGCCCTTGGAGCTGGCCAGCAGGTCGCTGACTATGGGCAGCAGTATTATCAGCAGCCATCCGAACAGGAACTCCTGCGCTCTTACGCCAAAACTCCCGTAAGGTACTGCCCTGTCCTGTATCTCGCTGAATATCATCCATAGTATGCCCATGGGTATTATCCAGCGGATGCAGACGTTCCACCATATCCCGATGCTGAAGCTGGAGTTCCGGTTGATGTACTGCCTCTGCTCCTCTGCTCCGGTGCCCCAGCCGATTATCAGGACCTCTCCCAGAACAACCAGGGTAAGGCCGAAACTGTTCATGAAGTGGTCGGCTATGTCGAGGATGTGGATGCCCATTCCGGTGAGCATCGGAATGCCCAGCAGGAATGCCAGTCCACCCACGATGAGGTTGGCCTTTTTGTGGGATGTGTTCCATTTGTCCTTCACGGCTGCCGTGACCGCCTCCAGCAGGCTGAATGCCGAGTCCACCGCCAGTGTGAGGAGCATCAGGAAGAACAGCACTCCGAATATCCTGGCTCCCGGAAGCTGGGTGATGATGTGCGGGTAGGCGACAAAGGCAAGGCCGGGTCCCGAGGACACCACCTGTGAGACCGGGACGCCAAGGCTGTCGGCGTGGTGCCCCAGGGCAGAGAAAACGGCCATTCCACCGAAGAACGCCGTAATAGTATCCGCCAAACCTATTATGATGGCGTTGGCTGCGATGTTAGTCTTCTTGGGAAGGAAGCTGCCGTAGGCTATCATGATGGCGAAGCCGACGCTCAGGCTGAAGAAGACCTGCGATATTGCCGCGAGCCAGAGCTTGCCGCTCATAAGGTTGGACCAGACAGGCGTAAGGTAGAACTCAAGCCCTTTTCCGGACCCCGAGAGCGTCAGACCCCTTATCACGAAGATAAGGAGCAGTACCCAGGGAATGATCACCGTGAAATAGACAACCTTGCTCACCGTCTTGGTGCCCTTCCACACCGAGGCGACTATCCATATCCACGCGAGGGAGAACCCGATGAAGAGGGGCCACTTGAAATCCCCAATGTCCCATGGACTCGAGGTGATCCCAAGGAAATCGTTGAAGAAGAAATCCCCGGGGAGCCCATGAAGGCGTTGGCGTCACCCACGGTA
>CAZXEF010000215.1:0-4338 GCA_964639605.1 uncultured bacterium | reverse complement strand
AGTATTCCAGCGGGGCTACCTGCTCGGCGATGATCTCATTCGTCCCGCCAGGGTGAAGGTGGGAAAAGCCAGGCTCCGGAATCGGGAAGAAAGACCGGAATCCGAAGGGGGAGAATAGCGACCAGTGAGTAAAGACCTCTATTCAGTCCTGGGAGTGGATGAGAACGCTTCCCAGGACGAGTTGAAGAAGGCCTACAGGAAGCTGGCCAAGAAATACCATCCCGACGCCAATCCGGGCGACAGCAAGGCCGAAGAGCGCTTCAAGGAGGTTTCCGAGGCCTACGACATCCTTGGCAATAAGGAGAAGCGGGTCCAGTACGACCAGATGCGCAAGGGAGGCGGCGATTTCTCCTGGAGCGAAACGGGTGGTGAGGGAGCCGGACCGTTCGGCGGAGGCGGACTGGCTGACATACTCCGCTCCATGTTCGGCGGCGGAATGGGAGGGGGCGGTTTCGAGACCGCGGGCTTCGGCCGGGGGCGAACCTCCAGACCAGCCGTTACCGTTGACGTGCCCTTCAGGACCGCGGCCCTGGGAGGCATCGTAAGGACCAGTCTCCAGGTGCCCTCGACCTGCCCGGTGTGCATGGGGGCTGGAGGTTCGGGACGCCAGGCCTGCTCTGAGTGCAATGGTACAGGCAGGATCCAGCAGGGCCAGATGGTTATGCCCTGCCCCTCATGCGGGGGTTCCGGACAGAGATTCTCCAATGTGTGCACCGGCTGCAGGGGTACCGGTGAGACCCTTTCGGTGGAGACCGTGGACCTCAACATACCTGCCGGTTCGGACGACGGCACCGTTCTCAGGCTCGCTACCGCATCAAGAGGTACGGTCATGGTCAAGCTGAGGGTCAAGCCTGACAGCTTCTTCAGGAGAGAAGGCAGGGACATCCACTGCACGGTGACTATATCGGCCCCGCAGGCCGTACTGGGGAGCAGACTGAAGATAAGGACGCTTGACGGCAAGGTCATGCTCAAGATACATCCCGGGACCCAGCCGGGGACCATACTTCGGATACCGGGGAAGGGAGTCCCCTACAGGGGGACTAAGGGTGACCAGCTGGTGCACGTGGAGGTAAAGCTGCCGAAATCACCCTCTCAGGAGGAGAAGGCATTATGGGAGCAGCTTTCGGGCCTAAGGAAGAAATGAGCTTGACGACCGGCACCCGCATTATTATTCCCGGTGGGTACGAAAACAGCAGAAGGAGAACTTTTTGAACTACGCTTATCTGGCGCTTCTTGTTCCGGGGTTCTTTCTGTCCGTTGCCGGTTTCGTGATGCTGGGGAAGAAGCTGCATCCGGTTATCACCGGACTGATGTTCCTGACCGGGATCGTGGCGCTGGTCCTGGGAGTTCTTCTGACCTGTGTCCCGGATTTCTTCTCAGGCTGAGCGGGGCTATTCCAGAAGACCAAGCTTCCTGAAATTGTCAACGAACTCCGAAAGCAGCGAATTGTGGGGATGGATGCCGTAGGCACGTTCAGCCAGTTCCGCAGCTGCCACCAGGGCATTGTCCTGTACCATCTGTCTCACCTGTGCAATGTACTCTTCGGCTGATAACTCATCGGGTCCAGAAGGCTTCGATAAGTTCGATGCAGGTTTCCCGGCTCCTCCAGAGGAGACGCCGGCCTCAATAGCCGACAGGAGTTCATCAAGGCCAGTGGCTTCCGGGAACATCTGGAATGCATCCCTGGCCAGGACAACGGCCTTTGCCTCCTCGCCGGACTCCAGTTTCTTCCAGGCGATCTGGACAAGGTTTTCCGACTTGATCCTGGTCTTCAGGAGTTCGACCCTTTCCTGGACCTCCTGACTGTCAGGTGCCAGCTGCTTGGCTTTCTTCAGATAGGCGATGGCCTTCTGCTGATGGCCGTTCTGGTACTCCTTGTCGGAAGCTTCGAAAAGCCTCTGAAGCCGCTCCTCTGGGGCCATTGATGGTTTCCTTTCCTGTTTCTCTTCAACTGGCTGTTCGATTTCCTCAATCGGTTCCGGCTCCGGTTCCATGTATTCCTCGGGCTCGAATTCGAGGACCTCATCCCCGTCGTCTCTGGTGTACTTATCCCCGTCGTCTCTGATGAACCTGTCACTTTCGGCTTCGATGTCCTCATCACTTTCGGGTTCATAGTACTGCTCAGGCTCAGGCGTCGTTAAAACCCCGGAACCGTCTTTGATGTACTTATCCCCGTCGGCTCTGATGTCCTTATCCCCTTCGGCTTCGATGTCCTTACCCCCGTCGGCTTCGATGTCCTTATCCCCTTCGGCAGTGATTGCCTCTTCCAGCTCGGACTCTAACCCCTCGTCAAGTTCGGACTCTTCCTCGTAATCGGTCCTGAGCTTCTTCTTTCCGATGACCTTTATCACCTGAACAAGGACTCCGTTGTTGTCATCTATGTTCACGGCCTTCTTGATGAGATCCAGGGCCTCGTCTCTCTTGCCCTGGTAGAGCTTCTTCTTGGCTTTCCTGACCAGGCTGGCGATGACCTTGACGTTCTTCTTCAATACTGCCTCCGGAAAAAAGTGACCTGAGGTCAAAAGATAATACAACGGAGAACACCGGGGAACCGCAACAGTATATCCACAAACCTTGGACGTCACAAGAGCTTTTCCCCACGGCCGGAGGGTTCGCGGAGTACGATCGCATCAGCCCTTCCGGTACCATTGACGCCTTCGGGATATATTGTATCATTACATGCCGTGGAATGATTTGGGGTATATTGCAACCACGTTAAAAAAAGTGCTAAAAAGCCGATAGCTCACCTCAGGCCGCCGGCTGGCGGCTTTTCTTTTTTTCGGCTGAGGAAACTGGGAGGTTTGAAAGACCATGACCATGTTCACGAGCGAATCCGTGTCGGAAGGACACCCGGACAAAATCTGCGACCAGATCTCGGATGCAGTGCTGGACGCTCATCTGAAGCTGGATCCTGACTCACATGTGGCCTGTGAGACCCTGGTCACCACCAATTTCTGTCTGCTGGCGGGAGAGGTCAAGAGCCACGGGGAAGTGAATTACGAGAAGGTCGCCCGGGAAACCGTCAAGTCCATAGGCTACGACATCCCCGATCTGGGATTCCATTTCCTTGAGAATACATACCGCATAAAGATACACTCCCAGTCGCCGGATATTGACCACGGTGTGGTAGACAATGAGGGTGCCGGTGACCAGGGGCTGATGTTCGGCTTCGCCTGCTCGGAGACGGATGCCCTGATGCCCTATCCCATACAGCTGGCCCACCGGCTGCTGGAGAGACTGAGAGAATCACGCAAGGCCGGCGAGCTGCCCTGGGCCAGACCTGACGCCAAGAGCCAGGTGACTGTGGAGTACAGGGGCTACCAGCCTGTGGCCATCGACGAAATTCTGCTCTCCGTCCATCATGCCCCGGACGCGCATACGCCGGACATGATGGAGGATGTACTGAAGAAGGTCGTAGAGCCGGTACTGGACGTCTGCAACCCATCCCTTCCCTGGAACGGCAACCTTCTGTTCAATCCTTCGGGCAGGTTTGCCATCGGCGGCCCCCACGGTGATGCAGGCCTCACCGGCAGGAAGATAATCGTGGATACCTACGGCGGCACCGGCAGGCACGGCGGCGGGGCCTTTTCCGGCAAGGACCCCACCAAGGTCGACCGCTCCGCCGCCTACATGGCAAGGCACATAGCCAAGAACATCGTAAGCGCCGGGATAGCCGACAGGTGCGAGATACAGCTGGCCTACGCAATAGGCAGGTCCGATCCGGTATCCGTCATGGTGGAGACCTTCGGCACGGAGAAGGTGAAGGACGTTGGAGAGGTAGAGAAGGCGGTAAGGGAGATATTCCCCCTTCGCCCCTACCGTATAATAGAGTATCTTGGGCTCAAGAGGCCGGTATTCTCCCGGACATCCTCCTTCGGGCACTTCGGAAGGGAGCCGGAGAAGGACGGGCACTTCTCCTGGGAGAAGACAGACAGGGCGGAGGAGCTGGCCTCCAGGCTTCTCTGAAGCAGACCGACGGGAGGCTCGTTTGACTGCCGTATTGCTTATGGCTGCCGTGTTCTCTGCCGGCTCGCTGGACAGCCTCGACGCATGCCTGCAGGACATGCAGCAGGAGATAACCAGGCTGGAAGAGGAAGAGGCCGCCCTGTCGACTATACTGGACGCCATTCACGTTCACCTGCTGACATCCAGGGAGTACTACAACGAACTGGCCCTGGAGGAGGCGAGGATACTGCAGCAGCTGAACCGGGTATCAGGTGTCTTCACGGAGGAGGATTCCCTCAGGGAGACTCTGGTGGAGAGCCTGTCATCGTACATGCTCTACCTCTATTCGCATCGCAATCTCGGGGGTGTGGGGAGCTTCTTCGTGGAGGGGGG
>CAZXEF010000214.1:0-4352 GCA_964639605.1 uncultured bacterium | reverse complement strand
CGTTTCCCCGAATATCTGTATCCGTTCGTGGAGGAACTTGTGCAGATATCCTGTCAGAGCCATTCCAGGCCTGCTGATATCCGGTGAGGCCACCTGACGGTCATGCCCCGTGGGACTGTTCACAGCCTTTAGGTCAAGCTTGTCGCCCATCAGGTCGAACAGCTTTCCGACAGTCAGTTCCTTCCTGTCGGGAATATCTCTCATGGGAACCCGCTCCGCTATTTCTGTTCCCTGACCAGCTCGACCACCTGTGTCTTACCCTTTGAGGTGGCGTATACAACACTGAGCCTGCCGGTCTCATTGTTCTGGAACACGAATTGCTTTTCAGGCTCGATCTCGAAGTTCATGATGGCCACTTCAGTGTCCAGCCTCGGTATGACACTGGAATCATCTATAAGGATGCCGTCGTCCAGTTCCGATTCCTCAGCGGCCACGTACAAGCTCAGGGTATCTCCGTTCGCATCATGATTCTTTCTGTGATTGTGCATCTTGTCCTTGAACTTCCGCAACCGGTGTTCAAGGGTGTTGAAAGCCTCATCGAATGCTGAATAGATATCATGGGACTTGGCCTTTGAATCGAGTTTTATATGATTGCCCCGCACCTGTATATGAACATGGTTGGTCCCGGAAGTGACCTCCAGTATCACATGTATATTCAGTATTCCGTCGTAGAATCTGTCGATGGTGTCCAGCTTCCTCTCGACATGCTGCTTCATTGCATCCGTAAGGTCGAAATGCCTTCCGCTGATCTCTATGTTCATCAAGTACTCCTTCCAGGAATTGTTCCCCTAAGAGACGGCCCCAATGAGGGGGCCCAATGAACATGAACAAAAAAATACTGCTCCGCATATGCCTGTTATGCACATCCCGAGCAGCCTAACATACACTGATGTATTTACCACGAAGAAATAATATAGTTCCTGACGGTCGAGGTCAACGGTTATACCTGCTGATGAACTCCTCCACCTCGGGGATGCCTCCCTGAAGTATGAGGTATCCGTTATGAGGCTCACGCTCGGTTATCTCACCTGCGACAGGGGTACACATGATCCTGCGGACCTCTTCCCTGTCCCCGGTCTGGCCCAGTGCCCAGCAGAGCTTCACGTAAGCGACCTCCGGCAGCATGTTGGAGGCAGGGATGACTCCGAGGTCCATCATGTCCCTTCCGGTGTCGTAGACAAACATCTGGACGTATCCCCAGAGAGTCTGGACGGTCATGTAGACGTGTACTCCCTGATCGAAGGCTCTTTTCAGCGCGGGGTAGAGGGGCTTGTTGACGTGTCCCAGACCTGTGCCGGCGATGATAATCCCCCTGTAGCCGTTGTCTATCAGGGAATCGATTATGTCGGGCTGCATGTTCGGGTAATAGTACACTATGGACACCCTGGGGTCGAAGGCCGTGTTGACGGTGACCTTGCGGTCATTCCTTCGTTTTTTATGGTCATCCTTGAGTATCCTGATGCTGTCCTTCGTCACCATGGCCAGGGGAATGTCCCCGATGGTCCTGAACGTCGATCTGTAGGACGAATGCATCTTCCTGACCCTCGTTCCCCTGTGAAGAAGCCCGTACTGGTCGCTTGTGGGACCGAACATGCAGACCATGACCTCGGCTATGTCGCTCCTGGCGGCTGCGTAGGTGGCGTTCATCAGATTGAGGGCTGCATCGCTGGAAGGCCTGTCGCTGGAACGCTGGGAACCCACCATGACGATGGGGACCGGCGGGTCCTGCACCATGAAAGACAGAACGGCGGCGGTATGGTGCATTGTGTCGGTGCCGTGGCCTATTACTATGCCGTCCACCCCGTTCTCGATCTCCCTGCCTATGGCCTCGGCCGTTCCCCTCCACTGCTCCGGCCCCATGTTCTCGCTGAACACTCCGTATAGCTTCTCCGTCTTGAGATTGCATATATCCGCCAGTTCCGGGACGGATCCGTAGAGCTCCCCGGGAGAGAAGGCGGGTATCACCGCCCCGGTCCTGTAATCCAGTCTGGAGGCAATCGTTCCACCGGTGCCGAAGAGTTTGACGTTGGGCTTTCCCGGATCGAAGGGGAATTCCTTCTCGGGTATCTTGTAGTGTGCCTCGATCCTGCCGTATTCGATTATGGACTCCACTGTGTCCACATCGATCCCGATATTGTAGCCGTTGTGTATCTTGAGCACTATATGCACATCGTCGGCAGTCTCGGACCTTGGGAGGATGACCCCCTTGAAATCACCCCTGGATGACTTGATCTCCACGTCGGACCAGACACCGACATCGAATTTCCTCAGGCAGTCGAGGCTTCTTCCCCTGTAACCCTTGTAGCGGTCGGATGACACCCGGATCACCTCCTCCTGTCCTGAGGAAAGGCGGGATCTTCACTGCCGACGGGGATGAGTTCCCCGACTATCTCCGTGACCCTTGCGCCTCTCGCCAGAAAACCGGACTTCTCCATGATCATGCCTGTCAGGAAGCGCGCAAGGGCACCTTTCCCCATTCGCTTCGTGTCCAGCTCCCGGACCAGGTCACCGGCCATCTTCCTGATCTCGTCGTCTCCAGGGATGTCCAGTTCCTTCAGTGCATCGGCAATGTCTGTTCTCCCGGGTCCGCATACTCTCTTCAGGACCGAAGCCGCAGCTTCAAGGGGAAGCCCCGAAGCTCCGGTCAAGGAAAGTACATTCAGGAGCACGTCTCCAGGCACGTCCCGCACGTCGGCGTTTCCATTGAGATGGCTCAGTGTGCTGATGAAGAAGTGCATCAGTTCCCTGGGGGAGTAAAGGGACAGCTTCAGGGCTTCATCGTAGAGGTCCCTCAGGGGGGATATGCTCATCTGCCTTGCGGTTTCAGGCGGTACACCGGCCTTCATGTACCTTTCCTCACGTTCCCAGGGTCTCTCCGGCAATCCTGATGCTATCCTGTCGATCATGTCGTTGCCTATCGCTATGGGGGGAAGGTCTGTGTCGGGGTACATCCTGTTGGGACCGGGCAGGATGCGCTCGAAACCGTTGGTGCCGTCAGGCAGTGACTGCCTGGTCTCGTTGATGACGCCGTCGATGGCCTCCCTTGCCCTTATGGCTACCTCCCCCACAGCTGTCTCCAGATCCTCCGGCGATCCCCATACCACCACCAGTGCGTCCTCAGAACGGAACGAGGCGTTCTTCTTCAGAGTTTCCCATTCCTCATCGGAGAAGCTTTCACCATCGCTGCAATCGTGGACCATGTTCGGAAGCATGTCGAGGCATGCGATCACCCTGACCCTGTCGGAGATCTCATCTGCGAAGGTCTTCCCCGGCTGTGTCGGTGAGGAGAGCAGGTCTGAATACCCCCTCAGGAGAACCGACCTCAGCTGATGTCCCCGTTTCAGTGCGGAAGCCGCGGGAGCGAAAGAAGTTCCTGAAAGCTCCCTGGTCTGATCGAACACCTCGTAGCTGAAATCAGCGTCCCTGATCCCCCTTCTTCCCAGTTCAGCCTTTATCTCCAGCAATGACACCTGCCTGAAGGCCTCGTTGTGGACAAGAAGAGGGATCTCAGGGATCCGGGACACTCCCTTGATCTCAACCCTTCGCCCTCCTTCCACGGAGACGTTGACGTCCTGACGTGCAGCCCCTATGCCGCGGCGGACCTTGCCCGAAGACCTTGCAAGGTTGCTGAGGATCCTGGCCACCTGAGCCACTTCATACGGTGTGCGCATCTCGGGGGCGGTCACGGTCTCGATCAGGGGTATGCCCAGTCTGTCCGTCAGGTAGACCCTTCTGTGACCCTTATCGCTGACTTCTCTGCAGGCATCCTCCTCGAGACCAAGCTGGATGATGTTTATCTTTCTGTCCCCGAAAGGGATCCATCCGTCTACCCCCAGTATCGTGGTCCTCTGGAAACCAGCGGGGATGGAACCATCGAGGTACTGCTTCCTCTGAATGTGTATCTCGCTCACCAGCTTACAGTTCAGGAGCATGGTTATCTCCAGTCCGATCTCCAGGGCCTGCTGGTTCAGCTCGAAAGGCGGAGTATCATCTATCTCGTATGTGCATATGGTGTTTTTGTTTATCTGGTAGATGATGTTCTTCCTGGTCTTGAATTCCATCAGAGCGGTGCCGTCGTATTCACCGAGTTCCGACAGGGTGGGCCTCATGTGCCTGAGGACCTGAGCATCAAAACTGCCTGAATAGGGAAGAACAGGACAGCGGCAGAAGAGCTTCTTCTCAGTGTCCAGCTGCTGATGTATCTCGATACCGCTTCGAAGGCCTATTGCCAGGTAATCCGAGGCGGAAGTCTCATCCAGTCTCCTGATCACGATGGAACGGGCTCCTTTCAGTATTTACCGGCAATGAGCAATGGATATCCTTCGATCTCAGAATGAGCTGGACCAATCTGT
>CAZXEF010000213.1:0-4357 GCA_964639605.1 uncultured bacterium | reverse complement strand
CGTGGCGCAGGGGGACACAGTAACAGCGGCCACCCTTGTACCGGCCAGTCGGAAAGTATGAAGCTCCACCATTTCGGGGGGAAGACTACCCTGGCCAGGAGCAGGGACCTCCCATCGGGTGTCCAGGCCGCTTCCCTCAGGCACGGGTGTCACCAGGAGAGGCCCCGGAGGCCTCGCAGGCAGCCTGCCATCTGAAGAGTGGCTCATCTCGGGTTGGCAGTCCGGCGGCACAGGCACGTATACGGTTATGAACGGGAGTACGAACCGGTCAGGCTGAAGGGAGCCGGACATGCCCCGGATGCAAGGGTAGAACCGGCCATCGTATTCACGGTACGATGGCTCTTCGATGCTGACGGTGAAAGAGCAGCCGTTATCGTCGAACCTCTGAAATCTCACCGTTCCGGCATCGCTGATTCCGCCAAGCAGAAACGCGCTCAAAATAGCAGCGATCAAATCCTTCTCCCTTTCAATAATGCAGCGTAAGCCAGATCATGGAAAGATACCGCCTCAGCTTCCGGGCAGCTGCCTGCAGGGGCCACTCTCGACCTTCGTGATATATAACCCCCTCAGGGGCCATATGTTCCTGCAGTATGTCCCATGCCGGGATCCGATCCCCGCCGGAATTACCTGAGTCTCACAGGCGGGGACAGAAATAACCGCAGCCGTTGTCGCAGGGTTAACTATATTACCTGAGCCGTGTGATCGACAGGCTTGGAGGCACAGCGGCGGGAAAAATCGAACTGCGCCAGAGCCTGCGCGTACTCTTATATTCGACGGACGGACATTTGGGGGACCCAATGAACTCGCTTTCATGGCATCTGGCCTGGAGATACCTCAGAAGACATCCCAAACGAAGACATCTTGCCTTTTCAACCATCGTAAGCGTTGCCGGAGTAACCCTTGGGGTAGGGGCCCTGATAACGGTGATGAGCGTACTCTCAGGGCTGGAGGGTTTCATCGAGGATTCTGTCATAGTAGTGGACGCACCCCTTACGATGCTTCCCGACAGCGGCGGTTCCTTCCTTATCTCTGACAGCATTCTGGATGCGATCGAGTCCCTGGAGGAGGTGGATCTCCTCTCACCCTACATCCAGGGGGAGGCGATCCTCAGAATGCCTGCAAGGGGGGTTGACACCGGTTGCCGAGTCAGGGGAGTGGACCCTGACAGGGAGTTCTCCAGGGGTCGGATGCGCGAGGAACTCTCCTACGGTGATCTGAGCCTGACCACTCCCCAGGGCGGGGACGGGATGCTCATGGGTCTGTACCTGGCCGAACAGTTCTTTCACTCGGTGGACGATACGGTATACCTCTTCCCGCCAAAAGCCTTCTTCTCGAGCCGGGGCCATGCCATCGGACGGGCGGTCCTCAACGGAGCCCTGGAGACAGGTCTCCCGGTGAACGACGAGACACTTGCCTGGATACACATCGACCTGGCAAGGAGGATGTACCTTCCTCAGGGAGGGTATTCGGGGATCAAGATATACCCGGCGCCGGGGTATTCCCCCGGCCAGACCGCATCGGCAGCCCGGCCCCTGCTCCCGGACGGGGTGTCAATAAAGACCTGGAGAGAGCTCAACCCGGACCTCACGGCATCGATGAAGCTGGAGAGAATGGGGGCCTTCCTGGCGCTTCTGCTGATAACTCTTGTAGCCACCTTCAACATCATGGGCACCATAGCCAGGTCCGCCATCGAGCGGAGGAAGGACATCTCGGTCCTGAAGGCCATGGGAGCATGCAACAGGCTTATCTTCAGGATATTCCTGTGGGAGGGGATAATAGTGGGAACGGCGGGAATAGTCCTCGGGATCGCGCTGGGTCTGACAGGATGCTGGCTCATCGGTGATACAGGCCTCATAACGCTTCCCGATGTATACTCATTCCACGAGAACATCCCGGTAAGGGTCTCACCTTCCCAGATAGCCGTGGTCGCCTCTCTTGCATTCCTGCTGAGCCTGGGATCAGGCATCCTCCCTGCCATGAAGGCGGCGGGTCTCGACCCGGTCAGGGGGCTTGAGAGTTGAGCCTTGTCCTGGCCGTTCTGCTGGCTTACGCGTACTCCCCCGCCGATTCAAGCTGGAACCTGGTCACGCTTGCAGGAATCCCCGAACGGGCTGTTCTCTTCGCTGAGCTGGCGGCAAGGGAAGGCGGAAGGGCGGTGGTGGACCTTGGAAGAATTCTGGAGCTTTCAGGGCAATTCGATAGGGCCGTCACTGTATACGAAGTAGCCCTCAACTCGGCCGACGACCCGCTTCTGGAAGAATGGCTCCTGGGCAGGATAATGGGAAGCGGCTCCCTGGATACACTCCTGGTCCTCAGTACGAGGGTCACCAACATCAGTCCTGCACCGGCAGGGAATATCCGCATCCAGATCCCCCGTCCAGTCCCGCATCCCCCATACCAGTCCATTGAGGAAGTGGGCGGCGCCTTCGAAGGCGGCGATGGAGAAATGAACGCCTTGATCCCGGAGCTAGGGCCGGGCGCCACTGCGGTACTGCCTCTCCTTCTCCACATAAGGCAGGAGCCCTACACCTACAGACCCCTGTCCGGGGAGGACACCACGCTTTTCGGCGGGGTGGGACTCGAAGGATTGGCCGCCATGATCAGATCGATAGAGGTGCCCCTGTCGGAAGACGGGCCCGGGCCATGCCTGGAGCTCGCTCTGGCCCTGAGGGATTCCGCAGCTGACGAGGGTCTTGCGCTTATCGTCACCGGGGGGCTGGTCAGGGCACCGGGGGATACTCTGCTGTTTCACGCGTGGAACTGCATTCAGGACGGATCGCTGCCCATCGATGTCTCACTCTTCCACGCGGATTCGCTGAGGGGCATAGCCCACTGCCCGACGGACATGATACCTTTATGGAGCCTTGAGACCACGGACGGTCACGAGGTCTCAGCCTTCTACTCCCAGTCGGATGTGGAACTGACGCTATCCATGACCGCGGTATTCGCCGAACCGGGGACAACGGCAGCCATGCTTGACCTGATTCCACACTACATCCTGAAAGGACGATGAGATGGACAGATCGGAAGTTCATATGATGGACCTGTCGTCAATGGTACTCGTTCTCACAGCCATCGCCCTTTTACAGGGGTGCGGGGGAGAGGGGACCCCCGAAGGGAACGGTGTGCTGGCCAGCTGCTTATCGGCGGCGGGCGGCAGGGAAGAACTGAGCGAGCTCATGGTCGTACACACCATCGACAGCCTTTCCATGGCGGGTATGACGGGAACGTCCGAGTCCTGGTGGGTCAGGGAACCCTTCACGGGCCTTTCCGTCACCGAGATCGGGCCGATACGCCAGGAGGTCCTTATCATGGGGGACAGTGTCTGGACCGTGGACCGCAACGGGCACCTCTCTCCCGGAGGAGTCGAAGAGAGGGATCAGATGGAGCTTTCCAGGATGACCATCTTCTACGATTACCTGCTTGACACTTCCATGGTCACCATGGGACCGGACACGACGGTGGACGGTGTCCCGACGGTCCCCGTCATGCTCCGGGATCAGACCAACGTAGTATTCTACTACTCCAGGGAGACCTGGCTTCCGGTCATGATGAGGGCAGTCACCATGGGCATAGAAGTGAGGAGCTATCCTGGAGGTTACAGGGAGGTGGATGGAATAGCCACCCCTGCCTACAGTCTGAGCACCATTCCGGCCCTGGGACAGGAGATCGAGAGCTGGAACATCCTTACCGAATACAATGTGCCGGTCCCCGAATCAATCTTCGTACTGACCGCGGGGACCGGAGACTGGGAACTGGAGAATCCCGGGACGCCGAGCCCCTTTCATCTCAGGGGTGAGCACATCTATCTGGAAGGAAAGGTTAACGGAATCACAGCCAATATACTCCTGGACAGCGGAGCGGGTGCAACGCTGCTTGATAGCGCCATGGCTTGCAGACTGGGACTCTCGGGAACCGGACGGCTTCCCGCCAGTGGCATAGGAGGCACCAGGGAGTTCTCCTTCGTCGAGGTCGACGCCTACTCTGCGGGCGGTGCGAGAGTATCGGACCAGCAGCTTGCGGTGATGCCCTTCTCGGACGAATTCTACCCATCGACCGGAGAGCGGATCGACCTGATAATAGGTTACGATTTCCTGAGCCGATTCGTAACGGAAATAGATTACGGCCGGGAGACCATGACGCTCTGGAGCCAGGACAGCTTCCCGGCCCCCGCCGTGGGAGCTTCCGTACTGCCGGCTGAGCGAAGCATGAGCCTCCTCTCGGTGGACGCGGTGCTGGAGGACTCGGTACAGGTCACTCTCCTGCTGGATACCGGCGCGGGAGGCAACATTCACCTGACCCCGTCGTTCTTCCGGGAACATCCGGACTTCCTTGGAGAGAGACCCTCCTTCGAGAC
>CAZXEF010000212.1:0-4371 GCA_964639605.1 uncultured bacterium | reverse complement strand
TGCCCGGAGTGCTGCTGTCCCCCACCGGTGATACCGTCACCTTTGGACCGGATACGGCGGTGGTCCTCTATTACTGGCTGCCCTTGGAAATGTACGGCGAGATGGAGAGGGACCTTCTCTTCCTTGCCTCCCTTGACTCAACAGTGATCCCGCTTCCCATCCAGCCCGACCATGATACAAGGAACCACGCACAGAGGGTGGTGAACAATCTGGACATCTCCCTTACTGTATATCTTGCGGATTCCTCGGTAATGGAAATGATTGACTGCAGCATACTTCCCTACACTCTGCTCCTGTTCCCGGGAGAAGACCCGGTGACGGGAACCGGCTTCGGTTCGCCGGCCCGTCTCCTTGCCCCGTACATCCGGGAAGAGTAATGGAGAGGCTCTTCATCAGCGATGCCCATCTGTTCCCCGAGCCAGTGGAGCACCCGGGCAGGGAACGCCTGCTCTCATTTCTCAAGCGGCTTGCCCTGTCACACAGCCCCGGAGAGCTGTGGATTCTTGGAGACCTCTTTGATTTCTGGTTCGAGTACGGTTCGGTGATCCCCGCGGGGCATGTCAGATGCCTCTGCGCCATCAGGGACCTGAGTGACAGAGGCTGGAGGGTCAATTTCCTGCCCGGCAACCATGACTGCTGGGCCGGCCGGCACTTTCAGCAGGCCACCGGGGCCTCTGTACATCCCGAAGGACCGCAGGAGATCGACGCGGAGGGAACAAGGGTCCTTCTTGCCCACGGAGACGGACTGGGTCCGGGAGACCTTGGCTACAAACTCCTCAAACCTGTTCTGAGGTCCACCATGTGCCGGTTCATGTTCAGAATGCTCCACCCGGACCTGGGGACCTGCCTGGCCAGGAAGTTCTCCGATACCAGCAGGAGAATACTGAGGCGAGACCTCGACACCGTACCGCAGGGGCTTTTGCAGTGGGCGGAAAAGCGGATGGATGAAGGGTTCGATATCATAATTACAGGTCACACGCATCTGGACACTGTCATCAGAAGTGAGAAAGGTATATATGTCTCCCTTGGAGACTGGCTGACAAGGTTCACCTACTGCCGGCTGGCGGATGGCTCCGGAGAGCCGGAACTTCTGGAGTACTCTCCACCGGACGGGGAGAACGGGGGCGAAGATGGACATGTCTGATATGGATCACGACGCAACCCTGAAGGAGACTCCGGAAGTATCGGTGGTGGTGCCGGCGTTCAACGAGGCGGAAAGCCTCCCCGAGCTGGTCCGTGAGGTCTTCATGTCCATGGAAGATCTGTCCTGCGAGATGATCATAGTGGACGACGGGAGTAACGACGGCACATGGGACAGGATCGTGGAACTCTCTTCCGAGTACCCGGTCACCGGGTTGAGATTCAGTGTGAACTGCGGAAAGGCAGCCGCCCTGGCCGCTGGTTTCAGGGAATCAAGAGGGAAGTTCGTGGCCACGATGGACGCGGACCTGCAGGATGACCCTTCGGAGATCCCGATCATCATATCGATGATGGAAGAAAATGGTTACGATCTTGTAAGCGGGTGGAAGAAGAAAAGGAAGGACCCGCTGGGCAAGAGACTTCCATCGAAATTCTTCAATTTCACGGTCAGGCTGACGACTGGAGTGAGACTGCACGATTTCAACTGCGGACTCAAGGTCTATCGCAGACGCGTGGTGGAGAACCTCGAGCTTTACGGCGAGATGCACAGGTACACTCCGGTACTGGCGGCCCAGAAGGGATTCCGTGTTAGCGAGAAGGTGGTGAACCACCGGCCGAGGAAATTCGGTCATACAAAGTACGGAATGTCCAGGTTCTTCCGAGGTTTCTCGGACCTGCTCACCGTGCTCTTCCTGAACAGGTACTCCTACAGACCCCTTCACTTCTTCGGCGGCATAGGCAGCTTCCTTGTCCTGGTGGGCCTAGGGATATCCCTCTATCTCACAGTGATCTGGTTCGGCGGGGAGTCCATCGGCGGAAGACCCCTTCTTATGCTCGGCGTACTTCTTCTCGTTGTAGGTATCCAGTTCATCTCCCTGGGACTGCTGGGCGAGATGCTGATCAAACTGTCCCGAAGAAGCTCGTTCCAGATCCTGGAAAAGACAGGGTCGAAGCCCACCGAATAATGAAGACAGGTATAGTCGCCCCGTTCCCTCCCTACAGAGGTGGAATTGCCCAGTTCTCGATGAAACTACTGCTTACCCTTTCCTCATGCTATCCGGAGGATGAATTCATTCCACTGTCCTATCGAAGGCTCTATCCGTCACTGCTCTTCCCAGGCACATCGCAGCTGGAGCCCGGAACCTCGGCCATGGAAGCGGGAGCTGAAAGACTGGTGGACTCGTGCAATCCAATGGTCTGGTTATCCACCAGGAACTCCCTTGAGAGAAGGGGTTTCCAAAGGATGATAATCCAGTGGTGGCATCCCTTCTTCGCCCCTTCCCTCATGGCTTCGATACCCTCGAGCATCCCGTCCGCATCAATATGCCACAACGTGATCCCCCATGAATCCTTCCCCATGGCCGGGAAGCTGGCCAGGAGATTCCTGGGGAGGATGAAGCTGGCCGTGGTCCACAGCGGAACGGACCTGGAGGAGGCGGAATCCCTTGATCTGGGAACTCGTCTTCTGCAGCTCTACCATCCCATATACGACCAGTATATCGACCCGGACATGACAAGGCAGAAGGCAAGGGATCAACTGGGCTACTCGGGGAAGACGCGCCTCGTGCTCTTCTTCGGCCTTGTCCGTTCCTACAAGGGCGTACAGGACCTGGTCCGCGCCATGGGCTCTCTTCCAGAGGACATACTTCTCCTGATCGTCGGTGAATGCTATTCGGACAGACGTGAGATAATGGACATTATTTCGTCTCTGGGGCTCTCCCGAAGGATAATGTGGGTCGACAGGTTCGTTCCGGACGAGGAAGTACCGGTCTATTTCAATGCAGCTGACATAGTGGTCCTTCCATACAGGCAGGCCACCCAGAGCGGTGTGGCACAGATAGCTCTCTCCTTCGGCAAAGTTCTGGTCCTGACGGATACAGGCGGGCTTTCCGAACTGGTGGAACCGGGCTCCACCGGTTACCTGGCTCAGCCCTGGTCACCCTCCAGCGTAGCCGAATCGATACTGGAAGCCTTCGACCTCCTGACGGATCCCCTGACCGTGGAAAGAGTATACAGGAAGGCCGCATCCTTCAGCTGGGAGAACTACGCCCGGGGACTGATGGAAGCTCTTCGATGAAGGTATTCGTCACCGGTGCAGGAGGATTCATCGGTTCCCGCCTGGTGGAGTTCCTTGAGGAACTGGGTCATGAAGTCGCATTTCATGTGAGGTCCGAGAGCGGGGACCTGACGGAGAACTCGATACCCGACGATACCAGGGTCGTAGTGAACTCCGCCGGTCGCCTGGGCAGGAAGGGCGTTGACCTGAAGGAATTGACGCTGGCCAATGCTTCTCTGCCCGTCATGCTTGCCGACCATTGCTCCCGCACAGGTTCACACCTGATCCACCTCAGCACACCTGGTGTAACCGGTCTGGCCGTAGATGGCGATGAAGAAATGGAATACGATCCCTGGGGAGACTACGAAAGGACAAAGGCACAGGGAGAGCAGGCCCTCCTCACACATTCCGTACTGGCGGAGGGACTTCTGACCATTCTCAGACCTGATTTCGTCTACGGCCCGGGGGACCTTCACAAGCTGCCCCTGTTCAGGCATGTGGCCGGGGGTATCCTGCCCGTCATCGGCAGGGAGGGGGCCCGAATCCGTCCAACTTACCGTGATGATGTCTGCAGGGCGGTGGAGGCTTCGCTGCCGGGTGGCATCCTCAGCGGAGGCCTTTTCAACATAGCAGGTTCGGAGACGGTAACGGTGAGGGAACTTTCCCAGATGATCGCAGCCGCCATCGGTAGGAAGGTTAGGATACTGCCGTTGCCGAAGGTCGTTTTCAGGTTTGCCCTTCTCCTGGGGCCCCTCTGCCCATCCTCACTGTCAGAAAGCAGGCTTCGGCTTTTCGGAGAGGACCATTTCGTTTCGATAAAAAAGGTTGAGAGTGTAGGTTTTTCACCGATCTGGACTCTTGGTGAGGGTCTCGACGCAACAGTATCCTGGTACCTCCGAAATGGTCTCATCCGGTAATGGGTTCCCTGAAGGAGCACAAGTGGCTGAAGTGGCTCACCAGGTTGGTCCTGGCCATCCTGGTGGTACTGGCCGTCTGGGTGATACTCGATCAGGGGGGGGACTGGCTCAGTCAGATCAGCAACTTCTCCTGGCAGCCCAGCTGGATCCTCCTCGCAGGCTCGGTGACGCTGCTTGGAGTATCCTACTATTACATACCTCTGGGATGGATCATCCTTTCGGTAAAAGCCGGCAGCCTGGCGGAGAGAAAGGAACTCA
>CAZXEF010000211.1:1964-4382 GCA_964639605.1 uncultured bacterium | reverse complement strand
GACTTACCAGGAACTGCCTGTCACCACTTCGAACGACGAAGGCCATTGCCAACCCTCCCCAGCAGTTTCCATCTGCTTTCCTCGGACCTGCCGCCAAGCTCCACGGCAATGTCCTCACCGGCCACGATGGCAGCCGCGATCGCCGCGACCTCTATGTGTTCATCCGTTTCGGGGTGCTCGATCTCCTGTACTATGCCGGTATCGTACTGGCCGCTCCTGAACGATCCGTGCTCCAGGGCCTTGAGGTGAAAGGGGATGGTGGTGTGTATGCCCTTTATCCTGTACTCCTGAAGGGCCCGTTTCATCCTTGCAAGCGCCTCATCACGGTTCCTTCCCCAGACCAGCAGCTTCGAGATCAGAGGATCGTAGTACAGCGACACCTGGTACCCCTCGCTGATCCCTGAATCCAGCCTTACACCAGGTCCCGAGGGTTCCTCCAGCTCCGTGATGGTCCCGGTGGATGGAAGGAAGGTGACAGGGTCCTCGGCGCAGATCCTGCATTCGATGGCGGCCCCCCTGAGTTCCACCTCCTCCTGGCTGAATGACAGGGGGTACCCCTGGGCGATCATGATCTGCTCCTTGACTATGTCCACGCCTGTAACCAGCTCCGTAACAGGGTGCTCCACCTGGAGCCTGGCGTTCACCTCGCAGAAATAGAAGCTGCCGGTGGAATCAAGCAGGAACTCCACGGTCCCGGCGTTGTGGTAGTCCGAAGCCAGGACGGCCCTCCTTGCAGCCTCGCCCATCCTGTGCCGCAGGTCCTGGTCCAGCGCGCAGCTGGGCGACTCTTCGATCAGCTTCTGGAACCGCCTCTGTACCGAGCATTCCCTCTCCGACAGGTGCGCTACATTGCCGTGATGGTCGGCAAGCACCTGTATCTCCACATGCCTGGGCCGCTCGAGGTATCTCTCTATGTAGATGTCAGGATTGTTGAAGGCGGCCTTCGCCTCGGCCGTGGCCTGCTCGAGACTGGACCTGAGCTGGGACGCGGCCCTTACTACCCGTACCCCCTTGCCGCCGCCTCCGCCTGCAGCCTTGAGGAGGACTGGAAGTCCCATGTCCCTTACCACGGCCTCAGCTTCAGCTACATCAGAGAGGGGC
Organism: uncultured bacterium; assembly: GCA_964639605.1. Taxonomy (GTDB): domain Bacteria; phylum Fermentibacterota; class Fermentibacteria; order Fermentibacterales; family JCC-6; genus Aegiribacteria. The sequence goes on along the minus strand of CAZXEF010000211.1, from coordinate 3,281 downwards.
TCGGTGGTTCCGGGAACAATGGGTATCTCCGCCTCGACAGCCATTCTCCTGGCCTGGGTCTTGTTGCCCAGCAGAGCCATGGACTCAGCTGAAGGGCCGATGAACGTGATTCCAGCGTCAAGGCATGCTGCCGGCAGGGCGGGGTTCTCCGCCAGGAAGCCATAACCCGGGTGAACTGCCTGGCATCCGCTCTTGAGGGCAGTCTCCATCACCCTGTCAATCCTCAGATAACTCTCCAGCGACGGCGCGGGGCCTATGCAGTAGGCCTCGTCCGCGTACCGCACATGTTTGGCGGTCCTGTCAATCTCGGAGTAGACCGCCACGGATTCTATCCCCATCTCCCTGCAGGCCCGCATTATCCTGATGGCTATCTCACCCCTGTTGGCCACCAGGATCTTGCTGAATCGGATCATAGCGGCATGTTCCCGTGCTTGCGGTCGATCCTTCTCTCGAGTTTCGTACTTAATGAAGTGAAGGCGGCGATAAGCCTGGTCCTGGTCTCGGAGGGCTTTATCACCTCGTCGATGTAGCCCCTGTTGGCGGAGATATATGGATTGTTGAACTTCTCGTTGTACTGGTCCACCAGCTTCTTCTTCTCCCTGTCAGGATCAGAGGCGTCGGCCAGCGTCCTGCGATGAAGGATCTTGACCGCTCCTTCGGCGCCCATGACGGCTATCTGTGCCGTGGGCCATGCGTAGTTCAGGTCGGCCCCGATCTGTTTGGAGTTCATAGCTATGTACGCTCCGCCGTATGCCTTCCGAATCACAACCGTTATCCTCGGGACAGTGGCCTCGCAGAAGGCGTAGAGCAGCTTGGCCCCCTCCTTGATTACTCCCATGTGCTCCTGGCTGACGCCGGGGAGGAATCCGGGAGCATCCTCCAGCACCAGCAGCGGTATGTTGAAGGAGTCGCAGAAGCGCACGAACCTGGCCCCCTTGGCTGATGAGAGGGTGTCCAGGACACCCGCCAGGTGGGCGGGCTGGTTGGCCACGATACCGATCGGCATCCCTTCCAGACGTCCGAAGCCCACGATAAGGTTGGGGGCGAAATGCCTGTGGACCTCGAGGAAGGAATCCTCATCCACTATGCCCTCTATGATCCTCTTCATATCGTAGGGAAGCGACTGGTTTTCCGGAAGCACCTTCTCAAGGGCCTCTCCCCTGCTGCCCCCCTTTACCTGCTTTATCAGAGCCCCCAGCTTGTTCCGCAGCCCTCCCTTCCTCTTCGGAAGCATCACGGGGGGGTCCTCCATGTTATTCTGGGGAAGGTAGGTGAGGAGGTCCCTGATCATGGCGATGGACTGCTCTTCCGAATCGC
>CAZXEF010000211.1:0-1954 GCA_964639605.1 uncultured bacterium | reverse complement strand
AATGAGCCACACCGCTTTTGGAATTGTGGGCCGCGGCTCCTCCCAGCCCCTCGAAGGTCACATCCTCGTGGGTTACCTCCTTGATCACATCAGGACCCGTGAGGAACATATAGCTCCTGCTGTCCACCATGAACACGAAATCAGTGAGGGCGGGGGAGTAGACCGCGCCTCCGGCGCAGGGACCCATTATCACCGAGATCTGGGGGATCACGCCGGAAGCCCTCACGTTGCCCATGAACACCATGCCGTAACCGGCCAGGGAGTCTATGCCCTCCTGGATCCTGGCTCCTCCCGAATCCTTGATGTTGATCATCGGCGCGCCGTTCTTCAGGGCAAGCGACTGGGTCATGGTTATCTTCTCAGCGAACTTTTTCGAGAGGGAGCCCCCCAGGACGGTAAAATCCTCTGAAATAACGTAGACAAGCCTGCCATGGACGGTCCCGTAACCTGTGACTACGCCGTCGCCCAGGAATCTCTTGTCCTCCATGCCGAAATCATGGCAGGTGTGCGTGACCAGCATTCCCAGCTCGTTGAAGGAATCCTTGTCCAGAAGAAGGTCGAGCCGCTCACGGGCGGTGAGTTTGCCTTCTTCATGGCGCTTCCGGACCTTGTCGGATCCACCGCCCGATATTGCCTGTTCCCTCAGATCGTCAAGCTTGTCCATGGGACCCCTCCGGCTGTTGTGATGTTAACCGGACGACCGGTAACAGGCAGGTCGGGGTAGATGGCCCGTACCCGGTTCATGTCCGGGTCAGTTTCTGCAGAAAAGAACATATGCCCGCCCCTGTCCGCCGTCAAAGACCTCTTAATACCATATGTTATTGACAATCATCCAGGAGGATGACCAAGGCCGAGGGGAGGGCACTCTTCATCACGGCCTGCAGCCGGTCTCAGTCGATCGTTCCCCTGAGGTACATCTGCCGCCGTTCTTCGGGGAATTTCTCGATGGCGTACCTGAGCATGGTCCTGGGCATGTCTCTGTAGTGTTTCCTGAGAAAACGCTCCTCTGTCTCCAGATGGCGCTTGCCCACTTCCCTCAGCATCCAGCCCACCGCCTTGTGTATCAGGTCGTGCTTATCGTTAAGCAGTATTCCGGATATCCTCAGAGTATCGGCAAGATCATCCTTAACGATGAAATACTGCGTGGCGATTATCGATATCCGCCTCTCCCACAGGTCACTGGAACGGGCGAGATCAATGAGGGGGGTCCTCTCCCTGTTGTAGAGCCAGGCCCCGGGTATGCCGGGAGCGGAAAGATCTACAAGGTCCCAGTTGTTTATCCGGCGGGTGTTTTCCATGTAGAGGCTGTAGATCTCCCGTTTCATCCTTTCATCGCCCCTCCTGAAGGAATCCACCATCACCATCAGAGAGAAGAGCCGCTCCTCATGCCATGGCGAGGAAAGCAGCTCCAGGCAGTCTTCGGTGGGCAGTCCCCGGAAACACTTCACCACAGCCCTTATGTTCGGGACCCTGATCCCAAGGAACATGTCACCCTCGCCATACTGGCCTGTTCCGGTCTTGAAGAAACGCTGATGGGACTCAGCCCTGTCCGGCTCAGCGTACTTTCTCAGCTCCTGCTTCACCCGATCCGTTCTTGCACTCATGCGGTGTCTCCTGTTCTTGCTTCCTTAGCTCTCTTTTCAGTTGATGCCGGAGCTTCCCGGGAATGACCCTGCCGATATCGATGGAACAGCAGCGGTTCCAGCGCGCGAAATCCCAGAGTTTCGAAGCGAAGGACGGCAGAAAGGCGCAGACATCTCCCAGTCCCTCCTCCAGATGAACGCTGTGCACCTCCAGGACCCGCTTCTTCCTGTCGGCCCTTGCGTCGATCCTGGCTGCGAACCTGTCACCCCAGAGGACGGGTAGAACGAAATAGCCGTACTCCCTCTTCTCCCTGGGGGTATAGCATTCCAGGGCGTAGCGGAAGCCGAAAAGCCTCTCTGTCCTGACGCGG
>CAZXEF010000210.1:0-4420 GCA_964639605.1 uncultured bacterium | reverse complement strand
GGATATCTACGACATGTCCGGCAGGCTCGTACTGCACGCCGATCTCGATGGAGCCGGAGGTACATTCAGTCTGGACGCCTCCTCCCTGTGCCGGGGGGTCTATGTCCTGAGAGCAGCCGGTGAAGGGGCTGGTACCCTTTCCAGGCTCCTTACGGTATGCGATTAGGCCGGAGGTCGTAACCTGCTCTACCTGATACTCGCAGTGGCATGCAGCACTTCCATAGCCCTTGTTTTCAAGTTCAGTGAAAACCGGGACATGGACCGTTATACCGTGACCGCGTTCAATTACCTGGTCGCCACAGCGGCCTCTCTTCTGTCCATCCTGCTGGAAGGGATGCCGGGAGTGAGCCTTCCGGAAGCCGTCAGAAGCCTCTCCGGACAGTTCGGTAAGGCAGTGGGCGGGGGGGGGACCTTCGATGCTTCAGGGAGTGCGGGCTGGGCCATCGCCGTGGGCCTGCCCTCCGGGGTGCTCTATTTCCTGGGGTTCACATTCCTTCAGAAAGCCGTCAGGGAAAGCGGCTTGAGCCTTGCCGGAAGCTTCTCCAAGATGGGGGTCCTTGTCCCCATGGTGCTGGCCGTAATCCTCTGGCGGGAACTTCCCACCGTACTACAGTGGGCGGGAATCGCCCTTGCCCTGCTGTCCATCCTGCTTGCAAACCTGGACCTTTCCAATCCGAAGAGGATGATCAGCGGTTTCCAGCCGGTTCTGCTGGCCCTGTTCCTGTCTGTCGGTCTGTCGGAGTTCAGCAACAAGGTCTATCAGAGGTACGGTGTCCTTGAGATGAAGAGTCTTTTTCTCTTCTTCGTCTTTGCCGGCGCACTCCTGATAAGCGGCTTCATGGTCATCCGCCGGGGCAGGAGGCCCAGGGTCTCACATGCGGTAACCGGACTTCTCGTCGGTGTTCCGAACTTCTTCGCCTCCTTCTTCCTCATAATGTCACTTTCCCGGCTGAAGACAGCCGTGGTCTTCCCCGTCTACAGCGCAGCCACCATAATGCTGCTGACCCTGGCCGGATGGTTCTTCTTCGGCGAGCGGCTGAAGGTCAGGGAACGGGCAGCTGTCGCCCTGACCGTCGCAGCCCTGATCATGGTGAACCTGCAGTCATGAAGAAGCTTAGACTCTCGGCCGCTGAGAGAACTGACCTTCTCGGGACCCAGTCCCTGGGCAGGCTCCTCTTCAGACTGTCCGGACCCGCTATAACCGGCATGCTGGTCCAGTCCATGTACAACCTTGTAGACACCATATTCGTGGGCAAGGGCGTGGGCACCCTGGCCCTGGCCGCCCTTGCGGTATGCTTCCCGATACAGATGCTCCTGCTCGGAGTAGGCAAGACCGTTGGAATAGGCGCAGCATCGATAATATCGAGACGACTTGGCGCAGGTAGGGACGACGAGGCCGGCAGGATTGCGGGAGGCTCGTTCGTGCTTGCGGCGCTGCTTGGTCTCTCCATATCCATCTCGGGTCTTGTCCTCCTTGATGATGTTCTAAGGCTCTTCGGGGCGGGAGAGAACATCCTTCCCTACGGAAGGGACTACCTCGGCACAATCCTCCTCGGCGGCACCTTCTTCGCCGTTACGGTGTGCTCCAACGACATCGCCAGGTCCGAGGGGAACGCAAGGGTTGCCATGATAAGCATGTTCGTGGGGGCCGGGGTGAACATCGTTCTGGATCCCATTTTCATCTTCGCCCTGGACATGGGCATAAAGGGCGCAGCCCTGGCCACCGTGATCGGACAGGTATCGGCATTCGTCTGGATAACCAGCTACTTCTTCTTCGGGGGGAAGAGCTATCTCAAGTTCGACTGCAGGCACCTCATTCCAGACTTCCGTCAGTCATGGCAGATACTGAAGATAGGCTCTCCGGCCTTCTCCCGAATAGTGGGCGGAAGCCTGATGGCCCTCACGGTCAACAACGCCATAATGCATTACGGCCTTCCCATGCACCTGGCGGTGCTTGGAGTCGCAAACAGGATGATGACCTTCGCCCTGATGCCTGTCTTCGGCCTGGTGCAGGGCCTTCAGCCGATAGTGGGCTACAATTACGGAGCCAGGTCGTACCATAGAGTGAAGAAAGCCCTTAAGTACGCCGTGATCTCGGCCTCCGCCCTGACGGGTTCCTACTTCCTTCTTTTCGAACTCGCCCCGGGGTTCATGCTGCGTCTGTTCAGCAACGACCTGGAACTGATCTCGGAAGGATCGCGCATACTGCGCGTGATCGTCCTCATGATGCCCCTGGTAGGCTTCCAGGCAATAGGGGCTGGGACCTTCCAGGCCCTTGGCAAGGCGATGATAGCCCTTGTCCTGTCGACATCCAGGCAGATCCTGTTCCTCATTCCCCTGGCTCTTCTGCTGCCACTCGTCATTTCCCCGTCCCTCCGTGGAGTATGGATCGCATTCCCGGCTGCGGACCTACTCGCGGCATGTGTCACATCCTTCTTCTTCATACGGGAGATCAGGAACATGAAGGAACGGGCCAAGTGAGCTGCGAGGTCATCCGGGACCGGACAAAGGAGACTGCTGTCCGGGACAGCACATGATCGACAATGAAGACAACACTCGGGCACGTGTTCGGGAAAAAAGCACTAGCCACTATTGACTGTCATTCTTGACGACAGTAATATGTAATAGTTGTTGCGAGGTATTTACTTTTAATCCATTCACTTGGAGGAATAATGAAGATTGTATTCTCTCTTCTTGTGATCCTCTCGGCTTTCGCCGGTGCCAGCGCCGTGCAGAACGCCAGCACGGCGGCGGACCTGGTCTTCACCCAGCTGCTGGATGAGAGCATAACCGGCCGCTCGTTACTGTTCCTTGACGGGATGGTCTCCCGTGGGACGGTGATGGGCGCATGGCAGTACGAGGTGACGGCTCCCATCGACGGATACCTAGTCCTCATTGACGACATGGCCTACGCAAACTGGGAGCATCCCTGTCGCTGGGTATTCGTCAGCCCTGACGGCGACATGGAAGTCGTGCGGATGACCACTCCTCCCGACGCCCTTGAGAGGATGACCGTCACTCACACCTGCCTGCCCGAGGCTGACGGACGGGGACAGTACGAGGAATTCATCGCCTGGTTCGTGCCCAACGTCCAGTCCTCGCCGGCTCAGGCAGAGCACATGTACGCCCTGGTCATTTCCGGTGGGGCAAGCAGCGGCAGCAACCACATCCGCTACTACGGCGACGTCCAGTTCATCTACAACGTGCTGGCCCATGATTACCTGCTGCCGGACGATCACATCATCGTCTGCTTCGCTGACGGCCTGAACCCCGCCCCGGACCAGTCCGGAGGCCTCAACTCCAACCCCGACTTCGATGACGACGGAGACTCCGACATCATCTACGACGCCACCACCGCCGGTGTCAACAGCGGTTTCAGCGATATCACCTCGATGGTGGGCTCCGATGACCACCTCTTCATATTCACCACCGACCACGGAGGCAGCGGAAAGCTGCTGGACTCCCCTCCTGAGGCATATCTGAACCTCTGGGGCAGTTCGCTGAACGACGATACGTACCAGACCCTGGTCGCAGGCATCACTTACGCATCATGCCACGCGATAATGGAGCAGTGCTATTCAGGCGGTTTCCTTCTCGAGCACATTACCGGGACCTCCGGCTACCCAAGCTCCTTCGCCTCGGCGGCCAACGGATACGAGTCCAGCTGGGCTGGAGCCACATATCCGGAGTACGACGAATACGCTTACTACTGGACCGGCGCCATGCACGGCTCCATTCCTCCCAGCAGCGGACCCGGACCGGGAGCCCTTCCAGGCAATCCGGACATGAACGGCGACGGCTGTATCTCTTTCTATGAGGCGGCCAACAGGGCCACGGCCTGGGATACCTACGCGCAGTCGGGCCAGGAGCATCCCCAGTGGGACGACGACCCTGATTCCTGCGGCGACATGTACTACCTCGGAGGCCTGATCCAGGTCGGCATAGGCGAGCAGGGAGATCCCTCCCAGCCCGTCACCGGCAATCTGACCATCAACGGCAATCCCCTCTCGTCCGTTTCCACTGTCAGGTTCGACCTGAACGCCCCGGGCGAGGTCAGTGTTCTTGTTTACGACATGAGCGGCCATGTGGTCCAGAACCTGGTCAGCGATGAGCTGTCCGCCGGACAGCACTCGGTGAGCTGGAGCACGGACGGTATGGCGGCCGGTGTCTACATAGTCAGGTTCATGGCTGCCGATCTCACGGAAAGCCTGAGAGCGGTCAAGTTCTAGGCACTCGGCTTTATATCTGAGTGAGCGGGGGGAGGAAATCCCCCCGCATCCTTTATATTCCAAAGTCCCTTTGGAGAATCCCGCCGAACCGGGGAGGATCATGAAGAGAGTCCTGACGATCTGAAGTCCGAGGAATGGCAGCTTCAAAAAGAAGGAAGAAGGATGAACAAGTACCTCATCGTGAGCTTTTC
>CAZXEF010000209.1:0-4558 GCA_964639605.1 uncultured bacterium | reverse complement strand
TTATCGTCTCGAGGCTGCCGGGAGGCTCCAGGCGCACCAGTTCCGCCGGCCGGGATGCATCGCATGGCGGGGAATAAACCAGCGCGATGACGGTGTCACCCTCCTCCACGGACATCTCAATCCCGGAACCCGTGACAAAGGGGGATTCCCAGACCTCGTTGCCGTCGGTATCGGTGTAGGACCTTGGCAGATCGAAGGTGTAGAAGACCAGGAAGTCGCCTTCCCCGACGTCATCGCCGTGAACCGCCTCCAGCACCCTGAAGGTGTACTCCATCCTGTCCAGGTAGTCCATGGGAAAGTGGACCACATGCGAAACCTCAACGACAAGGATATTATCCGCGAGCCAGACGGCCTGATCAAGATCCATATAGAATATCTGGCTGGCCATGAGGGACGCGCATCCTATCAGCATAACTACCGGAGATCTCATAAGTACCCTTTCGCCCCGGAAAGTCCTATCTCTTCCTTATCACCCTGCCTTCGGCCATCACCATGGCCGGGAAGGCGGCAAGGTCCAGGGGGTGGCGGTCCCATACAAGCAGGCTGGCGGTCTTGCCCTTCTCCACTGAGCCGAGTTTGTCTTCCAGGTGCAGTATCTTCGCGTTCCTGTAGGTTATCACCGATATGGCCTCCTCCGGCGACATGCCTGCGATCAGGAAGAACTTCAGGCTGTCCCTGAGAAAGGGGGACCATATCACGGGATGGTCGGTCATGAGGCCGTAGAAAGCCTTTGACTTCATGAGCAGCGCCGCGTTCTGGTAGTAGGCGTGCTTGAGTTCAACCTTGTATCCCACGGATCCCATCGGACCGTACACAACGGGGATGCCCGCCTTCCCCAGCTCGTCGAATATCTCCCTGTGGAACACGTCGCAGGTGTGGTCCGCAGTCACCTTCATGCCGTACTTCTTCGCAAGCTCTATCAGGTACAGGACGTCGTCCTCCTTGTGAACGTGGACCTTCGCTGTCTTGCTGCCTTCCAGTATCTCTATCACGGCCTTCTCGGCTGGACTGAAGGTCTGGTCGTACTCCAGGTCGATGGCCTTCCTCTGGAACTCCCGCTCCTGCTTCGAGAGTTTCTTCTCCTTCGAGTCCAGCTCAAGCTTGTGAAGCTCCCTCTCCCTCTTCAGGAGGGCCCTGCTCCTCTTGTTGATCACCTCGTCGAACTTCTGCTCCAGCATGGCATAAACGCCCATCCTGGTGTTCGGACGGTCGCCCTTCCAGTCAGTGGTGGAGCGCGGATTGAAGCCGAGGGCCATCTTGTAGCCGTAGTCGCTGACCACGGCATCCTTCCTGTTGGGACTGAAGTTCCTTATGACCTTCGCCCTCCCTCCCAGGAGGTTTCCGCTGCCCGGCACCACACAACTGTAGAGGACACCGAAGTCCACCGCGTCGCTGAACGCCCTGTCATCAAAGTAGATGCTGTTCAGCGGATCGTTGACGGGCAGGATCTGTCCGAGGATATCGTTGGTCTCGGATTCGGTCCAGGGCTCTCCCTCCCTGTCCATGCCGATGTGGGAATGGGCGTCGATGAAGGCCGGTGTAACGAATCCACGGAAATCGGACCTCATCTTCTTGTTCACAACATCGGCAATTCTACCCCCTTCCACCACCACGGTGCAGTTCTCCTGCTTCCCATGGCCGTCGTAAAGGACATCGGCGGAAATGAGTATCTGTTTGCTGACTGCCATGATCGATCCTTTCAGTGATGATTTCGAATTTCACGGGCACTGCTCCGGACCATGAGCAGGAACATTGTCCTTTGATTATAACCTTCCGCCGAACCTAAAGAGAAGCAGATAGCCGAAGGTAGATCCTGGCGCTTCCAAGTCCTTCGCGGAGGGGGAAACCCGCTGCCGCGTCCGCATGGAATATTCCGCTGTAGCCCCTTATCCCCAATCCCGAGCCCACCGGGTACCTTAGTTCGTCGGTGTCCGTCCTTATCACGGCCAGGTCTGTGAAAACGTATATCCTGGTCTCGGTCTCCCCCAGCGAGATCTCAGGCCGGGCTACCGCATATCGGACGCCCCTGAAGGCGTTCTCCGGATAACCCCTCAACGTGGTCTGGCCACCAAGTTTCTTCAGCAGGCCGTCGAACCAGTCTCCCTGCATTACGCCCCCAGCCAGGACCTTTCCTCCGAAGCCCAGCAGGCCGCTGAAGACATCCGCCTTGAAGGTCAGCTCGGCCATGGTCAGTATCCCGGATGAATCCTGACCCGTCCTGTTGCCGCTCCGGCCCTCCAGGTCAAACTCTATGCCGTTGAACCCCTGGGGGACCCTTCTGCCCCGAAGGTAACCTATCCCGGCCAGGCCGTAATCGTACTCCTGCCTTTCGCCGTCGGGGGGGAAACCCCTCCACATGCCCGCGCCGGCCCGAAGCTCCGTCCGGCTGAGGCTCCAGATGCCCGTTATGCTCCCCTCCCTGTTGACCCAGGAGCTTTCCGGCGTGTCCTGGGACAGCTCAAGCTGGAGGGAAAGCGGTATTCCGAATAGCCAGGGCTCCCTGTACCTGAGATATGCGTTCAACCCGCCCCATTCGGTGGTCTGTCCTGAGATCTCCAGTTCCCTGGCGGTTCCGGCCAGGTTGAGGAAGAGTATCTCCCCCATTCCCTCCAGGTAGTCCCCCTGCCAGTCCATGGAAGCGGAGAAGTACCCGGCGCTTCCCTTCTGAAGCTGCTGGACCAGCACCAGATTACCCCCCCTGCCGAGAAGGAGCTGGGTCGGCCCCACAGATCCTACGAAGCGTATGCGCTCGAGCCTTGATACCCACTCCTCCACCGCATCCCTGCTGTAACTCTCCCCGGGTTTCATGGGAAGGAGCCTCGTGAAGACCGAGGGTCTCGTCCCGGGCATGCCCTCGATCCTCACCTCCTCCAGGAGCGCGTGCCGCCCCGGCACCGTGTTGACGGCAAGTGTATCCGGCGAAGTGAAATAGTATCCGGCGGACGCAAAGGGATAACCCTCCTCCAGGTACCACTGGAGCATCCGCTCCTGCAGCAGGGCTATCGATGAATCGGACACGGTGACGGAATCGATGTCGAGCTGGAAGAGAAGAGGGACCGGCGGGCTGCCTTCGATGACGACCTGCACTGGGTCCGCTACAGTGCCTGAAACGGTGAGGAAGCAAAGGAAAAGGATCATTCTCAGAAGTTCACCGTCCCCTCCAGGCCCGCCCTGTGGTTCCACTGGCTCCCGGCCGGTCTTCTCCCCCAGTAGAAGAGGCTTATGTCCAGACCCGATGCCAGGCTCTTCCCCACCCTTGCAGTAGCTCTCCATGCAACTCCCGTGTCGCTCCCGTCGAAGAACCATGCGGGAAGCTCCCCTTCTCCGGGGATGTAGCCGGCGGTGACCCTTGCGGTGGCGGTCCAGCCGCCTCCGGTCCAGGAGAGGTGCGGACCGGCTTCCAGCATATAGCTGGACAGGTCGGAGATCACCTCCCGGCGTGACTCCCAGGCGGCGAGCAAACCCGGCTTGAAACCACGGGCCGCCTCCACCGTCGGATCCACCTCCAGTCTTATCCCCCTCGTATCCCTTGGGGAGTACAGTTCCTCCTCCTCCCTCCATATCCTGCCTGAGATGTCTATGACCAGTTCCTCGAAAGGAGTCAGTTCAGGCGCCGCTCTCAGTGACCATATTCTATTCTCCCTGAGACCCGCTACGCTGTAGGAGATCCTCTGGTCGCTGTACTTCCCGGTGAAGCTCAGCCTGGTCAGTAGACCCTCCCGCCATCTGAACCATGGAGAGAGGTCCAGACTGTATCCACCCTCCTGGTCGCCATCGAATGCTCCGTAGAGAAGCAGGGCCTTCGCCCTGTCGTCACCGTTGCTCGAGGCGAGCCTGATCACGGCGCTCAAGCCGGAGGATTCCTCCACGTAGGATAATGTGGTCTCAAGTGTGGCCGAAGTTACAGTCTGTCCCTGGTTTCCAGGCTGATAGCTTACGATGTAGTCCCCGTCGGGGTCGGGGTAGTACTGTCCGCTTTCCGGGTCGTAGCTGTAATTGCCCTCGCCCTCCCCCACGAATACGTAGATCACGTCAAGGGACCTGCTTACCGTTCCCGAACCGCTGTACACCGTCTCCGACCAGATATCGTCCAGTGTGCCGGTGATGGTCATCCTTATGGCATCCGCCCGCAGTTCCCCGCCCAGCTCGTAGGAAGTGGAGGAGTGTTCGATGCTGCCCCTGTACCTCAGCTCGCCAAGGGGCCCCTGGCCTTCCAGCCGCGCCCGCCATACGGTAAGGGGCCCGGGCGAGAGCCCTCCGGTCCTGGTGTCCTTCTTGAGCTCCAGCCTGAGCATCGCGTTCGATGCTCCGTTTGACAGGGAAAGACCCGTGAAGCCGGTCCTGACAGAGCCGGAAAGGCTGTCCTGCCATGACTCTCTCGAGAGGCTGAAACCGGCGAAGGGCTTGAGGTGGCCCGATACGGGTGTACCGGAAAGGTCCACGGACGAAGTCTCACCGCGTGCAAGGCTGTCCGTGCCGTTCCGCCTGAGGTAGCCGGCTCCTGAGGTCAGGCCGACCCCGGCCACCACGGGAGTGGCGCGGACCCTGTACCTGTCCA
>CAZXEF010000208.1:0-4573 GCA_964639605.1 uncultured bacterium | reverse complement strand
ACGACCGACCCTGAAAGCACCGAAACGGGGAGAACGAAGATGCCCATGGTTCTGTTGAAGAGAAAAACGACCAGCAGAGAAGCCGATATCTCCGCAAGCCTGAGTACCGCCGTCAGGGCGAATCTCCTCTGATAGTTGCAGACTCCCTGAAGAATTCCGCTCAGAGAACTGAGGAGCACGATAGGTATGATTATCTTCTGCATGGCTGATGCAATATCGGTCTGCGCTGTACTCAATCCAGGCCCGATCAATGAGATAATACTGCCGCTGTACAGGAAGAGAAGAGCACATACGGCAATACCTGCCGCGGAGATCCAGTTGATCACCCTGCTGATGAATTCCGAAGACGATTCATGGTTTTTCCGGGCGGCTACAGTGGAGTAAATGGGAATAAAGGAAGCCGCAATAGTGTGTGCAATTGCTTCTCTCAGCAATAGCGGCAGTACAAGAGCAACGGCAAAGGCATCGGTTTTCCAGTCGGTTCCGAAAACCCTGGCGATTTCGATCTGCCTTACGAAGGTCAGCAGAACAACAAGGAGGTTCCCGGCGGACATGAGGGAAAACCCGCTGCCTTTGCTCTTGCTCGAAGAGAACCATTTGAAGAATGTCATGGATTGCGCGCTAGTTTGTTCTTTATCTTCAGGATGGATACGAGTAGTCTGTAGAATACATTCACGATTTTCGATCTTTTGTAGAACAGGGGCTTCATGTCTGCATAGCATACTGGCAGCATATCGGTATCGTGCTCGATGATGCCATCACGGAGTGCCTGTTCATGAACCTCTGTACCGGGTAGGATCCTGATGTGATTCAGCAGTTCTATCCTGGCCTTTCTATTGAGAACAAGCTTCACTCTGGTACAGAAAACCAGTTTCCTCAAGAACGAGAGCACTGTCTCCCCGGGATGGTTTATCAGAAAATTATAGGTGATGGTGCTGGTGGAAAGATCCCTGGCCAGCCTGAGGCTCTTCCTGATGTCTTCTGTGGTCATCTGCTTCTTCAGAGCATCAAGCCCCTTCTGCCCGTAGGCGTCAGGAGAAAGCTCGAATTTCACGCAACCGGCTTCTTCACAGAGACGGACGAACTCCTTGTCCAGAAACCGGGGATGGAACCAGGCGATCCATTTCATTTTTATCCCTCTGTGAATTATCTCCCTGCATATGTCTTCTGCGTGGTTCTGCGGGATATTGAACACAGGGTCTACAAAATGAACACAATCGATCTTCCGCCCGGCCAGTTCTTCCATTTCCTCCGCAACGGCAGAAGGTTCCCTCAGCCGCAATTTAGATCCGCTCAAATAGGGATATATGCAGTAGCTGCAGGATAGTATGCATCCCCTTTTTGATTGTATACCGATCCCTTCCGGACTTTTTACATATGTATCCGCAGGCATGAGGCTTCTATCCGGGGAGCCGATTCTTGAAAGATCTGTATGTTCTCTTCTGCCGGTAAACACTGTTTCACCGTTCCTGCGAAAATACAGCCCCTTCACCGATTCAGGCGCATCCAGATTGTCAAGAAGCTCGGAAAATGTACTCTCGCCCTCAAGGAACACGCCGAAATCTATAAGGTCGGAGTGCGCCATGATGCGTTCCGGAAACATGGAGAATGCCTGCCCTCCCAGAACGACCCTCCCCGTGAACCCGGCCTCACTTATGACATTCAGCGTTTCAGTGAGATTATTCAGGCAGAATGATATCGATGAATGGTCGTTTGAGACGATATCTGAATACCCGAATGCGTCAGCATTCCTTATCGATATCCCCACAATATCAGGACGGAATTCTGCAATAGCGTCGGATAGTTCTATCCATGGGCTTTCCGATACGCAAAGATCAATGAACCTCACCGTATGCTTCCCGGAAATGGCGGTGGCCAGGTATACGAGTCCCAGCGGATATACCGGGCTGGAAGTTGAGTCCTGCCCGGGTGGGGCCCAGTAGGATTGTACCAGTAGAACCCTCTGATGACTGCCGCCTATGGCTTTCTCCGTTTCGGTCTGAATCGCTGCCCGGATACTGTGAATCGAATAACGAAAATACCAACAATCGAATACCAAGGTCAATCAGATCATGAACCTCTGCCGTTGTTCATGTCGCCTGAAATAGTGATGCATCATGGATACTAATCCTGAATATCATTGCAGGACTGTTTACCGGGATTGGAATCAACTGCTTTTTGCTGATCCATATCTATCAGAGATTGAATGCAGTGTCGGTCCTGGCTATCTGTGTTCAGTGCAAAGGAAGAACGGACGCGCCTGCAGAACAGACTCATGTGCCGGCGGAATCTCGAAAGACCTGACATTGTCCTGGAGAAGCATCCTGATATCGCAGGTTCCGCCATGAAATCCGGTTTCCTTCAACCTCCATCTTTTTACATGCACAATTATGGCGAGTCTTTTGACACCACTGAGAAATCATCAAATGTGGCAGAAACCGAGGAACTGCTTGTGGCTGCTTCGTTCATCATCGGTCTTCCCGACAGCGATCATCAGTAATGCGTGGTTGTGTCGATGTTGCGCCGGAAGCCTGTGGAGGTGAATATTATGAACCATCGGTTTGACCGAGCACCTCCTGGATTATGCTGGAAGGAACACCCTGAATGAATGTCACTCTCGTGTATCCCAACTACGGTGAAGGGAAACGATCCAAGTATTTCCCCTTCGGTCTGGCATATGTGGCTGCCGCCATGGAGCAGGCAGGGGCGAAGGTAACCGTTGTCGACATGGAGGGCGATGACCTGTCCTTGAACCGCGCCCTCGAACTGGTGGTTGAAAGCGATCCTTCGATAGTGGGTTTGGGGGGAATGGTTACCAGGTTCCGGATAGTGAGGGAACTCGGGACCAGACTCAGAGGACTCCTGCCGAATGTGATGATGGTGGCCGGGAACAGCGGCGCTTCGACCATGCCCGAGCTGTACTTGCGCAGATGCATGCTGGACGCTGTTGTCCTCGGAGAGGGAGAGATAACATCCGCGGAACTTGTCCGGACATTCAGTAGCGGAGCTGACTGGAGGAAGGTTCCGGGTCTTGCCTTTCTGAGCAGTGCGGAGCTTGTCTACTCGGAAACCAGGACTATGCATTCCGACCTGGATTCCCTGCCCCATCCCGCCTGGGGACTCTTCCCCGTGGAGAATTACATCACGAGCATGGACCACAGGCAGAAGACCCAGCCTCATCTGGAGGTAGTAGCAAGCAGGGGTTGCCCATACAGCTGCGTGTACTGCTACCATATCTACGGAAGGAAAGTGAGGCGTCGTTCTCCCGCATCCATAGTGAACGAGATCGAGGAGCTTGTGGAAAGGTTCGGTATCGAATACACGGGTTTTCCGGACGACCTGTTCACAAGTGACAGGGAATTCGTACTGGAGACATGCAGGCTTCTCAGAAGCAGGCTTCCGAATATCGGATGGAGCTGCATCGGCCGGGTGAACCTGGTGGATCCGGAAATGCTGAAAGAGATGCGCCGGTCAGGATGTGACTGGATATCCTTCGGTATCGAATCCGGCAGTGACAGGATGCTCGAGAGGATGAAACGCAACGTCAGCGCCGAAGATTGCCTGAGGGGAATAAGAATGACCAGGGAAGCGGGTATCCACGCTGAGGGTTCATTCATAATCGGAATGTTCGGCGAGACGGAGGAAACGGTCAGGGAAACCGTCGAGTTCTGCAAACAGGCTGACATCACCGCACCGATGCTCTACGTAACTCCCTACCCTGGAACCGAGATCTTCCGGCAGGCTGTGGATGCCGGTCTCATCCCGGATGTTGAGTCCTTCCTTGAAAGAATGAACGCTGCCGACCAGCTTCTCGTGAACCTTACGGAGATGCCCGATAAAGAACTTCAAAGGCTGAAGGAGTGGGCACAGGGGCAGATAGGCCGCAGTTACCTCATGCGAAAACCGCTGACCAGGATACCCGGCCTGTTGTGGAAACACATCAGACTGAAAGGATTGAAAGGCATCGCAGGGGATGCGAGGGAGCTCACCTCGAGCTTCTTCCGCAAGCATGACAGCTCCCGGGAATGAGTGTTGTCGGAAGCTCTAGCTATTCTGCCTGTTTCAACATGCGGCCGATAAGAAGAACCGGTCCCGTGACGCTGTCCATTATGATGTAGATGAACGGGCGGTTCCCATCGCAAGGGACGGAGAGTCTCAGAGATTGTCTTGCAGAAGAAGGTGTTTCTGAATAGAAGCTTTCAGAGCTTCATCAACATCTTATAAATCTGCAGGAGGTCAAGCAATGTGTTATCCACCACTCACTGCAGATATCAATTCCTGCCCGATATCCCTGAAAGACACTGAGCCGTCAGTGAAGAATCATACTCCTGATGACGACAACATCACCGGAGCTGTCCGTTGCTCTCAACCAATATGCTCCATCGGGAAGCTTCTCCCCGTTCGCATACTCGCCGCGCCAATGGTACATTACAGTGTCGGAATTAGTCTGGAGATCATCGGTGGAAATCATCATGCCGGTCAAATAGTAAACGGCAACATTGAGATCTGATTCGACGTTCCTTAATACAAAGGACATCCCGGACTCTGTCGGGTTTGGAACCATATCGGTAAC
>CAZXEF010000207.1:0-4714 GCA_964639605.1 uncultured bacterium | reverse complement strand
CAGGTCCCTCTCCGTAATGAAGGAATTCGCTGCCAGGGTAATCCTTGACGTGACACATTCCCTCCAGCTGCCGGGAGCTGCCGGGGACAGCAGCGGAGGCAGCAGAGAATTCGCTCAGGCTCTGGCCAGGGCCGGTGCCGCCTGGGGGGTCGACGGTCTTTTCATCGAAGCCCACCCATGTCCCTCGGAGGCATTGAGCGATTCCGCGACGATGGTCGACCTGCCGGCCCTGGATAGGATGGTAAGGGACTCCCTTGCACACTGGGAGGGCCTGTGATACCGCTTTCGGAAATAAAACTGCTGGCACTCGACGTTGACGGGGTTCTGACCGACGGCGGTCTCTACTACAGTGCCCGGGGCGTGATGCAGCGTTTCAGCGCCGGTGACGGCGCTGGCCTTGTTGAGCTGCGGAGACTTGATTTCCCGGTGGCGCTGATCTCGTTCAGGGACTTTCCCGCCACCCGCAGAAGGGCGGCGGACCTTGGTATCGAGCTTCTCTGTCTCGGGAGTCCCATGAAGGAGGAGTCGCTGAGAACGGTTTGCCGCCACCTTTCCATTGAATGCCGGCAGGCGCTTTTCATGGGCGACGGCCTCATGGACCTCCCTGCCATCAGGGCTGCCGGGGTAGGGGCATGTCCCGCCGATGCCCATCCTGCTGTCAGGGCAAGTTGCGACATCGTTACCGAGCAGGCCGGAGGCTGCGGTGCTGTACGGGAAGTGGCGAACCTCATACTCGGGGAGCTTGGCCATGGATGACCTGTACCGGGAAGCCCTAAGGGTGCTTGAGATCGAAGTCTCCTGGATAAGGGAGGCGGGTGCCCTGGCTTCGGGCAGCTTCGCCGGCGCCGTCTCGCTACTGGCGGAGGCAAGGGGCAAGATAGTCATCTGCGGGATGGGGAAATCCGGCCATGTGGGAAGGAAGATAGCGGCAACCATGACCAGCACCGGAAGCCCTGCCTACTTCCTTCACCCCTCCGAGGGGGTCCACGGTGACCTCGGGCTGCTTCAGAAGGGGGATACCGCCCTGGTCCTGTCCAAGAGCGGGGAAACCGAGGAGATAGCCCTGCTCCTGCCCTGCTTCGAAAGGCTCGGCATACCGGTGGTGGCCATAACAGGAAGCGGCGATTCCCTTTTGTCCAGAGCTGCCGATGTGGTCCTGCCCCTTCCCGATATGAAGGAGGCTTGTCCCCATGACCTTGCTCCCACTGCCAGCACTACGGCGATGATGGCCCTGGGCGATGCACTGGCAATGGCCCTGCTGAACATGAGGAATTTCTCACCGGAGGACTTCGCCCAGTTTCACCCCGGCGGAATCCTGGGCAGGAAGCTTCTCACCAGAGTCTCGGACCTGATGGATCCCGGACCTCTGCCGGTCATGAAAGAGTCGGTCCCCCTCTCCGAGGCTATAGCGACGATGACGGCGCACAGGGGAGTCTGCTTCGCTACCGACGGGTCCGGGAGGCTCAGCGGTATTTTCGTTTACGGCGACCTGGGAAGGCTCATGAAGAGCAGGATGAACGTACTCGACCTTCAGCTGGGGGATGTCCTGATACGCGATCCGGTCACATGCAATTCCGGGGAGCTTGCCTCGGTGGCCACGGCCAGGATGGAGGAGAGGGGAATAACCTCACTGGTGGTCACCGATCATGACCGGCTGCCCGTGGGCATACTGTACCTGCACGACTGTCTGCAGGCCGGTGTGAAATAACTTGTAATGGCTTTCCGCCTTCCATTCCGCAGACTCAGGCGCTCGCTTCAGCTTCCCGCGGCCAGGCTCGTGGTCTTCCTTGCCGTCATGACCCCCGGGTGGCTGGCCCGTCCCCTTTCCACCCTTCTCGGTGTTCTGGCTTCCATGGTGCCCGGAAGGTCAAGAGAGATATTCCGGATCAACAGGAAGCACGTCATCCAGCCCTCCGGCCTGGAAGTGAGGCTCTGGAAGGTATACGGTAACCTCATCAGAGGTATCCTGGACTTTCTGAGGCTGAATTCGCGCTCCGACAGGATCTTCATGAAATCGGTGGAGGTCAGGGGCGCAGAGCACATGCAGAGGGCGCTGTCCCACGGAAGGGGGGCCATGGCTATCACGGCCCACTACTCTGCATGGGAGCTGATACCCAGGGCGGTGTCTCTCCTGGGGCACGATGTGGGGGTTGTGACCAGGAAGATCGGGAGGGGGAGCGCGGCGGATTACCTGGACAGCCTGAGGTCCCGCCACGGCACTGTGACCATAGACAGGGGAAGCGGTCTGGTGCGGCTGATGAGGGTGTTGCGGGACAACACCGCAGTGGGTATCTTGATCGACCAGGACACCATGGGCGTCGAAAGCGGCTTCGTTGATTTTCTGGGCCTTCCCGCCAGGACCCCCGTGGGTCCGGCGCGCCTTGCCCTCAGGTTTGATATTCCCGTTCTCACTCTGCATATATCAAGAAGGGCGGGCGGCGGCTATGTCGTGCAGATCGATGAACCCCTTGACCTGGACGGATACAGGGATGACAATGGTTACCTGAGACTTACGGCTGACCTTACGAATAGGATCGAGGAATGGATCGTTGAGGACCCGGAACAATGGGTATGGATACATGAGCGCTGGGCTCGCCGTCCTGGCCGGGCTCCTGGCCTGCGGTAGCGGTGAACAGGCGGAGCTTGACTCCGATCGGGAGCCTGTCCAGACCGTAGAGGATTTCACTCTTGTGCAATCCATAGCCGGTGACAGGTCCTGGCGGCTTGTCAGCGACCTGGCCGTATACACCGAAGGGGACAGCCTGCTCATCCTTTCGGGCGTAGACCTGACCTTCTTCGAGGAGGATATACCCACCACAATGCTCAGGGGCGATTCCGGAAGGGTCGAGCTGCGATCGGGGCTGATGAGGATATGGGGTGAGGTCATAGCCGATACGGATGATGGAAGGCATCTGGAGACGGAGGAGATAATCTGGAATGACAGCCTTGAGACTTTTCACAGTGACTGCCTCGTGGTGATGACCATCCCCGATTCGGCGGGAAGCACACTGCTCTCCGGCAGGGGAGTGGACCTGGATACGGGACTTGGTGCCGTGGCGGGTGTGGACATAGAGGATGAATTCACAGCGGTCTACTCAGGGGAGCTGGAGATTGATTGACCAGAGCCTGACCCTGATCTGTCTTATTCTCGCCGGCAGCGGTGTGTTCACAACCAGCGCCGACAGGGCCTTCAGCAGGGAAGTTGCAGATGGTGAACTGGTGATCGACCTCGTCGGGAACGTTTCCGTCACAGACGGTGAAGTGACGGTCACGTCAGACAGTGGCACCGTCTGGCAGAACTCCGGCAATGCGTCCTTCTACGGCAATGTGACAGTGACCGCTGATACACTGACCGGAACGTCCATGTACCTGGAGTACATCAAGGCCGCGGGCATTATCACCATGACGGGGAACGTGGAGCTTACCGACGGGCAGACCGTCCTGAACGCTCGGGAAGTAGTCTATTTCCGCCAGTCAGGCAAGGCCACCGCCAGGGAGGATGTGGTCATGACGGGTCCTTCCCTGGGTTATGTCGAGGGCCAGTACGCTCTGTACGACAGGGAGAGGGGCAGCCTCTTCATTACCGTCGATCCTATCCTGAGAAGGGTGATGGAGGGTGACAGCCTCACGGTGACGGCTGACAGGCTGGAGTTCTTCCCCGATGACAACTCCGCAGAAGCCCAGGGCAATGCCACGGTACTGATGCCGGCCAGGGACTTCAGGTCCACCTCGGAATACCTGAGGTATTTCGGTGATGAGGAGAGGTTCGAGTTCTTCGGCTCACCTGTACTGGAATCAGAGGGCAGTGAGCTCTCGGGAGACTGGATGGAGATACAGCTGGATGACTCTGGCGATCCCCGCCAGGTGAGGGTGGAGGGGGACGCCGCCGGTTATTTCCTTGATACAGGTCAGGATCCCCCGGCGGAAACCTGGTTCTCGTCTGAAAGCGCCTTCTTCGAATTCTACGACGGCGACCCGGATTCGGTAATGCTCACAGGTGCGGCTCTGCTGAGGATGAAGTCGGGAGGTGATGCCGCGCAGAGGGATGAGATGAACACCGTCAGGGGGAACACGATGAGCATCAGCTTCGAGAACGGCGAAGCTGTGGAGGTTATCGTATCGGGAAGCGTGACAGGAACCTACAGCTACCTTGGAGGTAACCCTTGAGCGAGAGAACAGCCGCCTCCCCGGGACCCCGGGTCCTGAGGACCGAAGACCTGGTCAAGAAATACCGGAAAAGGGCGGTGGTCAACGGAGTGTCCGTTTCGGTGAGCAGGGGGGAGACCGTGGGCCTGCTGGGCCCTAACGGGGCCGGTAAGACCACGACCTTCAACCAGATAGTCGGGTTCATCACCCCCGACTCCGGTGATGTTTTCATGGACGACATCAGGCTGACCCATCTTCCCATGTACCGGCGTTGCAGGCTTGGCATCGGGTATCTGCCACAGGAGTCCAGTGTTTTCAGGAAGATGACCGTGGCGGACAACCTCATGAGCATCCTGGAGACGACGGGACTTCGCAAGAGGGAGAGGAAGGAGAGGCAGGCAAAGCTGCTGTCGGATCTGGGCATAGAGAAAGTGGCTGACCAGAAGGCTTTCACCCTCTCCGGTGGGGAGAGAAGGAGGGTGGAGATAGCCAGGGCGCTGGTAACCGACCCGGCCTTCCTTCTCCTTGACGAGCCCTTCGCGGGCATAGACCCCATAGCCGTGGACGA
>CAZXEF010000206.1:3889-4768 GCA_964639605.1 uncultured bacterium | reverse complement strand
ATACGGTGGCCGCCAGCCTGCCGGAGATATCGAAGACATCTACCCTGACCTCGCCATCGGACGCAAGGCTGAAGGGTATCGTGACACTGCTCATGGCGGGGCTGGGATATACCGCGCCCAGTCCGTTCACCCAGGCCTGTCCCGCGCCTTCCTCCATACCCGTCCCGGTCACATCGATGCTCCCTGTGTAGCAGATATGGTCGCGAGTCCAGGCCACCACGGATATACTTCCCGTGGATACCGGATTCACATAGAAGCTGCACTGGCCCGAAGCGTCGGTGTTCTCCACCATGTATATCTCGCCGGTCTTCCAGTCACCCTTCTGAAGGCATACCCTCGCGCCTTCTACCGGTGAGCCTGCAGCGGAGACGGTGACGGTAACCGTGGATGAGCCTGAGATGGATGCCACATGATCAGCCTCCAGCTGGACGGCTTCCACGAACCACATGGGCAGCTCCGGGTCGCCGAACAGGTTGTATTCCTTCACGCACCAGTCCTCTATGTTGCCTCCCGGAGGCGACATCTCGTCATTCCCCATGGAGTGGGCCGCGCCGAGAATGTAGAGGTCGTCGTTCCACATCACGTCGTAGAAATACCGGCTCAGTATCTCGCTCGTGCCGTAGCCCGGGTTGCCCGGGTTGCCGTAGCCGTATCTGGCGTTGAACGACCCGAAGCCCCCTCCCCCGGGGGAGTTGTTCCATGCGTCTCCCATGCACTCGTAGCCATCAAGGTGCCCGATGAGACAGGAGATTGAGTTCCAGATGGCGGGAAGACCACCGTTCGCAATGTTGTCGAGGTTCATGAAATCGGCTGTGGTGTAGTACCCTCCGGGAAGGGAGAACAGCGTGGCTGCTCCGTGACTGGAATGGTAGACATGAT
>CAZXEF010000206.1:0-3879 GCA_964639605.1 uncultured bacterium | reverse complement strand
TGAGGACTCGAATTCAGCATGCTGTCGGTAATGGCATAACTGTTGTTACCCTCGGAATCGTAGCATTTCTCCTCCGCCCATCCGTCGGGAACGTACTCCGATATCAGTTCCGCCCCGGCGGACCCGTAGCAGCCTGGCCACAGCATCTCGGTGGTGTAGCCTATCCTCAGTTCCCTTGGCGAGTCCTCGAAGTAGTCGACGGTCATTATCTGTTCGTATATGAACACCTTGTCGTTGAAGATCTCGCACTCACCGGTGCTGTTCACACTTGCCCTGCCAACCCAGAGGTCAGGGTGGTAGTCCACCTGGTCGATCCCGAACTGGCCCCATACGTGGTTGTTGTTACTGTCCCAAAGGTCGGCTCCGGGGACCATGTCGTTTATGTCCGACCAGTAAAGATCGACAGGAGGGAATTCCACGGTAGTGAAACCGTCGGATATCTTGGCGTCCCTTCCGGGGATTACATTGTCATCGCCATAGATCAGGACGTACTCGACCCCCTCGTCCCTGCAGTCGGTCAGGAAGGCCCTGATCTCCTGCTCGAGGTCGTATAGGCTGTAGTTGGAGTCTATCCACTGGGTCGTGACCACCGAGGCGGGGACACCCTTGGAAGTCTTCCATTCGGCAAGTTCCTGTGCATAGCTCTGGTAGTCCTCGGTGGCTATGATCACGTACTCGCCGTATGCAAGATCCCTGGAGTCGACTATGGCTGCCCCGGAGCCCGAGACACCCTCAGGGTTGGCCACGGTATTCATTACGATCTCCCTTGCCCTGGCCTCGCTCTGGGCGCTCCTCCTTTGTACCGTTATTGCCTCGGGATCGCTCTCGAAGGTCACGTTCAGAGTGAGTGAGGAAAGGAGTTCGATGGCGCCCGAGGCAGGGTTCCACCTGGCAGGATGAACACTGATGTAGGCGACCGGGATCCCCATTATGACACTGGAGCCCCTGAACTCAATCGGTGCTGCGGGGTAGAATTCTCCGGAACCGTATATCACGGGGTCGGGTTCCGTGAACTCCACTCCGGCTCCCATAAGAGAAATAGGCACCGGTGTCTGATAGGGCATTACGTCGAAACGCCCCCTCAAAGGACTATACCGGGCCTCCAGTACTTCTATCCCGCCGGCGGAACAGCCCGTTGGGAGAGCTATACGCTCCGTGTATGCAGGAAGGGAAGGCGCGCCAACCAGGCCCAGTAGTCCCATACCCGTCCCGGTTACGGTGCTGTAGATACCCGCGTCGCTTATATCGATGACAGAGGGATCAAGGGGTATCGAAACGGTTAGTTCGCCGGCATCTGCGGCGGAAAGGAACAATGAAAGCAGGACCGCTGCTGTTATCCTCATGATCATCCAATCCGGGTTTCCCTGAAACACTTCCGCTTATGTGCGTATAGAATTCAACTGTCTGGAAAGTATAGCCACATGGCAATGAATGTAAAGACTGGAGGGACATATCTATCCCTCTCACCTTCAGTCCATTTCTCCTGCAGCGCCATCTCCGCTGATGAGAAAGCAACCCGTGAACAGCAACTCGTGATCCTTCAGGATTCCTTCCTTACAGGATGACCAGTCGTCTCGACAACTCTCCATCTTCGGATGTGAAACGGATAAAATAAATCCCGGGCGCCGCACTTCTCCCGTCCCAGCTTATGCTATGGGAACCGGCCCCAAGTCCCTCCGATTCCATTGTATCCACCAGCCTTCCGGTGATGTCGTAAACCTCCAGCAGGACGCTGCCGCCTGATGACAGACAGAATGATACGGTAACCGCCCCCTTCGATGGACTTGGATATAAAGTCAGCTCAAGATCTGCAGGAACCGTGGCGCCCTCTATTCCTGTCTGGGGTCCGAGAGTGCCGTCGGTATTGATGTTCTGAGCGTATGTGCCGTAATCGTTCCGATAGTCGGTCCAGGCGTATAGGGCGCTCTGACAGTAGCCCCCGCATGTCACCAGGTCGTCCTTTCCGCCAAGGCTCGCGGCAGAGAGCGTAACCGGTCCCCATTCGGCTGTGCCGTCGTAACCTACCCTGATGGTCCTTACGGCAGTGCCACTGTTTCCTACGAGATATCCGGCATAGATCCCGCCCCCTTCATCCAGGGCCCTGACGAAGGACACCTGGTCGCCACCCAGGGGTACCAGCTGCAGGCCGCTGTCGGTCCACTCCCTGGCACCTGTGGATGAGAATCGCTGTCCGTACATACCGAACATCGTCTGGTTGGCGTTCGTCTCTACCCAGAAGACGAAGGTCTGATCCCCTGAGGGATAGTATACGGCTGACGGGTTCATGTGAAGACGGTCGCTGGAATTGGTGGAGGCCTGGGCCCCGTTCATGGGGAACAGCATGTTCCCGTTCGCGTCCACCCTCTGAACCCAAACGTTGAACTCGGACAGGCTCGGTGCATCGTACCAGAAGTATACGGCCCCTCCCTGACCGTCGGATGCCAGTTCGGGATAGTTCCACGGCGTAATGGCCCCTCCGTCGTAGATGAGCATGTACGTGTCGCCCCATGCCATGTCGCCCGATATATCGAACTTCTGTGCATAGAGGTGCGTTATCTGTGCCGGGTAGCTTCCCGTGGAGCTCTTCCAAATGGCAACCACGCTGTCCTGTCCGGCAGAGGCAACATCGGGGGCGGACAGGTCAGATTCGCCGCTGGTCCAGACGATACCGTTCTGTCCCCAGAGTTTAATGCCGGAAGGTGATATCTTCTGGAAAACGATCTCATACTCAACATCAGACCTTCCCCAGCAGACGACAGTGTTGCCTTCCGGTGTGACCGTCACCTTGGCAGCAGGCTCGAACCATAGAGCTGTGGTGTCGGAAAGGCAAATACCGTCGTCGCCCCAAATGAAGGAACCGTCGCTTCCGATCATGTACGCGGTCACGTCCAGGTCCCCCGTGTACCTAATGTCGGAGAAAGCCAGTACTGCATTGTCGTTGGGGTCCACTGCCAGGTCGTAATCCACCAGCCAGCTCATCTGGGGATGATCGCTGACCATAAGCCCGTCGTCTCCGAACATCTCATTGCCCAGGGAGTCGAGACGCTGGATGTACATGCAGTAACCACTGCTCCTGGAATCGAACCAGGATATGAAGCATCCGCCGTCCGAGGTGGCTGAAATCTTCGGCACGACCTGGTCACCGCCCAGGTCGCAGATCTCAAGGTTCTGGAGCGAGTCCGGGCTCCACTGGGACACTGCGGTCCCCGGAGCAAGAAGAACCATGATCAGGAATCCCGCTATTCCATGACACGTCAGTGAATTCATTCCCTACTCCATTCGTACAAGCCCGGACCACCCCGGTCCGTTTTCTATCATAGTCCATGCTCCCGTTACTCTACCGGGATATACGAACAAGCATCAATTTGTCAATTATTTCTGCGCGAACAGGATCGGAACATCATCACCGGTTTCAGCCGATCACGGGATGTTCCAGGCATGGCCTGACCTAGAATGAAGCCGGCCTGAACTCCTTCTCTGCACTTACGGTCTCGACATGGCGGCATGCCCGACCCGGAATGCGATCAATGTTCAACGTGTGTCAGTGCATCAGACTGCTTGACCTGACACTGCGGTTGACACAAGTCTACAGCCGTTCTTCAGCAATCGGGAATCAATCCCTGACGGTGCAAGTATATTTCATTACTATGCGGAGCAGGGGCTAAGCTTTGTCCCTCTTCGCCTTCTTTTCCCTGCGTTTCTCCTTCAGCGTTTTTTCCGGTTTCTTCTTGACGTTCTTCTTGGCGTCTTGTCCCTTGGACATGAATCCCTCCTTTTCTATGACCAACTGAATATAGCAGCTAATTGTATTGGTTGCAGACATACTGCAAGGCGTTGTCCGCGATGAGATCACAGAATATTTCCAGAGACTCGTGCGGT
>CAZXEF010000205.1:0-4795 GCA_964639605.1 uncultured bacterium | reverse complement strand
TGATGTCGCGGGTGCGGGAAGCTCTAATAAAGGCATGCGCAAAAAAAAGGATCAGGGCTGAGCGGATTTCCGTCCTCCTCAGCCCTGACCATCAGCACCTGATTAAGTATCGGGTTTTCAGTCTGTCCGCAGAAGTGATTCCCGATCTTCCAGACGGTCCGGTCTTACTTCTTCTTGGCCTTCTTGGTCTTCTTGGGCTTCTCGGTCTTTACGGGTTTGGCCTTCTTCTCCGGGATCTTCTTCCCAGCCATTTGAAACGTCCTTTCTTGCACCCACAATTGGGCACAGATGTAATATACAAATAAATGAAAGAGCCTTGTCAATACCATTAATTCCTCCTTCATTAACTTAGTATTTATTGCCCTTTATTGTATATTTTAATCTTACATAACCCGAAAATACGATGGAGTGTACTGCCGGCAGACCCGTCTTCAGGGACGAGTCTCCTGATGACGGGAGAAAACATGTATAATGCTGACAGCGCTTTCATTCGTGACGAAACTGCACGGGTACGTTGAAGGGAGATGATAATGCCTAACATCGAGATCGAGGGACCCAGACTCGGTGATATGGACAGGAAGAGGAAACTGGTGGAAAAGATCACGGATGCCGTCCAGGAGGCCTACGGGCTGAACAGGGAGGCCTTCGTGGTGATAATTAAGGAGAACGCGCCCGAGAATATTGCAGTAGGAGGTATACTCCTGGCGGACAGGTCCGGGAAGTGATGGACTGAAACATGGATCGAATCCTTTATCCGGAGCCTTGCGTATCTCGTGCCCCGGAACTGCCGGCCGCGGAGATAGACGGAGCCCGGGTCTGAAGAACCCTTGACCGGGAGTACTGGGATCGATGGGATTGGAGACAGGATGCAGATATCCGTCCGGCCATTTCACAAGAGGGATGAAGAAGCCGTGGTCCGGTTATGGAAGGAATGCGGTCTGGTGGTGCCGTGGAACGACCCTCGAAAGGACATACGGCGCAAGATGTCGGTCCAGCCTGATATGTTCCTGGTGGGATCGTCGGGAGACCGGGTGGTGGCCACCGTGATGGCCGGTTACGAGGGCCACAGGGGATGGATCAACTATCTGGCGGTCCACCCGGACCTCATGCGGAGGGGTATCGGAAGGCTGATGATGGAGAGGGCGGAGCACCTGTTGAAGGATGCCGGTTGCCCCAAGGTGAACCTTCAGGTGAGGTCGGCCAATCAACAGGTAATAGATTTCTACAGGAACATGGGCTACGGAGTTGATGATGTAGTCAGCATGGGAAAGAGACTGGAAGCGGATGAATAAGACTGTCGACACATTTTCGGACTTTCTGTCTTTCTGGGACAGGTTCAGCGAAGAGGATATCGATTCCCGGATCAGGGGCTGGGCCGGGGAGTACATGGTGAAATGGCCCGAACTCCTTGAGAAACAGATAAATGACTACCGTAGCATGTCCCTCGACTGGCGGGAAGTCGCAAAAGAGAGGGTGTTCCCGTTCCTGCAGGAGAGGATCGAAGGCATGGGCCGGGCAAGGGCCCTGCTTTCTGTGATCACGGACCAGGTCCACAGAACCGCAGAGGACTCCTTCGGAATGGAACTGAATATCCTCTACGTGCTTTACGTAGGCATCGGATGCGGCGCAGGCTGGGTAACGGAACTGGAGGGTTCCCAGGCCATCCTCCTGGGCCTTGAGATGATCGCCGAGTGCGGATGGACCGATGAGGTATCTCTCCGAGGCCTTCTGGCACATGAGCTGGGCCATGCTTTCCAGGGCATCCTGAGGGAGGACCCCGACCTCAGCGGGGGCTCCGGACCCTTCTGGCAGCTCTACACCGAGGGTTTCGCCCAGAGGTGCGAGCACCTGATAATGGAACATGACAGCTGGAACGTGGGAAGAGGTGTCAACGGGCCGGACTGGCTGGAATGGTGCGAGGACAACCGTATTTGGCTCGCGGGCAAATTCCTGCAGGCGGTGGAAATGGGAGAGGATGTAAAGCCATTCTTCGGTTCCTGGTTCGATATCAGCGGCAGAAAACACTGCGGCCATTACCTCGGCCATGAGATCATTCTGGAACTGGAGAAGACCGCCGATATCAGCACCGTCGCCAGGATCGAGGATTTTGAACCAGCCGTTACCAGCGTTCTTGAAGGCATGATAACCGCCGGATAACCAGCTGGACGGTTACCGATCGGGTTTTTTTGAAATGATGGAGGCTGACCCTATATTCAGAGCTTCCAGGGCAGCTGCTCCTGCCATCCTTATCGGGGCTGAACGAGACATTCCTGCTGGAGGGGTCATTAATTGAGCATCATCAGTGTGGACGGCCTGCGAAAGACCTACGGAGACCTGGTGGCAGTGGACAACATCTCGTTCCAGGCCCGGAAGGGCGAGATACTCGGCATACTCGGCCCCAACGGCTCCGGCAAGACCACGACCCTCAAGTCCATCCTGGGGCTGATAACCTTCGACAGCGGTTCCATTACGGTGAAGGACAATAGTGTCCGGCAGAGCAGGACGAAGGCCGTAAAGCACATGGGAGCCATCCTGGAGGGAGCCAGGAACATCTACTGGTACCTCTCCCCGGAGGAGAACCTGATATACTTCGCCGGGATCAAGGGTTACTCAAGAAGGTCCGTAACCACCAGGATAGACCGGCTGCTGGCCGAACTGGGGCTGGATGATGTGAGGGACAAGGAGGTAAGGGAATTCTCCAGCGGCATGAAGCAGAAGACCGCCCTCGCCTGCGCCCTGGTCCATGACCCCGAGATCCTCCTTCTGGATGAGCCTACACTGGGGCTGGACGTCGAGACCTCCTCCTCAGTTCGCGGTATGCTCAGGTCGCTGGTGAAGGAAGACGGCAAGACCATACTGATAACATCCCACGACATGTCATTCGTTGAGTCCGTGTGCGACAGGGTACTGATCATCAGGGAAGGCACTATCGTTTCCCACGAGACCATCACAAGTCTCAGGCAGAAGTTCGCGAACAAGATATATCTTCTGAAGCTTAGCGGTCCAGTAAGCGAGGACTTCCGGGACAGGATAACCGACGACTTCGGGGCCGTGGTAGAACACTCGGCCTCGGGGGAGGTGACCGTGAACCTGCGCCTGGATGCGCCCATACAGCTGCTGGACGTCCTCACAATGGTCCAGGGGCACGGGATCGCGCTGGAAGACCTCCGGGTGGTGGAATCCAGCCTGGAGGATATCTTCCTTGATCTGATCGGCAAGATATGGGAATAGTCAGCCTCCTTGCGGCGGAAACAAGGATGACGCTGTGGAGCATGAAGCGCTACATGTTCAACACCGTTTCAATGGTTGTCGTGATGTACGTCATCTTCTTAGGCATGTTCTGGGGCGTGAAATCCATTGCCGGGCAGAACATCCAGGCGGGTTCCCTCGATTCCATGGTCGTGGGATACGTGCTTTGGATGAGCGCCATGTTCGCGTTACAGGGTACGGGCGGCATCGTACTCGAGGAATCACAGAAGGGGACCCTGGAGCAGCTCTACCTCTCCCCGCTGGGTTCGGAACTCATCTTCCTCAGCAAGGCCATCCTGGCCACGCTGTTCAACTTCTTCTTCATAACAGTGCTGCTCTACCTGGCCATGCTGACCACGGGCAGGTACCATTCGGTGAACCTGCCCTACTTCTACGGCATGCTTCTGCTGTCGCTGCTCTCCCTCAACGGCATAGGGTTCATGATGGGCGGGATAGGTCTGATCCACAAGCGGATAAACGCAGTCTACGGCATTCTCTCCTTCGGCATGATAGGCCTAATGCTGCTGCCGGTCTACCCTTTCACCACCTATTCCCTCCTGCCCTTCCTGGCGGGAGCGCGGACAATAAACATGCAGATCACGGGAGACGCGACCTTCCCGGCATGGTGGTACCTGTATGTAGCAGGCAACAGTATCTTCTACCTCGTAGTGGGCATACTGGTCTTCAGGCTCTTCGAGAAACGGGCCAGGAAGCTAAACAAACTGGGGCAATACTGACCTCGTCGTCATTCACCGCCCCTGGAAGCAGTGAGTGGGGATAACCGCGTCAATGTGCAAAGAGGAGTACGTAGGGTCGGGTAGCGCATCGCTGTGGACCTGCAGGTCGGGTTCGGGAGTGCCCCTGCTCCTCTGCAGCGGCGGCCCGGGAGCCGCCGACTACCTTGGTCCTGTGGCAGCCATGATCGACGATCTGGCGTTGACCGTGCGCTTTGACCAGAGGGGCTGCGGCAGGTCATCCGATGACGGTCCCTACGATCTCGTGACGACCATTTCCGATATAGAGATACTAAGAAAGCACCACGGCATAGAAAGATGGGTGGCAGGCGGGCATTCGTGGGGGGCCAACCTGGCCCTTGCATACACCCTGGAGCATCCCGACAGGGTCACGGGGCTGATATACATGTGCGGCAACGGCGCCCAGCACGACGTGGACTGGCGGGAAGGCTACCATCGCGCTCTGTACGAAACGGGCGAGAACAGGCCGGACGATGCCTACCCCGGCAACGACGAGGTCAACATCCGGGTCAACCGTTCATGGTACGACTACATCAAGGCGCCGGACTTCCCGAAAAGAGTATCGGAACTGGACACACCGGCAGTGTTCATTCATGCCGGGCAGGACATAAGGCCATCTTGGCCGGCGAGACAGCTGGCCGCCCTGATGAGGAATGCGGTACAGGTGACCGTGGAAGCGGCGGGGCACTATGTTTGGCTTTCCCACCCTGGGGAGACAGAGTGCGCATTGAGAGTATTCCTGGCCGACATCACCGAAAGGTGCGGGATATGAACAGGCTCTCCATGAACGC
>CAZXEF010000204.1:0-4868 GCA_964639605.1 uncultured bacterium | reverse complement strand
ATCAACCACCAGAAGACCGCGGGTAAGCAAATGTATAAGCAGGGGCAGCGCCACGATCACTACCGATGTGAACAGGGATGCCACCAAAGTGGTCCGCATCAGGATATTATCATTCATTGTCTTCAAAACCTGGTATTCCACTCCTGGGACTTCAATGCGGGAATGCAGTAGAAAAAGCCCTGTATCCTGCTAGAACAATGCCTTGATGTTACCCCACGTATATTCCCCGGGTTCGTCCAGAACTGAGCAGTCCTTCCAGTAATCGATGATCCAGTCGCCACCAGTAGATCGGATGAACCTGAACACTGCCTGCCCGTCCGCCGTATAACTGCCGTCCTGGCAGAAGACTTCCAGCCGGAAGGGGCATTCCATGCCCAATGCTGACGGATCATCGGGCCAAATATAAGGCTGTGTTGTATCGAGTATAAGCTCGATGGAATCGGCTTCAGCGAACATCCTGTCGCTGAAGTGGACTTCAAGCTCCCTGTCCCAGGAAGTATCCGCAGGCAACTGCTGAGGAGGGTAGGGCCAGTCGCTCTCGTGAAGATGGAACATGAAGCTGTCATCAAGGCAGTCGGAGTAATCGGCTATACTCCTATCCTCGCAAGCGGCACGCAGATGTTCAACGATGTCGGCGGGACCAAGAACACTCTCCGGACCGGAAGACTCTAAGATGGAACAGGCCACCCACAGGGGAAGAAGCAGTAGCAGGACCAGCCTCTGCGTGCACTTCCTCGCACTCATTCCCGTTTCTCCTTTCGCTCGTACGTTTTATCCCGGTGCCCATTTTAGCGAAAGAATGAAATGAATCGATACTGACCTCCAGACCCGTTGTCATTGAACACAGTTGACTCCACTTCGCAACCAAAGCCGATCCCCAGCACTTTTACAACTACATATTTGTTTATCTATAGTACAGATAGGTCGACCTGTTCCAGAATTTCCTCTGGAGTTTTATCAGTTTTGTATCTTAGCTCCACATACAGTTCTGCTGAATTCTGTTGTCTATCCAGGAATGCACTTGTATCTGTTTAATACGCTGAATCACTGTACTGCCACTCTTATGTGAAATGATCTCTATCAACTCTTATAACTTGTGGACAGTGACCTGGAGCTTGAGTATGGATCGACTCATCAACCTTTGTCTCGTTCAAAGGAGTGACTGCCGTAATGAGCTGCCGCTGCAGACGGTTGGCTTCACCAAGTGATTAAGTGACCCTGTTCCTGTCAATGATTCCTGAGCTGTTGGGACATACCTTGCGGCACTCCCAGCACTTCTTCAGTATGAAGCCTCTTTCATTCCGGTAGTTGGACAGAGGCCTGCAGGCCTGCTGATTCACGGTCATCCCGTCAAGAGCATCCTGCGGGCAGGCCTGGATGCAGAGATGACATCCTTCCGGACAGGCCTGGTAATCCGCGACTGGGTCTGCATCCAGTTCCTCGTTCAGCAGCAGGGCTCCAAGCTGGATCATGTTCCCCAGTCTGTCATTCACCAGCAGAGTGTTTCTTCCCAGAACGCCCAGTCCTGCCAGATAACCGGCATGACGAAGGGATAGAATGCCTCTGGCGCAGCTCCGCTTTGCCTCCCAGAACTCAGACGGATCGTCGGAGGGAATTGGAACATTAAGAATGCCGAGGGCTTCCAGTCTTAGAGACAGGGCGAGGGTCAGACGATCTACTTCTTCGCAGATGAGCCGGTTGAAGTAGGTGTAGGGGATACAGCTTGAGGCGAACAGAGAGCCGGACGGGAGCTTTTTCGCAAATACCAGCACCGATCGGCAATCCGGTGAAATATCGAGGGGATGAAACCCCTTCGGAGCTGAAGAGAACCTGTCCACAGATGCAATACCGCAGAGGTCTGCACCAAGACTTAACACAATGGATTTGACTTCATCTGCCTTCATGTGCATCTCCAACTTGCACTCAGCTCAACCAGCGCTGCTACCTGCTAACACAGACTCTGACAGGCGGTTGATTCATTCAGATGTTCAGCCGTCATTGAATACCCTTGAACACTACCTGAAGAACCTCTTCATTATCCAACCAGATCGAATATGAAGCAAGATCCGTCTTCGTAACATGATAGGCTTGATGTTCGGCCCTGAGTATCCCATCACCTTCGCATGCGGCTTCGAACTTGCTCTGAAACGTCCTGTATACTAAAGAATGAGATGGTCTTACAAATTCAGCCATCTCTGCTGCTATGAAGTACTGGTTAAGGAATGATTCACCATTTTGCTCCAGTTCAACAATTCTCGCGCTCAGAGCTCTGGCCTGGGATAGAAGACCGCGCAATTCACGTTCGAAACACCCCTGGCAGATCTCTGATGTTGAACACTGGTTGTACTTATCTGCAAGGGACAGAAGTCTATCATTAATAACTGCATCCTGCTTAGGAGCGGCCAGGGCATCGCTGATGTCTTCAAGGGCATGATCCAGAACGCTGTTCAGGTAACCGGAAATGATTATTCCGTTCAGGGGATCTGGAAGCAGAGGATCAGCATTAAGGAATGATGTCTGGAAATCATTTCCTGCAAGAAGGTTCTGTGCAATGGATCCGGCACATCGGTTCTCCGGTCTTGAACCGGCTTCGCCAAATACATCCAGGGATTCCTGAATGCCTGCCGTCATGACCCCATCATAAAGAGCACTGATCAGGGGAATAGACTCCTCGAAGGATAATGTTTCCATCAATACCCCCGGTGTATTTCTACATGCTCCGTACAGCGCTCAGCGGATTGCGATATGTCAGATCATACTCCATCATGGAGGCCATTCCGCTGCAGCCGCCTGTCATGCATATCACTCAGAGGACGGCTGAAGGAGACCGTACTGTGTACCCTTCCTGTCCTGGTAGAAAGTGAAGATGCCAGCCTGCACCTCAAATGGGTCCATCACCTCAAATCCGTCTCTGCGAAGACCTTCGATCTCGGTTTTGATGTCCTCAACCTGTACTACCATGATCGGTGCTGCATTTGGAGCGTTCATCACGTACAGTTTGGCGTTCCCGAAATCGAAACTCTTGCAGCCATCCCATTCTTCGATGGATGTCATGCCGAACATGGCTTCGTACATCCTGACATCCGCTTCGAGTTCTTCGGTGCAGGCCATCATACCCCATAGTTTCTTTGACACCGTAGTCCTCCATTCCTTGTGAGTTCACTTACTCTCGATAATAAGGCTTCTGCATGCAGGAATGATATCCTGCATCATTCTTCTGCTGGATCAGCTTGGAAGATCTTAATTGAATCCGTCTACTAAGAACCATACCCCCGCGCTAACAGAAACACCGATCCTGTTCTGTTCCAGCAAGAAATCCCTTATTCTTTCCCGTTCCATCAGTACTATCTCTATCTCTTCAGCCGGTTCAAGCCGTTGAGCGGGATTACTGTTCTCGGGACTGTTCTCGTCTATTTCAACTGATACCATCAGGAAGTCATTATCCATGATCGCCGGATTGAGTTTCAGTATCGGGCTTTCGCCGGTTAACATGCCGGTGTAGCCCGTCTCTTCCTTCAATTCCTGCAGGATGCAGGCATCTCTGAGGTTCTTTTCCAAATTGCCGGGATCGACAATTCCAGCCGGAAGAGCGATGACATAATTGTCTATGGCCTGCCGGAACTGCTTTATCAGGATGTACCTGCATGAAGGGATGAGTTTAGCGATTATTCCGAAGGAGCAGGAATGGTTATTCCTCTCGACGCTTTCCCACTCGATTCTCTCGCTATCTCTGCCTGTATAAACGGCCTTCTTCAGCGAAAGCCATGTTCCTTTGTACAGTATTTCTTCCGATATCTTTTTCATTCTTCCAATCGACCGCATTCCCATGCCGTAATTACAATAATCATCTCTGCCGTCGATGCCAGGACTAAACCATCCCTTTCCTCGCAAGGTAGCATCTGGCCGGCATACCATGAATTCTCTCCCTATCCATGAATACCGTAAAGGGAAGGTTCCTGACAGGCTCAAAGCCATTCAACCCCATCCATTCAGAGATCTGCTCAACGCTGTGCGTGTACATCGTCACGGTTCTGTCCGAATGAGTGTGTTCGGCTCCCACCTCTATCGAAGAAACCCCGTTCTCCTGGCGATCACCGACTATGAAAACAAACAGGCCGCCCTTTTTGAGGATGCGGCCGGCTTCCTGGAACACCGGTGAAAGATCGCTGAAAAACTGTAGAACTCCACAGCACACTGCATGGTCCATGCTCTCACTATTGAAAGGGTAGGGTATCTTACACAGGTCATGCAGATGCAGAGACGTAAACCCCTTGCTGCGGCAAGCGTCCAGCATCTGCGGAGAGATATCCATGCCATGGATCTCCAGACCTGCCTTGCGGAACAGGATCGATCCCAGACCGGTGCCGATCCCTATATCCAGCAGTGACTGGCCAGGCTTGATAAAAGCGTATGACAGACCGAAGGCAACCTCCGGCCCGTACCATCCGGTGGCCTCAGCTTCATCATCATATGAGTACACGAAATCATCTGTCTGGTCCATGATTCCCCTTGTACTGCCTGAGTATTGAACAGCATGAATAACCTGCACAAGTGACTGCCAGGCCGGTTTTCAAGCGACTGTGGCAGGTTCATTCAATTGCTGTGAACTTATCTATGTCTATCAGAGCTCACTTATTTCGTTTAATTCAAGCATATATATCCTAGGATAATCATCTGGATTGTGATCCCAGCCAAGTATTCCATTATCGCTTACTTTGATATTCCAGAATCTGGCAATGGGCGGTAATGAAGTTACGATTGAATCAATCAAGGACCCATCTTCCAAGCTGAAAAGATCAAAGGCCGGTGAAGCGGTTTCTCCTCTGCCTGACTTTACCCATAAACGGCTTTCTCTATCCACACCGACG
>CAZXEF010000203.1:0-4889 GCA_964639605.1 uncultured bacterium | reverse complement strand
TCCTTCCGGTCTCTTCTCTGGTCATGTTCCTGTACTGGTTCACGTACTTGAAGGTTAGAAGCCTTATGAATACGAAGTTGATCTTCGTTCCCCTGGAACTCAGGTAGGAAACGATTCTGATCAGGGATACTATACCCCAGATAACGGAAGCCAGACCTACTGCTGCAAGGATCTCATAGGCCTCCATCACTGCTCCCCACCGGTATGCTCCCTGACGGGAAGGGACGTTATTACGGACAGTTCGTCGGCGAACTGTCTGAATTCGTGACCCTGTCTGCTGTAAGCCAGGGGAATTCTCTTGTCATCCATCGTCATCAGATAGACCAGGGCACCGATTTTTTTCTTCTCCGAGTAGGCGTACAAGTCCTCACCCGATGTTTGGAGACCTATCTCCCTCACAGTGGACAGGGGAACCGTATACCTCTGGCCTCCCGGTTTCCTGTATGTGATGGTACCCTTCATCTGGTCCACCACAACGCCGGAGCCGTGGCTCTTTCGTCTGATCACCGCAGCGATTATCGAACTGAGGATGAATACAGACCCCATGATGAGGAATGGGAACATCGTCTCCGTATCCACAACTCCGCCGGCTGATTTGAAGAATATCCCTGCCATGACCACGATAGGCAGGATCGATATCGCTATCCTCACCGCACCGGAACCACCCGCCATGCCGGGTAGACCCTTTGAGACGTACTTTCCATCGTCCTGTGCGAAATACTCCAAATCATCCCTCCCTCCCGGATCCGCCCGGAACCGCAGGCAGCCGATCATGTTACTCTGTATGGAATGAATATAGACACTGCGTCGGCGATGAAACCAGTGATCCCGCCGTCGCGTTAGCCGGGTATGCCTCGAAGGATTATATTCCTTCGGTTCAAGATACACCGGGAGGACCAATGAGGGAGCGAGCGAAAACCGCAGTCATCATCAGCATCATATTGGTGACTGTCCTCATCTCCTGCAGCGATCCCTCGGGACCGGTTGATGCCGGGAGTCCCACACCGTCCATCCTGACCGTATCCCTCGAGCAGGATATCGAAGGTCCTGCAAGCGCAGGCCGGGCAGTGAGCGTTCATCCTTGGTCTCCTATGGATCCCGGGGGGAAGTACAGCTACCAGGCCCTTGCAGTGTGGACCCAATGCCCCGATGATGATTTTGGCTGGTACGCAATCTACAGGTCCCAGAGCTCCGGAATAGCCGAGAACCCGGAGAACGCAGATACCTGCGTCATCTTCTCCAGCGTGTCCAGCACAGCCTGGACCGACGCAGGTATAAGTGAAGGCGGGACCTACTACTACGTCATTCGCACGGTGAACGATAACGATCAGGACTCCTGGAGCAACGAGGAGGTCATCGAAGTCCCGCCTGCGACACCTCCGGAACCCTCATATCTTGCCGGTTCCTATACCGGGAACGGCTTATTCGGTCAGATAACTCTCGAATGGTCCCAGTGCCCTGACGGCGATTTCAGAAGCTATAGACTCTACCGCTCCCTTGTTCCCGGCATCGAGACTGACCCATTCTCAGCCACATTGATATGCGAGATAGATGAAGCAGGTACGCTGACCTTCCAGGACAACAATGTGGAAGGTCTGACACCTTACTACTACGCACTTGAGACCATAGACGACAGCGACCTCAGCTCCTGGAGCAACGAGATAGTAGTAACCACCCCGGATCTCACTCCCCGGCTCACGGTATTCTTCATCGATCCCTCTCACAACAGTTACTACTCCGGTGACGTGATTCTTATCAAGACTCCGGGAAGCAGGTTCTACCTCATAGACGGCGGCGACAGGTCAGGAAGCTGGAGCTGCGGGGTGGAGAAGGTGCTGCCCCTGCTGGACAGCCTGGGGGCCGACAGCCTTGACGGAATCGTAGGCACGCATCCCCATTCGGACCACATCGGAGGCCTTATCGGTGTCCTCGAGAATGTG
This sequence comes from uncultured bacterium, assembly GCA_964639605.1. GTDB lineage: Bacteria > Fermentibacterota > Fermentibacteria > Fermentibacterales > JCC-6 > Aegiribacteria. The sequence goes on along the minus strand of CAZXEF010000203.1, from coordinate 2,949 downwards.
CCAGTAGCGACCGTCTGGGATTCCGGGCTGCCCTATACGACATCCACCTACTACGATTACCTGGATGCCATCGACTTGAACGGGTCCGACTTCATCACCCCGAGAAGAGGTGACATCCTTGAATGGGACGAAGACCTCACTGTGGAGTGCCTTCATCCCGTGGAACCCCTGGGCGATAATCCGAATAACGCATCGGTGGTGCTCAGGGTCACATTCCAGGATGTGTCATTCCTGTTCACGGGAGACCTTGAGACGGAGGATGGTGAGGATGTTGTCCTCGATGCACTGGCACAGGGCTACATTACCGACATCTCGGCCGATGTGCTCAAGGTGGGGCACCATGGTTCCTACACTTCCACCTCGATTGAGTTCCTCTCCGAGGTTGACCCTACCTACGCTGCCATAGAGGTGGGTTACGGCAATCCCTACGGGCACCCCCACGATGAAGTGATCGACAGGCTGGAAAGCTACGGAGCCGTTATCTACAGGACCGACCTTGACGGGACCTTCATCATGACCACGGACGGGACCGACCTGCAGGTGATTCCCTGAACCCTCTTTCCAGTACAAAACAGGATTTTCGCGTTGACTTAAGCCTCATTTTGGTTAATCTTTCAGTGCACTATATCAAAATGAGCATCAATCTCATGAAATCTGACACGAACCGGGAGGTCTGACAGTGAGCGAACACAGGGAATACCCGTGTCCCGAGATCGATCCGGATATCTGCAAGGGGTGCGGTCTCTGCGTGGCCGCATGCCCGAAGGATGTTCTGATGATCTCTCCGAAGCTGAACTCGAAGGGGTTCCATTATTCGGAGTATGCAGGTGAGGGCTGCATAGGCTGCGGTAACTGCTTCTACGTCTGTCCGGAACCCAGCGCTGTCACAGTCTACCTGAAGGACTACGTGCCTGAGGAGGTGAGCTGAATGCCGAGAAAGCTGATGAAAGGTAACCACGCAGCGGTCTACGGTGCCGCACTTGCAGGTTGCAAGGCGTATTACGGCTATCCCATCACTCCTGCCAGCGAGATCGCGGAATCCGCTGCAGCCATCTTCCCCAAGCTCGGAAGGATCTTCCTCCAGGCCGAGAGCGAAGTTGCGGCCATCAACATGGTCTACGGAGCAGCGGGGTGCGGCCAGCGGGTCATGACAGGAAGCTCCGGTCCGGGAATCAGTCTCAAGCAGGAGGGTCTTTCGTACTGCGCCGGTTCGGCTCTTCCATGCGTGGTGGTGGACATCATGCGGGGAGGTCCCGGACTGGGCAACATCGGTCCTGAGCAGGGGGATTACAACCAGGTGGTAAAGGGAGGGGGACACGGTAACTACAAGAATATCGTCCTTGCACCCAACTCGGCACAGGAAATGTGCGACCTCACCATGCTCGCCTTCGAGCTTGCCGACAAGTATCGCAATCCCGTATTCGTCCTGACCGACGGCGTGATAGGCCAGATGATGGAAGCGGTGGAACTCCCCGAACCGGTATCCAAGTTCCCTGACAAGAGCGACTGGGCTGTCAGGGGCACGGCGGATTCAAAGCATCTGATCAATTCCATCTACCTCGATCACGATGACCTTGAACGGTGGAACGAAGAGCTTGCCAGAAAGTACGCCCTTGTACAGAAGAACGAGGTCAGGGTCGAGGAATACAGGATGGACGACGCGGAGATAGCGGCCATAGGCTACGGAAGCGTCAGCCGGGTCCTTCGCTCCGCAGTCGACCTGGCCAGGGACAGGGGTGTGAAACTGGGAATGTTCAGGCCCGTAACGCTGTTCCCCTTCCCCAACGAGCAGATATTGGCCCTTCCCGACAGGGGGATCAAGGGCATCCTCACCGTAGAGATGTCCAACGGGCAGCTCGTGAACGACGTTAACTTAGCTCTAAGGGGAAAGATGATATCCGACCTTCACATTAGGATGGGCGGCAATGTTCCTTCCGCCCTGGAGATCGTTGAAAAAGTCTCCGAACTGTATGGGGTGTGATCATGGCACAGAAGACGGTACTCAGAAAACCCAGGGGTTTCATTGACGTATACAAGCACAAGCCCGGGGCGGAGAAGGACAGGACCCACTACTGTCCGGGATGCGGACATGGCATTCTCCACAAGCTCATAGCCGAGGCGCTTGAGGATTTTGATGTGGTGGACAAGTCCATCGTGATCAGCCCCGTAGGCTGCAGCGTGTTCGCTTACTACTACTTCGACACCGGCAACCTGCAGGTGGCCCACGGCAGAGCCCCTGCCGTGGCGTCTGCGGTGTCCCGCGCCAATCCGAACTCCATAGTCATAAGCTACCAGGGTGACGGCGATCTTGCCGCCATAGGCGGGAACAATATCCTCCAGGCCGCGAACCGCGGCGAGAACATAGTAGTATTCTTCGTGAACAACGCAATATACGGAATGACAGGCGGCCAGATGGCCCCGACAACCCTGGAGGGGCAGAAGACAACCACCACTCCCTACGGCAGGAACATCAGGACCGATGGATATCCTATCCAGATGTGCGAACTGATGAACCAGCTGACGGCACCGGTGTACATCGCCAGGACCTCTCTGCATGACATGCCCAACATCCGCAAGACAAGGGCAGCCGTACGGAAGGGCATTCAGAACGCTATGGACAGGAAGGGCTTCTCCTTCGTGGAGGTCCTCAGCATGTGTCCCAGCGGATGGAAGATGGACGCCGTGCAGTCGCAGAACTGGATAAAGGAGAACATGATACCCAGGTTCCCGCTGGACACCTACCGGGATAACTCGGACCAGCCCTACACCGTAGAGCGCCCCGTACCGATAATGGACCCCGGCGACGTCATGAAGATACTCGGGTACGGCAACCTGAAGACAACAAATCTCAGGAAGAATCCCGATGCCATCTTCAGGAAAGTGGCCCTGAGGGTCTCCGGATTCGGCGGTCAGGGTATAATGTCAACCGGCATAGCCCTGGCCAATGTG
>CAZXEF010000202.1:0-4896 GCA_964639605.1 uncultured bacterium | reverse complement strand
GCCTGCTCAGTGATCTCACTACCCTGGAGGCCACCTCGCCGGTACCAACAACCAGTATCCTGGGTACTTCCCTTACCGGGGCCACCCTCTGCGCCACCTGCCTTGCAGCGAACCTGGCCAGTGCGGAGATCGGGAAAGCTGCCCCGATGAACATGAACAGCATCAGCCTTGAGTATTCCATCCTTGCAAGGTAGCTGGCTGCCATGAGCGAGATGAGAAGGGTGGCACAGGCACGGAGGAGCCTCTGTATCTCACCCATTCCCCCCGGATGCCTCCTTGGCACGTACAGCCCTGCCCTTGCGAAGGAGAATACCCAGAGCACGGCCACCACGGGTAGCGCCGTCAGGTAGAGCCCCACGCTGTGATGGAATTCAGGCAGCATGTCCACCAGTATGACCGTCCTCAGGACCCAGATCATCATGAAGACCATGGGTATGGTGATGAGGTCCACCAGCATGAACAGGATCATCAGAACCCGGTCGGCTCTTCGGGCAGGGGCCAGCTTCATTCCGCCTCCTTGTCGGGGCCGAATATACCTCTCAGAAGCCCAGATGACAGTGCGCAACCCCTCCAGAGGGAAAAGAGAGGTACCAGGGGCGTGAGTACGGGATCATGCCCCAGAGCCTTGAGGGCAAGAGGGATCGTGGAAAGGAGAAACATGGCCGACCATGCGACAAGGGGGACCGGTGAGACCGCCAGCAGCAGGAGCATCGCGGGAAGCAGCGTACAAAGCGCTATCTGAAGCCTCATGCATGCGGGTGTATAGGAATCGGACCCGGCCTTCCTTGGATACTTCCTCAGGACCTTTGTCCGCCATCTCCCCCTTCCGTGCTTCATTCTGAAGTAAGCGATCCATGAATCCCTGTGTCTGTGTGACACCCCGGCCCCGGGGGCGAACCTCATGACGAAGCCCATGGAGGCCATCCTGTACGAGAGGTCCACGTCCTCGTGATCAGGAAAGGGGAACGACTCGTCGAATCCCCCGGAAGCTTCCATCACTTCCCTCCTGTAACCAGCGGAGTATGTGTCCACCATGTCCACGTCCATGTTCCTTTCCAGAAGGCTGTACCTCGCCAGCCTCTGGATGAACTTCCTCCCGCCTTCCGTATAGACTCCCTTCACTGCATCGGCCCCGGACTCAAGTACCGCGGTCATCTCCTCGGCCCAATCAGGGGCGGGGACGCAATCGGAATCGGTGAACAGCACATAATCGCCTTCCGAGCTTCGAAAACCCCTGTTCCTGGCCGCCGCGGGCCCTGCGTGGTCTCCTGACACGATCTTGTCCGTCAGCGGTTCCAGGCGGTGCGGGACAGGGTCTCCGCCGTCCAGGGAGACCACTACCTCCATCCTGTCCCTGACCGTCTGTTCCGAAAGGGCCCTGAGGCATTCCTCAAGGTTTCCGAAATCGTTCCATGCCGGAACGACTACACTGATCTGGAACTGCTTGGTCATCTTCGCCTCGAGCTTCTGAAAAGGTACCTTCGGAAAGTGGCGAAGGCGCGCAGGGTCCTGTGCGCCTCGTCGGGATCACGCAGGCTCCTCCACAGCTTTCTCAGGATGTAGCCGGGACGGAGGTAGAACCTCCTTCTTGCCATGTCGCAGAAATCCACCAGTTCATCCGATGTCAGGCTTTCCGTCCTTACGACGCAGTTGTGAAGGCCCTCTTCGGTGAGCCAGTCCCTCCATCTGCACGCTGTGAGGTTTCCCGAGCTCTCGGCCTGCCTGTAGGCCTCAGTACCGGGGTACACCATCATCGGGTAGAACTGCGCGGTGTCAGGGTCCAGCTCCAGGGCTAATCGGAGTGTCTCTTCCATGGTCTCACGGGTCTCCCCCATGGTCCCTACCATGAAGCAGCCGTGAACCAGTATCCCTGCCGCTCTTGCGTTCTCCATGAACTCCCTGGACATGTTCGACGTTATACCTTTGCGCATGGCGGCCAGCATCCTGTCACTTCCGCTCTCGAAGCCTACGCAAACCGAACGCAATCCTGACCGGGCGCAGAGTTCAAGGGTCTCGAGGTCCACATCGGCCCTCATGTTGCAGGTCCAGGATACGGAAACCCCGCTCCGGACAAAGGAGTCCGCCAGCTCCCGCAGTCTCCTCATGTCGGCGGATATTGTATCGTCCTCGAAGAAGACGGCCCTGACCCCGGGCATGTTCTCCTGCACCCATAGAACCTCCCCGGTTATGTCCGGCACCGACCTCCTCCTGAACCTCCTGCCCTGAAGTGTCTGGGGAAATACGCAGAACGTGCAGCCGTGCGGGCAGCCCCTGCCCCCCATGATCATCACCTGGGGGTGAAGGGCGTTGGGATTGTTGTACCTGGGAATGTCAAGGTGCCTGGCGTATACTCTGCTGACCCATGGGATAGAGTCCAGGTCCTCCACTCTCTCCCCTTCACCGGTGCGCAACGCCCCGCCGCCCTTTGTCCTGAGGCATAGGCCCTTCACCGAGGCCGGGTCGAGACCCTTCTCCAGAGCGTCGGCCAGTCCAAGCAGCGGGAGTTCGTACTCGCCGGTCACCACTCCCTGGAAATCCTCTCCCAGCTTCAGTGTCTCTTCCGGAAGAGCGGACGGATGGGTCCCTACAAGCACGACCGTGATGCCCTCGCCGGCCAGGCTGTCGGCGAAGGCGGCATCGGACTCTATGGAAGGGGTTGAAGTCTCCACCAAAACCAGGCCCGGACCGCCTGCAAGAACCCTCTCCCTTGCCTGCCGTGTATCCAGCCCTTCAGCCGGGGCGTCCACAAGGTCCACTTCGTGACCGGCCTGCTCCAGCGCCCCTGCGGCGTAGGCAAGCCATATGGGGTAGTACAGGGTGCCGCTCTTGGTCACAGCCGGGCTTCTCTGCCCCCTGCTGTAATTGGGGAGGAACGGGGGGTTCACAGCCGTTATCCTCATTCGGGCCTTTCCGGTGGATTGTTCAGCACCCGGGCCAGGGCCAGCCATACTTCTTCGGGCTCGATGGACTCCATGCACAGGGCCCGATCATTCCTGCATCCGGGAAAGAGGCTGTTGGAATAGCATGGAGAACAGTCGACGCCGGCCGCCACCGGGGTGATAAGACCTTCCGGGTAGAGGGCCGAGGGTGATGAGGGTCCGAAGAGGACCACCGACGGGATTCCCCTGGCAGCCGCGAGATGGGCGGTTCCGCTGTCCGCCCCAAGGAAGCCGCAGCACCGGTCGAGTATGGCCGCGGTCTGCCCCCAGGTGCTCCTTCCGGTCATGTCCAGGAGACTGCAGCTGCTTGATCGGGCCATTTCCGCAGCTGCGGCCCTGTCGTCTTCGCCTCCCAGCAGTACCGTTCTCATTCCGGAGGATGACAGCCTGCCGGCCAGTTCGGCGTACCTTTCCGGCAGCCATCTCTTCTCCATCACAGTGTCCCTGGGATTCCTGCCTCCCCCCGGGGCAATGGCGAAGAGGGGAAAAGGCAGGCCGAGTTCTCCGGCCCATCTCTTCTCCATTTCCTTCACGGGGAACTCCGGCCTCCAGTCTGAGACCTCCACTCCCGCCACCCTGGCGAAGGCCTGCCCCGCAAGCTCCCCGGTTTCCATGGGGTAGACCGTCTCCCATGGTCCAAGGGGGGCCCCACCGCAGGACACCACTGTGGTCGAGGTCAGGTACCTGACCCACCTCCTGATGAATGGGGAGCCCTGGAAAACAAGGGCACGGTCCGTGCCGCGTATCTCGCTCCGCATGTCCCGGGTCCATTTCAGAAGCCTCATGCCGTCGGCGGCCCCGGATGGGGGGACGGGAGCCACGAAGACCCTGCTGATCCCCGGGACCCTCTCCCAGACAGGTGCGGCGGAAGGTCCGGTCAGTGCCCATAGGGTCCTTCCGCTCCGGACCAGTTCCCGCACCGCCGGCGTGCACATCAGGGCGTCGCCGAAGGCATGGGTCTTGACCAGCAGGACAGGGAGGTCAGCCACCGCGCAGACTCCTCCAGGCGCTGTACCTCACGACGGAGTAGGAAAGGCCCAGGGCAGCCAGTATTGCCATGGGAAAATCGATGGCTACCCTGTGAGGGGTGCCCGTTGCCGTCAGGAGATGCATGAGCGTATAGCCAGCAACCAGGGTCGACAGGTAGAATCCAGTGATGCCTCCGTGGAAGGCGCATCTGACGGTTCCGCCCCAAAGGAAGAAAAGCACGGGGAACATGGCCAGCAGTCCCGCAAGGGTGTACAGCGGGGAGAAGGAGTTCAGCGGGAAGGGCTTGAACATCTCCACGAAGCGCAGTAAAATGAGCCTCATCGTGAGAACGGGGTTGGCTATCATGAAGCGGATGTTCCTGCTGTAGAGAACGCTGTCCCTGACCCATTCCGGCTCATCGGTGAAATCCGGGAACTGAGCCAGCTCCGGTGAGTTCAGCCTGCCCATGTACTCCCTTCGAATGCCTCCGTAGAGTGTTAGTGCACCCTGAGCCTCACCCTCGAACAGCTCGGTGAATATCCTCCCGTTGTACTCCCATAAGTTCACCCCTCCCTGGGCGGGCATGATCCTGAAGGTCCCGGTCACCGACTGGTTGCGAAGCCCCCAGGGGAGCATCAGAACTGCGAAAACTCCCAGCATGGTCATCGCCGAAGCAGCTCCCCTGACCGAGAGGACACCTCCCGGTACCTCGCCGGTGCCTTCACGGTAGCGTGCGAGGACCCTTCCCATCAGCGGGGTGAAAGCCAGGAGGAGCGCGGCCAGAGCCATCACGGGAAGCGAGACCGGTCTGACGTAGAAGGCTGCGGCCCAGGCGCAGCCGGCAAGGACGGACCGGACCAGGTACCCTCCGCGCCGTGTGGCTGTTTCCAGCAGCCTCATGGAAAGCAGTATCCCAAGAAGGAAGAAAAGAGAAAACAGCGCCTGTGTCGCCGGTACCGCCTCGTAATAAAGCTCGAAGGGGTCCAGG
>CAZXEF010000201.1:0-4928 GCA_964639605.1 uncultured bacterium | reverse complement strand
CCCCGAAAACGAAAACCACCGCCTGCTCCTCATGACCGGCTCCTTCAGGTCGGCGCTGCAGGGATTTCTTTCACGAATACCGGTAAGGACGGGATACAGTACGGACATGAGGCGGTTTCTGCTTACGGAATCCCTTGAACCGCCCGCCGGCAGGGAACACCATCATTCGGAGGATTATACGAGGCTTGCTTCGGCGATCGGGTGCCAGGCTCCCCCGGTGGTACTAAAGCCCGTTGTGGAGCCCACGGGGGAACCGCATGCGGCGCTCTTCCCGGTGGCCAGGTACGGAAGTGCCAAGAGGTGGCCGGGCTTCGGCGATCTGGCTTCACTTGTTGCAGTGAGAACCGGTCTCCCTGTGGTCCTTTACGGTTCCGAAGGTGAGGAGGAGGATCTGAAAGGAATTGTCCGGGGCAGAGAGGCATGTTCAGTGGAGGCGGGACTGGACCTCTCCAAACTGGTATCGAGGCTTCTGAAATCCGTTCTTACGGTGGGCAACGATTCAGGTGGTGTCCATCTCTCCGCGTTCCTCGGTGTTCCGACTGTGACCGTATTCGGCTCCACGTCCCCCCTCTGGACGGCGCCATCGGGCATGTTCACGGCGGAAGTTACATCCTCGAGGGAGTGTTCTCCCTGTTTCAGACGCAGTTGCCCGAAGGGTCGTGCTGCATGCCTTTCCGACATTACCCCTCAGATGGTCCTGGATGAATCTCTCGGCCTCCTTCGCATGTCAGGGTTGGAAGTGTCTTCACATGTCTGAGAAGCTCATTCTGCTGGTCGACTGTCATGCACTTCTGTACAGGGGTCATTTCGCCATGATGAGGAACCCGCTCCGTGCGGCTGACGGCACCAATACCAGCGGACTGTTCTTTCTGGTCAGGGAGATCCTCGACAGGAGGGAGTCCAGGGGTCCTGACATCGTTGCTGCGGTCTTCGACCACCCCGGACCCACGTTCAGGGTGGGCCTCTACCCGCAGTACAAGGCGAACAGACCCCCGATGCCAGAGGAGCTCAGGAAACAGTCTGAATACGCCCGCAGACTGATCCCCGCCCTGGGAGTGCCGCTGCTGGAGAGGGAGGGCCTGGAGGCTGACGATATAATCGCGTGGCTGGCACAGGAGGCAGGCTCGAGTGGGAACAGGGCTGAGATACTGTCTTCGGACAAGGACCTCCTTCAGCTGGCTTCGGAAAGGGTGACGGTGATCAGACCCGGCAGGGGGGAAGGTCAGGATGTCATTGTACGGAAAGGGGACGTGGAGGGAATAATGGGCGTGAGGGCGGATCAGGTGGCTGATTTCCTTGCCCTCACGGGGGATGCCTCAGACAATATCCCCGGAGCAAAGGGTATCGGGAGGAAAACTGCCATCGGGCTCCTGAGGGACCACGGCGATCTTGAAGGAGTGTACGCTTCATTGGATCGGATCCCGCCTCCTGTGCGGAAGAAGCTGGAAGAGAGCAGGGAAATGGTGGAGCTCAGCAGGCGCCTTGTCACCCTGTGCCCTGCAAGGGATGCAGGATTCAGTCTCGATGAACTTTCTATGGGCTCTCCGGACGAACCCGCAGCTGTAGAGCTTCTGAGATCCCTGGGCATGTCCAGCATAATTGACAGGCTTGGTCTGAGTCAGGAGAATGACCTGTTCGGATCGATACGGGAGGAAGCGGTGGGAGCGTGGTGCTCCGTTAAAGTGGTCCGCTCAGTCCTCGAATTGAAGGAACAGGGACCGGGACCGTCCGATGAAGGGCCTGTCGCCATCGACACAGAGACGACCTCCAGGGACCCGTTCCAGGCCGATCCGGTAGGATTCTCCGTTGCAACCTCAGGCAGCAGCGCCTGGTACGTGCCGCTTTCCGGACCGAATGCGCTGGATCTGGAGCAGGCCATAGGAATCCTGGGAGGAAAGCTTGCGGGAAAGGACCTTGTGGCACAGAACGGGAAGTACGACATGCATGTGCTGGAGAACCTCGGACTGAGGATCCCGGTCCTCGCCGGCGATCCAATGATAGCAGATTATCTGCTCCGTCCCGAGATCCAGTCCCATTCGCTTTCGAACCTTTCCGTGACCTGGCTCGGAAGGCCGATGAAGGAATACGTGGAAGTGCTGGGAAACTCAGAGACACTGATCGACGTGGATACCGACAAGGTAGCGGATTACTGCGGGTGCGACTCCGCCACCGCTCTGGAGCTGTCCGGTCTCCTGATGGACAGGCTCAGTGAGGATCCCAGGCTTCTTTCGATCTACCGAGATGTGGAACTGCCCCTGGTCAGGGTGATAGCTGACATGGAGGCCAGGGGCGTGGGACTGGACATACAGTCGCTTCACGAGCTGGAATCTGAATTCTCCATGGCAATAGCGGGGCTGGAGGAAAGGGCGGCCGGTACCGCAGGGTTCCAGCTCAACCTGAGCAGCCCTTCACAGGTGTCGCAGGTGCTTTTCGAACAACTCGGCCTGACCCCGGTCAGGAAGACCTCCACAGGGGTCAACTCATCCAGCATTGAAGTGCTGGAGAAGCTCAGGGGCCAGCACGAGTTCGTGGACACGGTGATCGAGCACAGAGAACTGTCCAAGCTTCTGAACACCTACGTCAGGAAATTGCCGGGATTCCTGTGCCCGCGGGACGGACTCGTTCACACTTGCTTCAGCCAGACCGTAGCGGCGACCGGCAGGCTGAGCTCCAGCAATCCCAACCTTCAGAACATTCCGATCAGGACAAAAAGAGGACGCCAGGTGAGGAAGTGCTTCGTCCCCGGGAGGCAGGGGCATGTTTTCGTCACCGCCGACTACTCACAGATAGAGCTGAGGATACTGGCTCACTTCGCCGGGCCGGGGAGTATGAGAAAGGCCTACGAGAAGAACCAGGACATACACGGAAGAACCGCGGAGGCCATTTTCGGTGATTCTTCCCCGGAGCACAGGAGGAAGGCCAAGGAGGTCAATTTTTCCATCCTCTACGGAATCAGTCCCTGGGGCCTGAGCAACAGGCTGAACATAGGCAGGGGAGAGGCGGCGGAGATAATTGAGCGGTACATCGAAACATACCCAGAGGTGGAATCGTATTTCAGCCAGTGCGTCGAATACGCGGAGAAGAACGGAGAGACGAGGACGATACTGGGGAGGAAAAGGGAGTTCCCGGGTATGGCGAAGGCGAAGGGCGCGATCAGGAGCTCTATGGAGAGGATGGCCGTGAATACTACGATCCAGGGTTCCGCCGCGGATATGATCAAGCTGGCGATGCTGCGTGTCCACAGGCGTCTGAGGGAAATCGACAACGCGGGGCTGGTCCTCCAGGTGCACGATGAGCTTGTGGCCACAGCGCCAAAGGAGATGGCGGAGGATGTCGCGGATATACTCAGGACGGAGATGACTTCGGCATTCTCACTCGAGGTGCCGATTGTGGTGGATACGGGTATCGGGGAGAACTGGCTGGAGGCTCAGCACTGATGCGGTGCAAAGCTGCCTCAGTCGCGATACTGATCCTGGTGATCCTGTCGTGCGGCAGGAGTGACATCGAAGGGACTCAGAGTCTCAGCGTCATCCTTGTGATAATAGATACTCTCCGCGCTGACCACCTGGGGTACTGGGGATACGACAGGGGAACAACCCCTTCCCTTGACAGCCTTGCGGCTGCAGGCACCGCATTTATGGAGACCCAGGCACAGAGTTCCTGGACCCTTCCTTCAGTTGCATCGATCCTCTCCGGTCTGACCCCCAGAGAACACGGTGCAGGCTACGCCGGAGGAGAGCTCTTCGGCCTGTCATCATCGATCCAGACCCTTCAGGGCATTCTGCATTCAAAGGGCTGGATATCATGCGGAATATTCAATGTCATCTTCCTCAATGAGGATTTCGGTTTTCACAGGGGCTTCGACCATTTCGACTGCCGCGGGATCACCGAGAACAGAAGTACGAGAAGAGCAGGTGAGACAGTGGATGCGGTGATACAATGGCTGGAGGACCTGGAGGAGGATGAAAAGTTCCTTGTCGTCGTCCATTTCTACGATCCCCACATTCCATACGATCCCCCTCCACCCTATGACGTGATGTTCAACGAGGAGGGGGGCACCGGCGAATCAGGGTACTCCGGGCTTATGATGGATACGATACTCGCTGTGAACAGAGGTGAGGCAGGTCTTTCTCTTCACGGCCTCCGGATGATGACCGACCTCTACGACGGCGAGATAGCCTATACGGACAGTCAGATAGGCAGGCTTCTCCATTACCTCAGGATGACCGGGCTCTCCGAGAGATCCCTTGTGATCGTCACAGCCGATCACGGTGAGGAATTCCTGGAGCACTCGGGTCTCGAACATGGAAGGACACTTTACCAGGAAGTGCTGCATGTTCCGCTCATTCTCAGCGGCCCCGGCGTTCCCGCCGGCAGTATCAGGAATGGGCCCTGCTCACAGGTGGACATCCTGCCCACCGTCCTGTCGTATCTGGAGCTGGAAGTCCCTCCAGGCCGTTCAGGTATCGATCTTCTCGGCAGCAGCATCACGGGCTCCAGGGACCTGCCGTCCAGCAACCTCATGTGGAGCGGTCCAGCTGCTTCCGTGAGGAGGGAGGACCTCAAGATAATCTGGAGGGTGGAAGATTGCGGTACGGAGTTCTATGACCTCTCCGAGGATCCCCTGGAGCAGTATTCCATCGATGTCAGCGGCAGCACTATGCTTCAGGCTGTAGAGTATTACTGGTCGACACCGCCCCTGGCGGACCCTCCTGTGGTTTCCTTCGGTGATGCTGAGGACAATCAGCTCAGGGACCTTGGATACATCCGATAGCGTTACAGAAGAATAGACAGATAAAATGATCTAACCGGGGCATTATCCGGTCATGTACCTTCGTCTCAGGAGCTCAGCCGCCACGATGGCCGCCGTGCTGGAAACATTGATGCATCTCCTCAGGCCGGTCTGAGGGACCATTACATGAAGGTCC
>CAZXEF010000200.1:0-4944 GCA_964639605.1 uncultured bacterium | reverse complement strand
GTGGCCGGATGTGACAGGGAATACTCCGCCTACGATGTCAGAACGGCCAGAGACATCGAGGACATCCGCTACGTAAGGGTGTACGGAGCCGGGGGTCTCTCGGAGATCAGCGTATACGGGACCAGGAGTTCGTCCGTTGCCGAGGCGCTTCCTGTGGAAGTCGCCAGGAGCGGCGACGGAGGGGAATGGCTGTTCACAATACCCATGGTCCCGCGGGAGACTTCGGAGGAAGCTCTTGTTAAGATCTTCGATGTATCCGGTCGTCTCGTCTGGAGCGGCATGAGCGAGACAGGCGACGTCCTCCGCTGGGACGGACGGAGTAACGGTAATCCCGTGCCCAGCGGAGTGTACCTGCTTCAGTGCACTGTCGGTACGGAAGTTAGCACTGGGAGCTTCGTGGTGCGCAGGGACTGAGAGAAAGCGAGTTGGCTAGCGCTTAGCAGATCAGCATCGGATACTTATCGAATTAAGTGTCAAATAGGAACCCCGCCTTCTGTAATGGGAGGCGGGATTCTTATATGTGTTCCAAATGTACTTATTCATGATCGGATCTTTCCACAAAGAGCTGAGATTGTGGAACACCCTCAAACACCGGTATGAAGGTAAATGACTGGATTTGGGATCGCACTAGAGACTGATGGCTGGCGGGCAGGGATTCGAACCCCAATAAATGGATCCAGAGTCCATTGTCCTACCGTTGGACGACCCGCCAGCGGAGCGGAAATTATAGGCGCTTAAAGAGTCTGCTGTCAAGAAGGACCTTTACTTATGGATGACCACTATCTCCCTGGAACTTGTCCCTTCTTCTGAAATCGTCTGGATCCTGTAAAGGCCCTGGGGCAGCATGGACAGGTCCAGTGTGACATAGGCACTGTTAGCCGGGCTGCTGACCTGCATGATCCTGCCCGAAATATCGAATATCATTACCGAGGAAAGAGTTGTTGGGCTCAGTATTGTAACCGTACTTGAAGATGGGTTCGGGTATATGGCGACTCCCTGAATTTCAGCAGGTGCTTCTTCGATGCCCTGCGGAGTGTGGTTGGGGAAAATATCCGCCCAGTCTATCCACTCCGGGTCCTTCTCGTATGCTGGTGTGGAGAGGGATGCGAAGGCCAGGCCTGTCCTGAGCTGCTCAGGCATGAATATCATCGTCTGTATGGTCCCGCCCGTGCCCGGGGTCGCCGGCCAGCCCACCGCCCCCATGAAGTTCCAGAGACGGTCAAGTGTCACGTCAGGGTCGGTCGTGAGCGAATCCAGAAGGCAGCTGTACCGGGAGCAGCCCACAGGAGGGATGAGCACTCTGTGATGGTTGGTGAGTATCATCCTGCACGGGGCTATGGATGTCTCATGGTACGAATACCTGAAAGCATAACCGTCCATGTTGCTCACTTCGACTACTACTGCGTTCGAATCCTGGCCTGCCAGGTCCCGGTCGGCCACAACATGGATATCGTAGGAATTGCCTCTGTTCCACTGCGTCAGAGCATCCTTCATGTCCTCAATGTTGCAGGAGCCGCTGCCGTTGAAATCGGTTTCCATGAGCCCCAGGGCCTGAGCCATGCAGATCGGGACGAAGGGGGTGGTATACTGGGAAGTGCCCTGGTGGTTGCCCATGTTCAGGCAGGCGCTGAATCCCGACTCGTTCATCCCCGAAAGGCAGCCTGCGAACCCTGGAAATCCGGCTGAGATCCAGTCCTGGCCATCCTCCGGTTCAAAGGTAATCAGAATGCTGTGGTCAAGAACCGCACCACCGGTGTCCACGTAATAATCAAGGTTACGCGATATGGCGGGAGCGCCGCTGAGCGCGGGATCGTCTTCCGTTGCCTCGCCCCAGGCGCTGACGCTGGAGCAGAGGAGCATGTCCTCCCCCTTGAGGGCGGCGATATCGGGTATCGAGGATACGACGCAGATGTCTATGTAGTCGATGTTCCGTCCAAGCTGGGGGGAGTAGAGGCTGATCGTGTCGGCGATTCCCGAGATCATTCCCTGTGTGTAATCGATGAAATCCTGGGGAACCTCGAAATAGGCCAGGAAAAAGAGCCGGGCGCTCTCGAAATTCCCGACACCGCCCGCCATCTCGAGGAAGTACTTGTGAAAGACTTCTGAGATATCAGGACCGAGAAGGTAGCCGTGGGCGTAGCCCATTTCATCCCACGAACCCCAGAGATTCAATATTCTGATATCCCCGATAAACTCAATGGATCCGCATATATCAGCGGAAACCATGGATGCTGCCAGCAGGCAGAGCAGGGCTGCAGAAAGAAAGTGTCTCATGAATGGTACCCCTTTTGGATTCTTGTTCTACCTCGGCAGAGGAACAATTGTATACTGGGCTTCCGTCAGGTCTATGGTAACGGTCGAGTCTGAAGCTACCGTGACATTCCGGAGCCATGAGCCTATCAGTTCTCCGTTCTGTACGAACTGGACCCTCAGCAGGAACTCACCCGTTCCGAGTTCTACAATGCTGCGCTGGAACGGATCAAGGCTGACGCCCGTGATCGTAACGGTATCATCACCTGAAGGTATCATCAGCTCCGCAGTCCATCCGTCACCGGGGTCTGTGAGGGGATTTAAGGCAAGGGTACCCGTGTCCCTGTACTCACCCGTGATGTTGTTCATGGAAGGGCATTCAACGGCGACCTTCACGTACTGCACAGGCGGCATGCCGCTGGTGAGAGGCTCCCAGGAATCGCCGGTCCAGATGTCCATCCAGCGGTAGAGGTTCCTGTCGGCACCGGGGAACCAGCCTTTTACGGGCCTTACCGGGATTCCCATGGACCTCATGCAGGAGCAGAGCAGGACCCACCTGCCTTCTCTGGATGCCTGACCCACCGGGATTATCTGGGTAGGAGCCATTACCGGTCCGGAGGAAGCCGTAAGCACGATATTCCCCGTGACAACATCGAGAATATGCTCAGCGGTCTCATATGGGGTCGCCTTGATCTGAATATGACGTTCCAGCCATCCGACCAGGGAGGATCTGTAGGGGGAAAGAGGCTCTGACGAGATCCTGTATTCCAGAAGGTAGTTGAGAAAAACGGAATCCTGAAGGGTCAGGAACCACGTATCCCTGGAACCGATGGCACCGAACACATGATCGTTCAGGATCGCCTCTGTCATGTTGTCCCTGTCCTCATCAGGAATGACCAGGAACAGGTGCTCGATACAGATGAGCGTGTCTCCCTCATACTGCTGGAACATGTTATGCCAGAAAGCTGAATTGGCTGGATGCTCGGCGAGTATGGAATCCCGCTCCGCAGGTGAAAGGAGAAGAAGAACAGACATTAGTATTCCGGCCATGGTGTTCCTCCCTATCTTCATATTTATATACTATGACATTCCTGGGAAAGGAGAAAGGGTGAAAAAACTCATAGGCGCGTGGATCATTGCAGGCATTGTACTCTGGCTGACGTCGCTGATACTGGGATCTAGAATGGTCTTCATCGGGTTCTGGCCGATCGTCTGGACAGCGGTCATCATAGGGCTTCTGAACTTCGTGCTGGCACCGCTTCTGAATCTGCTCACATGCCCCATCTACCTGCTTACCCTCGGCCTGTCCAGGTTCCTGATAAGCGGGCTGGTGCTGGTAATAGCGCATAAATGGGTACACGGCTTTTTCATTGCCAGCTACTGGTGGGCGGTGCTGGCGGCGATAATCTTGTCCGTACTGACCGGTGTTATAGACAATATGGTGAAGGGGAAGTAACAGGGCAAAAAGCGCTGCAGGAGTTCAACCGGACTGGACGTCTGATTACGGAATGAAGTTGACTGACTGGTCTGGCTCCAGAATTATTTCTGTCAGCGTTTATTCTTCATTAGGATAGCCGGCAGTATGATCACGCTGAAACCAGCTCCGGCACCCATGATGGGGATGATCTTTTCCATGTACCCGGAACCCTTGACTGTAAGGGATACGCCGATCATGACAGCTCCCCATACGATTGCGTTCGCTATGATGAAGATGCCCAGGCGAATTGCGTTCCCGGTTTCCTTAGTATCAGACAACTTCAGACCCCCTGCCTATCAGAAGTGGATTCTCACGTTTGCATGAGAAGATTACTCAGTCCAAACAACACTGTCACAAACACAGGGGGATTACAGCACCTCATCCTATCCAGCATGATTCCCCGATGAGTTCCGTTCATCCATTTGCCCCTGGTACGTATCCAAGGCAATCCGGATTAAACCTACAGGGGTACTTTCGGTTCCCTGACCAAGCGGATTGTCCCTGAGTATCTCCACTATCTGTTCCCGGTCGAGTTCAGGGGGATATGCTCCAAGGACGTTTCCTCCAAGGTCATTTATGTCCACTACCGCTGCGTTGCATCCGAACTTTGCGGCCAGCTCCCGCGAGACCCCGTCAGGGTCCAGCGGGGCCAGGCTCACGGCCCTGTTGAAGGGCGGTATCGTCCCGCTGGTGGGCCCGTCTATTGACCTGGCAAGCGGTCCCGCAATCCTGTAGAAGTCACCCTTTCTTCCGAACAGTTTTCCAAGGGCTCCTGCCAGGGCGGCGAACAGGATCCTCGGGGTCCCGCACTCCCTCAGCGCGCACTCCATGGTCTCAGGTATCCCCAGGCCGATTCCTGCCGGGGTTCGTGTGACGAACCGGCTCAGAATCCTCGCGAGGCGTCTTGGTTTCAGGGTTCCGTCGTCCAGAAGGTAGTACCTTCCCTGACTGGCTCCCACGGCTTTCTCGCTCACGAACAGGATGTCTTCCGGAGCGACCCGGAGGCCGGCTTCCCGAAGTCCGTCATCGATGGCCTGCTGAAGGTCGTCACCCCGCAGGACGAGTCTTGTCCTGACAGGGATCCTGTCCCACGATGTGCCTCTTGCGGTTATCGTTTTCTGTTTCATAATGTACCGGACCCTTCGAAGGCTGCTCGATCAACTCAGGCGAACCTGATGTACGTCAGGCGAACCTGATGTACGTCAGGCGAACCTGAT
>CAZXEF010000199.1:0-4952 GCA_964639605.1 uncultured bacterium | reverse complement strand
TCCGGCCTTCATGAAAAGCTGTCTGAGGTCTTCCTCGGACGGAGCGTTCCAGCAGCAGCAGGCAAGCCCCTCGTTGTAGTTGATGTAAGCCCGGTCCATCTTCATCCCGCTTCCACCGGAAGCCTTGATCACGCCTGTTCAAGCGCGCTTGATGGCATCCGGCGGGAGTTTGGGCATTGTCACAAGATATTTCATGTCCTACCCCCCTTATGTTGTAACCGTTCCCCTGACTGCTGAATAAGATATTCTCCAAGTGCCCTTATGGCAAGCTGCTGAAGAACTTCCATCGACTGTCAGTCGATCCTGATCAGCTTGGCAGTACGAACATCGCCCCCGGCCTCCGCACGAACCATGTACATGCCTGCGGGCAGCTCCGATACATCCATCCGGACCGTTTCAACACCGGCAGCGAAGCTTCCCCGGAAGGATCGGACCATCCTTCCGGAAGCGTCAACCACCTCCAGGTTGACGGCCGATGCCGCAGGAAGCTCAAGGCTGACGGTAAAGGGACCGCTGGTAGGGGTTCCGCAGATTCGGAGGCCGAGTTCCTCCCCTCCCCCTGCGCCTCCGGACACACCGGTTCCGGTATAACCCTCGAAGTAGTAGACCCAGCCGTTGCTGCACCCCACAAGGAGATCAGGGATACCGTCGCCGTTGAGGTCGGTCACGTGCTCCCTCGCCCTGCCGCCGCCGCCGTACGTTGTATAAACGTTGATAGGCCCTCCGTCGCAGTTCAGCTGGACGTACCCGCTGAACTGAGGGTCGTCGTTGGTCCCCACGTTCTCGGCGAACCATACGTTCCCCATCTCGTACCCGAGGACAAGGTCCTTGTCACCGTCGCCATCCAGGTCGAAGGTCTCCTGGGTCAGCCTCCAGAGGTTGCACAGAGGTGTCAGGTCGATGGTGGAAGCGCTCCATACGGGGGAGGTGAGGTCATCGCTGGTATTGAGATGGACTTCCAGGATACCCGCAGTGGTGGTTTCCGTGTTGTGGCCGCCGGCCACGAAGTCTATGTAACCGTCCTCGTTCCAGTCCGTGAGCCACGGGGAGGTGTTGTAGCCCCTCTCAATGGGGCTGCCTCCGTCATCCCAGGGATACCCCAGAAAAGTGAATGTTCCATCACCGTTGCCGGTGAAGAAATTGAAATGGTCGTAGCGCTCCCCTACTGCAAGGTCCAGGATGCCGTCATCATTGAAATCCACAACCTGTGGATTGGTAGCACCGGTGCATCAACCGTAGGAAAGAGTGATATCGCTTCCCCCCGCCTGGAGGAAGCTGTCGAACGTGAACAGGGGGGCGGTACCGGTCCCGTTGTTCAGGAACAGACTGATCTTGCCGCTGGTGAACTGCCCTACGATAAGGTCGAGGTCGTCGTCACCGTCCCAGTCCACGGTGAACGGGTCGGATACGTAACCCACGTCGATGTTCACTCCATCGGCCTGGATCATCACGGGTTCATGGAACTCCGGAAGCTCCCCGAAGAAAGTTACGCAAAGTATCAGAATAATACTCATGAGGACCGCCTTCCAGTTTTCATCAGGGACCAGCTGATCAAGTAATGCTTAATATATTCCGTACTGTAAAGATCAGAAATGGTCACCAGCCAGGGGAACTCAGGACCTGAAGAAGTCTATCCAGGTCATGCACAGTTCGGAGATGTATTCCGGCAGGGACAGGCGGAGTGTCCCGTCCAGGAGTTCCATCGGCTGCTCCTCCAGCAGGAATAGCCTGCCGGCGTCGACCCTGCCCGAGACGATCTCCAGGCTCTCGCATATCCTGTAGGGTCTGTCTTCGCTGTACAGCAGCTCAAGGACCAGGCTGTCCGCTTCCACTGGTCCATCGAATTCCACCAGGCTCGATCCGATGCCGAAGGCGGAGTAGACCCGCACAGTGAGAACCCTTCCGTCAATGGACACCTCCATGGAGTCCACCCTGTCCGAACTGACCGTGTAGTCCGGTACGGCCGTGCTTCCGCATGCTGCCAGAAACATGCAGAGCGGGAGTAAAAACCTGATCGCTACCAACCTCACGGTGGTCCCTCCTGTTATAAGGTCCCGAACCCAGTTTCTTGCATCGCTTATTATACTCCTGATGGAAGTCTGCGGTCATCGACCCGGGGCAATTGCATTCGAGCAGACTGGATGAAAGGCTGAAATGGCACTGATAATGAGACCGTACAGCTGCGAGGAGGACTACTGGAGGATAAGGGATTTCCTCCGCAGCGTGTTCCTTATGAACGGCAGGACCGAGCACAGCTGGAACGTGGCAAGGCTGGACTACTGGCGCTGGCACGTGGTGCCCAACTGCGGTGTTTGCCCTCAGGTGGAGGAGGTCGTGTACATCTGGGAGAACGGTGATGGAGGCCTGGCAGCCGTTCTCAATCCCGAGGGCATGGGCGAGGCGTTCCTGCAGGTGGACCCCGATCAGAGGACACCCGAACTCGAGGAGGAGATGGTGTCCCTGGCCGAAGAGAAGTTCGCGGTGAAGAAAGGACGGAAGAGGAAGCTCTGCTTCATGGTCGAAGCCGACGACACTCCCAGGCAGGGCATCCTCTCGGCAAGGGGCTACAGAAGAGGGGGATTCAGGGAATGCGCGAGGAGACTTCGCCTGACCTCGCCCGTGACACCGCCCCGGGCTCCCGAAGGCTGGACCATCCGTCATCAGAGGCCGGAGGACATACCCTCCAGGAGCTGGGCTTCATGGAAAGCCTTCCATCCAGAAGACCCGGAAGACGGCTACGAGGGTTACGACTGGTATTACAGCCTTGAGAGGATACCCCTCTACAGACGTGACCTGGACATGGTGGCGGTGGGACCCGACGGTGAGGTGGGCGGGTTCTGCACAGTATGGTACGACGACGTCACCAGGACAGGGTACTTCGAGCCTGTGGGAAGGAAGCCCGACGTTGAGGTCCACGGACTTATGAGGGTCCTTCTCCTGGAAGCGTGCAGAAGGCTCCGGAACGTGGGCGGCGATCTTGCCACCGTGGGAGGCAGCAGCTTCCCGGCGAATACGCTCTACTACTCGGTATTCGGACCCCACCACCAGCTGGTGGAGAACTGGGTCCGCGAATGGTGAGCAAGGGCCGGTTACTGCTCCGTCAGCTCCACTATGTAGACCTTGGGGTAATCCGCGGGGTTCTCCGAGTAGGCCAGTATTCCACCCTGATCCACCGTGAAGTTCAGGAACAGGCCCTGATACCCTATACCAGGAAGCACAGCGGTGAAGAGGAATTCCCCGGTCTGTGAGTCGAAGACGTCGAAGGTGGGATCCTCCCTGGTGCCCCTGAGGGCCCACAGCCTCCCCTGCCCGTCCACTCCCAGCTGCCGGACCTGGTTCCTGTAGGGCTGCGGCACGTAATCCTCGACGCCCCAGTTCGCGTCCCAGCCCCTGAGCTTGGCAAGCACCCACGCCTCTTCGTCCGCCTTCTCCTGATCGGTCTTCGCAACCTGTTCTATCTCGCGGGACGCGGTCATGAACCGGGTCCCGTCCTCTCTGATACCCGTGATCTCGTAGATGTCCGGTTCCATCAGGGCGAAGTACACGTTGCCGGCGCGGTCTCCCGTGAACGCACCCCAGAAGAGGGTCCGCTCCAGTGTAGCGCTCAGGTCCATGAAATCGATCACGAACTCGTTCTCCATGTAGATGTGGGAGGGTTCGGGCTGGAGGTCGTACCTGAGCATGCTGACATGAGCCGATATCGTGCCGTTCACGTTTTCGTAGCCCACCTGACCTGCCACGAAGCCCGAATCGTTCAGGCCCGTGCACAGAGCAGGAGTGTTGCTGGTGTAGTTCACGGCGAGCTTCTGGAAGGTGTGGTCCGGGTTGTAGGTCAGGAACCCGCCCCTCCAGGGGTCTATGACGCATATCCGGCCGTCGCCCAGAAGAGCGAAGCTGATAGGGTTCTCGAGCTCTCCCGGAGCTGAGCCCCTGCGACCTATCTGCTCGATGAAACCGCCCTCTCCATCGTAGACCTTTATGCAGGCTGAACTCCGGTCCAGCACCAGGATAGAGCCGTCCGTCTCGTGGGCCACACCCTCGATGGCCCCGAGGACGTAGCTTGAATCACCCATAAGGATGCCGATGGAATCCACCACAGCCAGGGTCCTGAAACCCTCCTCAGCTGAATCCGCCCGCTCCCGCGGTTCCTCTCCCCCGCCTCCGCAGGCAACCACCATAGCCACCAACAGAACAAACACCATCAGATTTTTCATATACCCTCCAGGGACCGCACCCGATTTGACCAAGTTCACTGTATTCAACCAATGCTATGCTTCTAAGTATGATACCCTGCTGCCATGTATAATCTTATGAACGAATATGTTCCATATCACCTTGATGAAAAGGGCACTCCTTGACGAACCCGAGGGCAGTGAAAAACCGGTCGACTGATCCAAGACCATCCAGAAACGTTCCTTACGCTGCAGATCATCCCTTTTCCCTTACGTAATCCTCCGTGAACTGCGGCAGATCATCGCAGATATCGAACCAGGGAGCCTTGGACCCTACCCAGATGTGCAGCGCCGGGCGGATCCCCGGATCATCGTCCAGCAGCCCTGCAGGCACCGCCACATGCTGATACTCCTCCATGACTATGGGAAGTCTGGAACCACACAGGGTGCAGAAGGGTCTGGGATTGCCGGGAACCGGCGAGAACGTTCTTATGTGTTCCCGGCCGGAGAGCCAGTGGAAATGCTCCAGGTCTATCTGGAGGAAGCTCCCGAATGCCGCCCCGCTGCCCTTCCGGCACCTGGAGCAGTGACAGTTGTTGATAACCTGAGCATGTTCCTCGTCCAGTTCGAAACTGACAGCACCGCAGAGACATGAGCCCCTGGTCACTTTAAACCTCCCTTCCATTCAAGGTCGGTGCGCGGGGTTCCAGTCCCGCGCACCACCCGGTCTATCTGTGCCTCCTGAAAGTGCGGGCCAGAGAATCGTCCCCGGACCCGGCA
>CAZXEF010000198.1:0-4991 GCA_964639605.1 uncultured bacterium | reverse complement strand
AGAAGGTTGAGCACACCCACCGAAATGGCCTTGCCCATGGAGACTCCCGCATTGTAGTAAACGTAGATCTGGGCAGGGCCTCCTGCGCTCTGTGAGGGGGTTACGGCACCCATGAAGATATTGGCCAGATTGGCCCTGATGCTTGTCCAGAAAGACACATGTCCATCCATCGCCATGAAGTAGATATGGTTGCGAAGCGCTCCGAGGGACATGTCCACCACCGACAGCCCCAGTACAAGAAGGAAGTAACCGAACTGGATGTGCCTTATCGCCTCCACCGTCACACCGGTATGTGAGTAAAGGAATATGCCGGTGAGTGCGGCGATGGTGAGGACAGCAAAGATATATAGACCCTTCCTTATCCTGGCGCCGTTGAAACCCTCCAGCTCTGTGGGCAGGCCCTCCGATACTTCACTGGTCTTTCCTTCGGCCTCTTCCGGCCGATTCTCATCGGTCAACGGTGTTCCATTCCAATCATTCCGGCGGGATCGGTCTCCCGGGCTGGGACTGTCTTCACGGAAGAAGATAACACACAGGATCGATCACCGACCAGGAACCGGGGATGGATTTTTCTGCAGTTATTATCTATCAATCTACCTGTGGGAACAAAATTCAAATCCGGAGGGAGGGATCGTGCTGGGAATGGTACTGGCAATATGGAGCACGGCTTTCGGCAACGGGGACCTGATCCCTGTTACGTATACGGCTGACGGGGAGGATATCTCTCCCCCGATAGAGTGGGAATGCGAATTCGAGGCTGGATCCTTCGCCCTGATCTGTGAGGATCCGGATGCCCCCGTGGGAACCTGGGTCCACTGGGTAGTCTACAACATCCCCGGCGGAGTTCGGTCACTGGAAGAGGGCCTGCCGGCTGAGGACGAAATCGAAGGGGGGATCCTTCAGGGCAGGAACAGCTGGGGCGCCACGGGATACGGAGGACCGGCGCCGCCATCGGGCAAGCACAGGTACTTCTTCACGCTCTTCGCCCTGGAGTCCCCGCTGGACCTTCCTGCAGGCGCCACGGCGGATGAACTCCGTGAGGCAATGGAGGGACTTGTCATCCAGGACGCGGAGATGATGGGGGAATACACCAGGGGGCAGTGATCAGCCTCCCTCGGAGCCGTCCACGGCCTCGACCGTCCAGAACGGAGGCAGCTCCTCGCTCAGAAGGTCCTGGTCCATCTTTTCGATCCTCTCAAGCGGAACGCCGTGGATGTTCCTCTCGTGGGCCGTTGGGATATCGCAGGATACATGCACTATTCTGACCTCATGTCCGTACGCGCGGGCCAGGTTGTAGTAGGGGGATATCTCCCAGGCCCTGATGGCGGTATTATCCACTATGATCACCTCGGGGGACCCGCCCTCCATTGACGACAGTATCTCGGCGAAGCTCCTGAGGCACCAGGCGTGGGCCTCGGAGATCCTCTCTCCGTCGAACCTGTACTCTCCGTCCTCTCCGACGAAGAAGGTGTCCGCAGAACATATGTGGGCATCCGGATGGTTCCGCCTCGCCCAGGTCGATTTACCTGCTCCGGGCAGACCTCTCATGATCAGGATCCTGGCCAAACAGTGTATCTCCCGTCACATCAGCGGGAATGTACTCAGTTCCCTATTTCCTGCAGCACTTCCAGAAAGTCCTTGTACTCAAGGGCCTGCCAGCTCTCGGCCTCCAGGGCGCCTTCGGACCTGGAGATCAGTGAAACCTTGTGTGCCGTCTCCACATCGGGGGCCTGGTATATGTCCATGAAGTCGTAAGGCCCAAGGATTGCGTAATGGGCTATCCACTTGACCTCGGGACAGGTCTCCCTGACCTTGTGAAGCCATTCCTTGCCCATCTGCTTCCTGCTCATGGAGTCGTGCAGGCTTTTAGGACCGTGCCGGGTCATTAGCACAAAAGTAGGCATGTCTGCTCCTTCCTCTCTTCCAGTACGGATATTTATACAAATCCTCACCGATGGCAAGTACCCGTGCACATTGAAGCGCCATCTGATGAGGGGAAGTGAATCGGGTATATTCCAGCTAAAGGACGATCAAGGGAGGTGAAGTCGCAAATGGCCCGTGCCGTGGTTCTCCTCAGCGGAGGGCTGGATTCCTCCACGGTCCTCTACATTGCCATGGACCTCGGATTCAAGGTCCACGCCCTCTCCTTCAGATACGGCCAGAAGCATACCCATGAACTCAGGGCGGCATCCATGGTGGCCGAGAGGGCCGGCGTGGAGGAGCATCTGACAGCTTTCCTCGATCCCCGGTTGTTCCGGGGTTCCTCCCTCACGGGTGGGGGTGAGGTTCCCACCGAAAGGGAGTTCACCGGTAGATCCGGTCCCATCCCCTCGACGTACGTTCCCGCGAGGAACACGGTATTCCTGGCAATGGCCCTGGCGTATGCGGAGACCATAGGCTCCCACGATATTTTCATAGGGGTCAACGCGCTGGATTACAGCGGCTACCCCGACTGCAGGCCCGAGTTCATCGAAGCGTTCCGGCATATGGCGGACCTGGCCACCAGGAGCGCTGTGGAAGGCGGACCGATAAGGATCCACGCGCCCCTGCTGAGCATGACCAAGGCGGAGATAATCAGTCGGGGCCTCGCACTTGGGGTCGATTATTCCATCACCCACAGCTGTTACAGTCCGGATGAAGCAGGCAGGCCCTGCGGGATGTGTGACGCCTGCGTCCTGAGGCTGCGGGGTTTCCGGGAGGCTGAGGTCGACGATCCTGTCTGTTATTCAAAGGGGGGGAGCAGGGATGCCCTACAGGATTAAGGAGATGCTGTACACGGTACAGGGAGAGGGCTCCAACGCCGGCAGCGTGGTGGTGCTCTGCCGGTTCGAAGGGTGCAACCTCTCCTGCGGCTTCTGCGATACCGATCACAGTGGGATCGACGGCAGCGGGGGAGGGGAGTACAACTCCCCCGAGGCGCTGGCGGAAGCGGCTGTCGGGCTCTGGCAGGGTGATCGCAGCCATGGAAGGGTGCTCTGCACCGGAGGTGAGCCGCTGCTTCAGCTGGACCTGCCACTGTTAGACGCATTCCACAGCCGGGGTTTCACTGTGCTGCTGGAGACGAACGGGACACTCGACGCCCCGGAAGGGGTCGATTTCCTGTGCGTAAGCCCCAAGGACGGCAGGATGCCGGTGATGAAAGCAGGGGACGAGCTGAAGCTGCCCTTTCCGGTGGACGGCTCGGACCCCGCGGATTATGCCGGCCTTGATTACCGTCATTTCTACCTTCAGCCCTTATGGGGCAGGCATCTTGAGCGCAACACCCGGATGGCTCTCAGGTACTGCCTGGAGAATCCCCTCTGGAAGCTCAGCCTGCAGATGCACAAGTACATCGGAATACCATAGAGGAGAAACCGAACAATGGAAGTATACAGGGAGTTCAAGTTCGACGCGGCCCATCTTCTGCCCAATCTCACGCCCGGTCACAGATGCAGCAGGATCCACGGGCATACTTTCAGGGTCATGGTCCTGCTCGAGGGGGAAGTGGGTGAGGAGAGCGGATGGGTCCGGGATTTCGGAGACATCAAGTTAATATGCGGACCTGTGATAGAGGAGTTGGACCACTCGCTCCTGAATGATATCCCGGGCCTAGAGAACCCCACCAGCGAGAACATCGCCGTATGGATATGGGACAGGCTCAAACCCAGGCTTCCCGAACTAAGCATGGTGGAAGTGAACGAGACCTCGGCCACAGGCTGCAGGTACAGGGGGGAATGACAGTGGACGTGCAGAACAGCCGGGACTTCCGGAACATCACACTGGACGAGGCCGGGATCAAGGACCTGCTGTATCCGGT
Source organism: uncultured bacterium (assembly GCA_964639605.1). GTDB lineage: Bacteria > Fermentibacterota > Fermentibacteria > Fermentibacterales > JCC-6 > Aegiribacteria. Next base: position 1,195 of record CAZXEF010000198.1, on the reverse strand, counting down.
CACCATTCTTGACCGGGAAAGGGAGAAGCAGAGGACCGTGGCCTCCATCTCCATGTCCGTTGAGCTTCCCCATCATTTCAAAGGGACACATATGAGCCGTTTTGTGGAGGTCCTCGGCCGTCATGACCGGGATCTTGACGGAAGGACCATCCCCGCCATCCTGAACGAGCTCAAGGACGTGCTGGGCGCCAGAGCGGCAAGGATAACGATCAGCTTTCCATACTTCCTTGAAAAGAAGGCTCCCGTTACCGGGGCCCCGGCGAAGATGGATTACCTATGCACGTTCCATGGATCCAGCGGTCCCGAGGGGGAGGATTTCGTCCTCTCGGTCAGTGTGCCGGTGAGCAGCCTCTGTCCATGCAGCCGCGAGATCAGCAGCTACGGAGCACACAATCAGAGAGGCCGCATTACCATCGATGCGAGAAGCTTCCAGGATGAGGCCGGCATACCGAAGATAGTATGGATAGAGGAACTCATCGAGATAGCCGAGGCCTCAGCCTCATCTCCGGTCTACGCGGTGCTGAAAAGACCGGACGAAAGGTACGTGACCGAGAGTTCCTACGACAATCCGGTGTTCGTGGAGGACATGGTCAGGAACGCGTCTGAAGCCCTGATGGAGGACTTGAGGCTGACATGGTTCCAGGTGACCGCCGAAAGCCAGGAGAGTATCCACAACCATACCGCCTACGCCCGGTTCGAATGGTGCAGGGAAACTTGATTTCTTATTTTGTTGTTCAACAGTAATATGCTCCTGTACTGGCAGTGGAATTAAATCTTTATTACATTAGTATGAAATCCCCTCGCATACTGCCTGAAAAGAGGAAGAGAAATATGGGTGAAGAAGTTGTGAGATGCACTAGATGCATCCTTCCCTCTGCGTACCCCGATGTCGATTTTGATGAGAACGGAGTATGCAGGGTCTGCCGCGAGTTCGATGTGAAGGCCGCGAAGATCGACTGGGAAGCCAGGGAGAAGAAGCTGGAGAAGATACTGCACCGTTACCGGGGAAGAGGGACGAAGTATGATGTACTGGTCCCCTTCAGCGGCGGTAAGGACAGCACCTACACTCTCTGGCTGATGAAGAACAAGTACGGGATGCGATGTCTGGCGTTCAACTTCGACAACGGCTTCCTGGACGAGAATGCGCTTGTGTTCGTAAAGAAGGCCGCAGCCCGTCTTGGTGTGGACCTTGTCA
>CAZXEF010000197.1:0-5095 GCA_964639605.1 uncultured bacterium | reverse complement strand
TGAAACCGGAGCATTTCCGAAGGAGCTACATACTGGGAAGCCTGATACTGCTCCTCATGTCCGAGTTGAAAACCCCGCCGCCCGGAGATACGGGAAAGCCTGCCCGTTCAGAGGATTAGATCGACCCTATGGCAAGGAACAGCCTTGAGTAGACAACCCGATTGCCGCCGTTGGGCTGGAACCGAATACTGCTCACAGACTCGGTCTGCTCAGGTGTCAGGGGGAACATGATCAACCTCTCGCCGCTTCTCATGCATCGCCGTCTGATCGCAGGTTCCCAGGTATTCCAGAGAGCCTGGATCTCCGAACTCTTCAGTTCACCGCTCCATCCGCATATGACCGACAGTATCTCCGTATCTGTCAGTTCGCGTTCCCCGGCTTCTATCACTCCGTCAACGGAGGCCAGCCTTGCGGTCGGTCCATCACCCGAGGGACTGAAGAGGAGCGCCTCTCCGCTGTAGCCATAGGTCATATCGCCGCCCTGGCAATCATGAGTCATGCCCGGAATGGATGCGGCGGTGCACTCGTAGTAGATGAAGCTGTCCCGGTAGGCCGAGCCGGGCACGGCGATATAATTCCCCCCAGCTTCACGCCAGAATGGAATGGCCCATCCGAAACCTCCCATGTCGTAGGCTACGGGAATGCTCTCCTCCAGCTCCATTATTTCGGGACTGACGGAAATATCCCTCCAGACAGCCGTCTGGCTGCCCACGGCGTCGGGGGACATCATCCTCTCCCCCTCTCCGTCGACAAGGGAATCCGGATGCGGCAGCAGCGTGGTGAAGTACCCCTGGTTCGCACTAACGGTCAGGGTTCCCCTGCACTGGGCCCCGTGGAACCATATCACCGGCGCCTCCACCTCGTACTCGGTCCAGGGCTCCAGCACTCCGTCCTCTCCCAGGTAGCCCCACTCCGCCCCCAGGGCCTCGGGGAAGGACAGGTCGACCTCTATGACGCCCCATTCGTGGACATAGACGGTCTCGTAATCCATGGGTGCCACAATGGTATCGGCAACTGCGAAATAGAGAAAAGGTATCATCGCCAACCTCCGGGTTGTCTATTACAGAACGAATACTCCCCTGATGGATCGAATATTCCATCGGGAGCGGTCTTCTGCCATAGCGGATAAGGGTCCTTTATCACTCCCGGATCAGAGAGCGGGGTGTTACCAGCTTATCATGCCGTCGTAAATGCTCCCGTGACCGGGATCCCACGGCAGGGGGCACTGTATCAGGTAGATCTGCCCTTCCTCGTCGGTCCAGTAATGGTATATCTTCCCGCAGGCGGGACAGTGTATGTCCCAGTTCTCCATGGTGCCGGAGGTACCGAGAAGGCTCAGCTCCTCAGGATACCTGTTGTACCGTCCGTAGTACATCGCCATGGCGCTTCCCAGACAGCACATGTTGCTGTGACATGCCGCCTCCGAACCCGTGGTGTCAGGTGGGAAATAGCATACGCCGTTGATGATGTAGCCGTGAGTGGGATCCACAGGCAGCGGACAGCATATGGTATAGGAAACTCCAGCCGTATCGCGCGAGTAGCCGTAGGGCGTAGAGCAGGCGGGGCACATGGGAATGACCTGGAAAATACCCTCGGTCACAAGGTCCTCGAGTTCTTCAGGGTACTCGTTGTACTTTCCGTAGTACATAGCGCATCCCGAAGCAAGCGATCTCATGTAACCCTGACATGCCTGCTGCCAGTTGGAAGGATTCGGGGGCCAGGAGGGCCACCCGTTCTCTATTGTCCCATGGTCCGGCTCCTGAGGAAGGGGACAGCCGATGAGGAAGTTGTCTTCGATGTCCGTTTCGTACTCGTACCGGAGGCTGCAGGTGGGACAGGTGAGGCTGCAGAGCTTCGGATCTATCAGGGAAAGCTCCTCCAGGTTTTCTGGAAACTGGTTGTACCTCCCGTAGAACTGGCACACTCCGTCGGACAGAGCTTCCATGTTACCATGACAGATGTCCGCGTCCCTTGCGCTGCCGACCGTATGACCTTGCGAGGCGTCAGTCCCTGGCTCCATCAACCCTTCCGACGGACTCCCGCAGGACAGCACCAGCACTATGCCGAACAGCGCGGCAGCAGCAGCGATACGCTTCATTCCGGGCCCTCCTCCTGTTATTACATATAATTGCTAACCATATATCTCGGTGATGTCAAATCCGCATTCGACATGTCGCCGACCGTTTCCCCGCAGGCGGGGGAATTGTATACTCGGACATTCCGTCTATATGGCAAATACACAAACCGCGGAGGGGATATGAGGACAGAGGCATTCGTCACTCCGGAGAACATCGACGGAAAGCTTTCGGGATGGCTTGCCGGGATTGCAGCATACACCAATCCCAGACCTCATCTTGTCCTCGATCCTTCCCGGTGCGTCCTGCTGGTCATGGACATGCTTAAATACTTCGCCCATCCGGAAGGCCGGGTGTACATCCCTTCCACCCGGGCCATCGTCCCCAGGATAGACAGGCTGCTGAGGAGATGGCGGCAGACGGGAGGGACAGTGGTCTTCACCCGCCACTGCCACAGGGGCCCGGAGGACCTGGGCATGCTGGGCAGGTTCTTCAGCGACTACATCCACTGCGGGGAGCGGGATTCGGAGATAATCGAGGAACTGACCCCCCTGCCTTCCGAGAGGGTATTCCGCAAGAACACCTACGACGCTTTCCACGGTACCGGATTGGACGAGTACCTGTCGGTGAACGGAGTGGACCAGGTCCTGGTCACGGGGGTGCTGACCCAGATGTGCTGCGAGACCACGGCAAGGTCCGCCTTCGTCAGGGGGTACGAGGTCTACATACCGGCCGACGCCCTTACAACGAGCACGGAGGAGCTGCATGTAGGCAGCCTGAGGGGGCTGGCCACGGGCTTCGCCGTAATAACCTCCACGGAAGTCATCTGCCGTGAATGAGAGTGTGAAAGTTCATGACACCGCCATCCTCGGTGCCGGCCCCGCAGGCTGCGGGGCAGCTGTCCAGTGCCGAAGGCTCGGCCTTGAACCGGTCCTTCTCGACAGGACCGGGGAAGCGGGCGGCCTGGTCCGGGAGGCAAGGCTCCTGGAGAATTACCCCGGACTTCCGGTGCCCACCCCCGGCTCTGACTTTGCAGCTGGCCTCCAGTCCATGCTTGTCCGCAACCGGATAGAGGTCATGATGTTCGAGGCCATGAAAATCTCGATGGAAGGTTGTACTTTCAGGCTGGAGGGAGGCGGCGGCCGCCTTCTCTCACGATCCCTGATACTGGCGGTGGGGACCCGTCCTGTTGAATTCAGTCTGCAGGGTGACGACGGGATCACGGTACACAGGTCCATTCTCCGGCTCAAGGCTTCCCCCCCTGCGAGGGCCGTAGTCATCGGGGGAGGCGAAGCAGCCCTTGACTACAGCCTTAACCTCGCGGATTCCGGGACCCTTGTGACCATCCTGGTGAGAGGCGGCGGCATGAGGGCTTCCGGAGAGCTCGGGAAGGAAGTCCTTTCCCGCGAAGGGATCAGAATCCTTTATAATACCGCTCCCCTTTCGGCATCCAGCCTGGGGGGAGGGGTCATCGGAATTGAACTCGGAACGCCTTCCGGAGCTGTTCTCCTGGAGACGGACGCGGTCCTGGCGGCGGTTGGAAGAAAGCCCTTCCTGCCGGCGGCCGGCTTCGGTTTCAGCCATGTCCGGGGAGCGGTTTCCACATCGGTGGAAGGCTTCTATATAGTGGGAGACGCTTCCCTCGGGAGCCTGGGTCAGGCATCCATCGCTGCAGGACAGGGAGTTCTCGCGGGAATGATGGCGCACGACTTCCTGAAGAGAGGATAGAGGCACCTTGAAAGTAACGGACAGGCGTGGGGACCCGGACCTCGCAATGGTTTACATCGCCAGACTGGACGACGGCGAGCTGGTGGAGTTCGTGGAATCGGTTCAGCCGCCGCTGCCCAGGGAGGAGAAATGGGTGCTCATCGTCTCCACCCTCAGGGGCTGTCCTGTCCGCTGCCCCATCTGCGACGCCGGGACCTCCTACAGGGGAATGCTTTCGGCGGAGGAGATACTCTGGCAGATTGACCGGATGGTCACAGGCAGGTTCCCGGACCGATGCGTACCCGTGCCCAAGTTCAAGGTACAGTTCGCCAGGATGGGCGACCCCGCGTTCAATCCGGCAGTACTCGAGGTCCTCGGGGAACTGCCGTTCCTCTACGATGCTCCGGGGCTTCTCCCGAGTATATCCACCATAGCACCCGTGGGCTGCGGAGAATTCCTCGAGGAGCTCCTCGCTGTAAAGGATGACCTCTACTCAGGCGGCAGGTTCCAGATGCAGTTCTCGATACATTCCACCTGCATGGATGCAAGGAGGAAGCTGGTGCCCTGCCGTACACTGGATTTCACGGAGATGGCCGAATGGGGTGTCAGGTTCCATCGGAAGGGGGACAGGAAGGTGTCCCTGAACTTCGCCGCGGTCCGCGGTTTCCCCGTGGATCCGGGAGTCCTGGCCGAGACCTTCTCCCCGGAACACTTCATGATCAAGCTCACCCCGGTGAACCCGACCCGTTCGTCTTCGGAGAATGGACTCGTCGGCGTTATAGACCCTGATCGTCCCGGGACGGCCGAAGGCCTGGTGAACTCATTCGAGGCCGAGGGTTTCGATGTCGTGCTGAGCATAGGCGAGACCAGGGAGAATCAGATAGGGTCCAACTGCGGCATGTACGCAGGTGCCGCCTCCGGACCGCAGAAAGCGGAAAGACCGGCCACCGTTCCGTAACCTCTGGGGGAAAGCACCGCGAACACCCTCTGTCCGGAGGGAAAGAAATGCGCTCCAAAATAGACATTGTCAGGGATGAAGCAGAACAGCTGGGTCATATCCCTGGAGGAGAAGTCCACGCACCATACCAGCCATCCTGAATTGTCGAAGGGACCCCAGGTCTCGGTGTTTACACCGGCATCGAACAGGTCCTCCAGCTCTTCCAGGGTCGGCATCCTCCAGTCGCCCTCCAGGTTGGATATCCAGATGTTGGCACTGTACCAGTCGAAATCCCTGTCGGGGCCCACTCTCCACTGGAGTCCGCTGACGATGTCCGTTACTGTGCCGTCGACGGATTCCCTGAACCTGTCGTATA
>CAZXEF010000196.1:0-5104 GCA_964639605.1 uncultured bacterium | reverse complement strand
GAAAAAGGGTATGCTGTTCGTGACGGGAATAGTAGCTGCTATAGCAGCACTTATCGGGATTATCGATTTAAGTAAGATCAACAGAACTGGATTCGATGTAGGAATAGGGTTATGGCTAGTTGTAATCGCAGGTATTTTCCTTGTAGTCAATGTCTTCTTCCTTAAGGGTTCTGCCGCTAAAGCAGCACCATATTCAGCCCCTGCACCTCCGGCCCCGAAGCCGACTCCTGCACCTCCGGTCTCTCCGGCACCTCCGGTTCCTGAACCTGCCCCGGAAGAGGAGGAGAAGGAGTAGCAGGCGAGAGCATCCAGCTCAAGTTCTGACCAGCGAAGGCGCCCTCTCGACGGGCGCCTTTACTGGTCTGAACTTGTTACGGGGCCTGGATGTTATCATAATCGCTGTTCGATGTCGGCCCTCTCATTCTGGATGGAACGGGTAGCGTATGTTCGCAGTCATTCCCGGGAACTGGGACTGTCCACTCCCTGAGTGGGCTCAGGTGGCAAGGCGCAGCCAGGTCCCGATGGAGAACCATGAAATGGTCCGGAAGGCCCTTGCCGGCGGCGAGAGGCTGTTCCTCATAGGGACCGAGGGAGTCTCGCACCGGGACGGCTTCGCAGTGGCTACGGACCATATAGCCCTGTTCGGGTCCAGCGCCCTTGCAGGACCCAACAGGGAGGACCTGGGACCGCGGTTCCCCTCCCTGATGGGGATGTACCTTGCGCCTTCGGGCAGCTGGGAGAGGGGCGTGGTGGCCAGGGTTCCGGACTGGAGGCTTGCCACGCCGGCGGAACTTGCACTGCTGGGAACGCTGGCCATGGTCTCCGAAGGAGTGGGGGAGGCGGAGATAGCAGGTCACGGGGGAGCAAAAGTAATGCTTCTGGTGCGATGCCACGGATGGGATTCCGTGAACACCCTCGCCCCGCCGTTCGTGGAAGCGGCGGAAGCAGCCGGGGACCTGTACAACTCATCATTCACCGAGGGAGGTGAGGAGCGTGAACTATAAGGATACCATACAGTTGCCCAGAACCAGCTTCTCCATGAAGGGCAATCTCATCAGGATGGAGCCTGAGATACTGGAAAAATGGGAGAACGAGGACGTCTACGGAAGACTGCGGGAGGCCAGGAAGGGCTCTCCGAAGTTCATACTCCACGACGGGCCTCCCTACGCCAACGGCCATGTTCATCTGGGCACGGCCCTGAACAAGATACTGAAGGACTTCATAGTGAAGTCATACAGCATGATGGGATACGATTCCCCATACGTGCCCGGATGGGACTGCCACGGCATGCCCATCGAGCACAGGGTGATGAACGACCAGCCCGAGGGCGGCGCAGACCTCACCCGTGAAGAGGTGAGGGAGAAGTGCCGCCGGTACGCCTCCCGGTTCGTTGACGTACAGAGGGAGGAATTCAGGAGGCTGGGTGTCTTCGGCACCTGGGACCGCCCCTACCTCACCATGAGCACTGACTACGAATCCGGCATAGTAAGGGCGTTCGGGAAACTGGTGGAGAGCGGGTACGTATACCAGGGCCTCCGGCCGATACACTGGTGCATGAAGTGCGGCACCGCGCTGGCGGAGGCGGAGGTCGAGTACGGCGACCACTCATCACCCTCCATATACGTCGCCTTCCCCCAGCACGATCCGGAAGACTGGGAGGCGCGGGGCGTCCCCCGGGGCGTGGAAGTGGTCATATGGACCACCACCCCCTGGACACTCCCGGCCAACATGGCAGTCGCCCTGCATCCCCTGGAGCGTTATGTGGTTGTCCGCGCGGGCGCAAGGAGCTTCCTGGTTGCGGAGAAGAGGGCCGGGATCTTCATGGAGGAGGCCGGACTGGCAGGGGAAGTCCTGCCGGACCCGGTCTTCACTGGAAGGAAGCTGGAGGGCCTGCTCCTTCAGCACCCGATATTCCATGACAGGAACTCACGGATGATAGTGGCCGAGCACGTTACTATGGAGGACGGAACAGGCTGCGTGCACACGGCTCCCGGCCACGGAGCCGAGGACTTCATGGTGGGTCGTGAGTACGGCCTGGAGATATTCAGCCCTGTTGAGGAGGACGGCACTTTCGCTGATACGGCCGGAAAGTACTCCGGTATGCATGTATTCAGCGCGAACAGGTTGATAGTCGAGGACCTTGAAGCTTCCGGCAAGCTGCTCCACGCCTCCGTTGTGGCCCATAGCTATCCGCACTGCTGGAGGTGCAGCAGCCCTCTGATATTCCGCGCCACCAGGCAGTTCTTCCTCGACCTTTCCAGGGACGGCCTCAAGGACAGGGTCCTGGACAGGGTCGACGAGGTGCAGTGGCACCCCGGCTGGGGCTACGAGAGGATGAAGAACATGATGAGCGTCAGGCCCGACTGGTGCCTTTCCAGGCAGAGGGCCTGGGGTGTCGCGCTCCCTGTCTTCACCTGCGGGGACTGTGGTTCCCCCGTGCTTGACCACGAAGTCATAGCCGCCGTGGCCGACAGGGTGTCACTGGAAGGCTCCGACGTATGGTTCAGGCTCGACCCCGGGCAGCTCTTCGGGCTGGCCGGGAAGGAACCGGTCTGCCCGTCCTGCGGAGGCTCCGCCCTGCAGAGGGTGGACGATATCCTGGACGTCTGGTTCGACAGTTCTCTCAGTCACTACAATGTGCTGACGGAGAAGTACGGGCTCTCCCGTCCGGCAGCCGTATACCTTGAAGCAACGGACCAGCACAGGGGATGGTTCGGCGTGAGCCTGATCACAAGCGAGGCCCTGGGACTGGGGCGGCCTGCGGACAACATAATCACCCACGGACTGGTGCAGGACAGGAACGGCAGGAAGATGTCCAAGTCCCTTGGCAATGTCATATCCCCGCTGAAGATCATAGACCGTCAGGGGGCGGACATACTCAGGCTCTGGTTTGCCGGCGTGGACTACACGGCGGATTTCAGGGCTGACCTCTCTCAGCTTGACGATGCCAGTGAAGCCTACAGGAAGCTGCGCAACACTCTGAGGTTCATGCTGGGCAACCTCGGGGGATTGGAGGAGTTCGACCTGGACCCCTCGCGGCTCTCGGGGTTCGACAGGTACATCTACCTCAGGTTCAGGAGACTCATGAGGTTCTGCCTGGACGAGTACAGGAAGTTCCAGTTCCACAGGGTCTACAGGGAACTCCGGAACTTCGCCGTGATAAGTCTCTCGGGCCAGTTCCTTGACATGAGGAAGGACAGGCTCTACTGCGGCTTCCCGGATTCCGCGGAGAGCATGAGCACAAGGCTGGTGATGGCCTGGATGCTGAAGAACCTGGTCCAGCTCCTTGCCCCGCTGATACCCTTTACAGCGGAAGAGGCATGGGCGGAGCTTCCTCAGGCCCTCAGGGACGGGGAAGGCAGCGTCCATCTCTCCCTTTACCCGGAACTGGACACCCTTTCGGAAACCGAGAACGAGAAACTGGAACTGGAGGCCTGGATCCCGTACCTCGAGGTTCGGAAGACCGTCCTGAAGCAGCTGGAGGAGAAGAGGGGTGCCGGGGAGATAGGCGGTGGACTGGATGCCGCCGTCGACCTTGAGGTACCGCCGGGAATGGCGGGATCCGCCAATGGTGAGGACTGGGCTGATTTCCTGATAGTCTCCCAGGCATATGTGGGCGAAGGAGAAAGCGTAACAGTCTCCGTAAGGAATGCTGAAGGAGGCAAGTGCAACCGCTGCTGGAGGATACTGCCTGAAGTAGGAACACTGGAGCCCGACGATGTCTGCGGCAGGTGTGCCGGTGTCCTGGAAGAGATGGGTCTCCATGACTGAGGCCAGGGCCCGGATCACCGGATACTTGACCGCGGCGGCGTTCCTTGCGGCTGACCAGCTGACCAAGAGGATGGCCCTGGGATGGCTCGATCTCCACCATCCGGTTGAGTTCCTCGGCGGGATTGTCAGGTTCACGCTTGTCTGGAACCGCGGCGCGGCATTCAGCCTTCCCTGGGGCGGTCCGATGTTCCTGACCGTAATAACCGCGGCGGCTGCGGTACTGGTCTCCGTGCTGATATGGAGAATGGCTGACAGACCCGTTCTGTTCCTCGTGGGAATGGGAGCCATACTCGGCGGGGCCCTTGGCAACCTGCTGGACAGGTTCATATACGGCAGTGTGGTGGATTTCATCGACGTCGGGATCGGCGCAAGACGCTGGCCCACTTTCAACCTCGCGGACATCGCCATAACCATCGGCGGTATCCTTCTTGTGATCCTGTACAGGAGGGATCCGCCCCGGAGTCCGGAGAAAGGGAGCGAGACCGATGCAGGCGATTAGAACGCCCTCCAGGACCGTGGTGGCGGTAGGGGGCAATTCCCTCATCTCCGCAGGCGCGATCAACGGGAACCTGGACACGCACGGCCTGGCAAGGGAGGTCTGCGAGGAGCTGGCCACCATCGCCCAGTACAGAGGCGGTGTCGTCATCACACATGGCAATGGTCCACAGGTGGGCTTCGAACTCCTCCGGAACTCCATGGCCTCCTCCATCGTCCCGCCGGACGGGATGGACGTGAACGTGGCTGCAACGCAGGGCTACATCGGTTATTTCCTTCAGCAGGTTCTCGGGGACGTGCTGGAGGAACGTGGAGTGGACATTCCGGTGACTGCCCTGATCACCCAGGTCCTGGTCGCTCCTGATGACCCTGCCTTCCGGGATCCCTCTAAACCCGTTGGGCCCTTCTACAGCCGGGAAGAGGCCGAGAGGGCCATGGACCAGCATGGATGGATCATGAAGGAAGACGCCGGAAGAGGCTGGCGAAGGGTGGTCCCTTCCCCCAAACCGAGGAGAATACTTGAGCTGGAAGCCATAAGGACACTGGTGAACGCCGGCCAGATAGTCATATGCGTCGGAGGTGGGGGAGTCCCTGTGGTCAGGGAGGGCTACAAGGTGAGGGGCGTTCCGGCCGTGATAGACAAGGACCATGTCAGCGCCCTGCTTGCAACCAGGCTGGAAGCGGATACTTACGTCATCTCCACCGCCGTGCCCCAGGTATACGTGAACTTCGGCAAACCTGATCAGAGACCCATCGAGTACGCCACACTCGAGGAGATGGAGCGCTTCGTGAGCAGGGGGGAGTTCGCCGAAGGCTCCATGCTGCCCAAGATAAGGGC
>CAZXEF010000195.1:4124-5122 GCA_964639605.1 uncultured bacterium | reverse complement strand
CTGCGAGGGGCTCACCTCCATATCCTCCAGAGGTGTCTCCACTATGCACCTTACGGAGGATATCTGGTTCCATTTCACCGGGATCCCGAGCCAGCTGTCGGCGCTGCCCCATCTGCCGGGTCCGATAAGGAGTGAATGACGCTTCAGTTTCCTCAGCTTCCGGTTCAGCTGTTCTATCTCTCCTGCAATTGCGGTACTCGTGGATCTCTCGAATGTGCGGGGGGATACGTAGATTATGTCAAGGATGTCGTCTATCACGCCGAAACCGAGCACCTGGTGGGAGATGCATATGGCGTTCTCCCTGCCGACGCCCTCTACATCGGGCATGGCACCCATGGTCTGGCCCATGGGCCTGATCTGGAGGAAGCCGAACTCGTCGGGCTCTTCATTCTCTGCGTCGCCCAGATTGACTGCGAACTCCAGCTCGATGTCGCTCGAGAAAACAAGCTTGCCAACCTTAAGAAGCCGCTTGATCAGGGACGCCAGGGGAAAGTAGTCCCCTTTCAGCACTCCGGCCATGGTCACCAGCTTTGCCCCCGGTCTGAAAGTGCCGTCGATTATCATGTCGTTCTCGGCGGAATAGACTGAACCCACCGGTGCCAGAGTACCATCTTCCTGCGCCCTTTCAAGGTCCAGCCTTACCAGGTGGACATCCCTGCCCGGGTCGTCCGGGTCCACTCCCGGCGACCTGTCGAGGTTCAGGGCAAGGAACTCACGCTGGGAATTCCTGAGAAACTCCTCGGTTGAGGAGAACTGGTAGAGTCTGCCAGGAGCGTCAGGGGAGAACCTTACGCATTTCTCTCCATCCACTACGGTACCGCCCAGACCAAGAGCCACTGAGACCACTCCGCTATCCTCGTGCATTCCCTCCAGGGGGTAGTAGTTGTATGACTTGGCCACTCCCGCAAGGTTCGGGTAGAAGGAGTTCCCGTGGCTCCGGGCCACCACCTGCTGGATGACCACGGCCATCTTCTCCTCCTCCAGTCTGTTGGGCGTGC
>CAZXEF010000195.1:0-4114 GCA_964639605.1 uncultured bacterium | reverse complement strand
AGCGATGGATTCGCTGTAGAAAGTGGAGGCGTAGACCAGCCTGATTGCGTTCAGGAGCTGGGTCAGACGGGTCTGCAGGTCGGGGCTGTTGTTGGGTATCATGAACGTGCTGTAAATGCCTGCAAATGGATGTGCCGGGCTGTCCTCCAGCAGGCTTGAGGACCTGACAGCAAGGGGATAGTCCACCTGCTTCAGGAAGATGGTGAGCATCTCCACCACTTCCTCCGGCATGGGAGCCTTGAGGAACGCTTCGGCCACCTGGCGATCCCAGCCGCGAGGGGGTCTTCCCTCCTCAATCCTGTCCGGCCGGAACACGAGCTCCTTGAGCCCCGGCTCCTCCATGAAGCTGTCAAACACACCGGTGGCTATCACGGCTGTGGGAGGGACATGAACATTGATCCCCGGAAACCCGTCATCTATCCTGTACATGTTCAGAAGGGCGTTTATGAATGCCAGGCCTCTCCCCTTTCCCCCCAGGGAGCCGGACCCGATCTTCGAGAACTCGGTGAAAAAATCGAAAGTCTCTCTGGTGAAATCCTCCACCTGTCCGGCCCTTGACCTCTCCATCCAGATGGTGAGCGAGGATATCAGATAGGTCCTGAGTTCCTCAGCCGAATTGAAATCCTCTACTTTCTGCGGCCTGAGGGCTTTGGCCAGGTCGAACTCCGTCCGCGCCATGAGCCAGGTGGAGAAATCGTTCCTCTCCGCATGGTAGACGAGGCTACTGTCCGATACGGTCCTAAGAGCCCTCCTCATCTCTCTCAGGTCCTCGGCCCTGGCCTCCTCGCCCCCCTCGGGATTGCGGAATACGAAGTCACCGAATCCAAGGTAATTCCTCATGAACTGCCTGAGGTCGGCAAGCAGCGTGGGAGAGTTCTTGTTAATGAAAGCCGCCCCCATCCTGTTGGCCAGCTTCCTGTTTATCTCCTCCGACGACTGGAACAGGATGGGGCACTCGGGACTGCCTGACAGTATCTCCTCCGCCAGCTGGAAACCGGCCCTGGGATACTCAACGCCGTTCTTCCTGAACCTTACATCAAGTATCATGCCCAGTATGTTGTCCCGGAATGAACTGTAGAGCTCCAGGGCATCTTCATAGTTCCCTGCATGGAGGATCTTGGGCCGGGCCCTCATGCGCAACAGTTTCTGCATCTGGTTGACGCCTTCAGTCATCAGCATCTGGGTCTGCTGCATGAGCTCAGTATAGAGCATGGGAAGGTATGACGAGCAGAACCTTATGGAATCCTCCACCAGTATGATGCACTTGATCCCTGCGACTCTGGAATCATGTTCGGCATTCAGCCGGTCCTCGATGGATTTGATGATGGCCAGAAAGAGCCTCACGTCCCCCTGCCAGATGAAGGCCTGGTCGACGTGGGCAAGTTTTCCTTCCTCCTCGAAGATCTTGAGGTCCCTGCCTGTATAGGCAAGAACGACGAAGGGAAGCCCGGGAACACTCTCCGAAATGGCCCTGCCCAGTTCGTCGAAACGCATGGGGCCGATGTTCAACATGGATATGACAAGGTCGAAATCCTCGTTTTCCAGCCTCTGCAGAGCCTCCTCTCCCGTGGATACACGAACGATCCGGGGAGCGTACCGGAGGTTCAGGCTGAGATACTCCGAAAAGAGGACCTCGGTGAACTTGCCGTCCTCCTCCAGGGTGTAGGAATCGTAGAGGCTGGAGACCAGCAGAACGTTCCTTATCCTTCTGGACATAAGTGAGTAGAAGGGTACGGTATCCTCTCCCCTTCTTCCCACTATCTCATCGAGTTTCCTGTCCTTCATCGCGAACACCGCCTGAGTTCCATGGCCATTTCTTCTGATACGCGCCAACGATTGTGAAATATACCCCCGGGATGCGGCAAAGGTAATGCGCAGGAGCGGGATGTTCAAAATGGACACACCAAAATCTATAGGTATATTACCAATATACTTTGGTGTCACTCCAATCTGTCGAAAGGAGAATCATGCAGATAGACCTGGACATCGTTGCCTACATAGGTGAGACCTCGGTGACAATACGCAGCAGCAGGCGTCGAATAACAATACCCAAGGAGATAGTGGAGAAACTGGGAATATCCGACGGTGACAGGATACGGTGGGTACTGTTCAATGACGGAAGGCTGTCGATCTCCAGGGTCAGGACGGATGAAGATGCCTCAGGCGGAACCCTGATACCCGTCGAAGGGGAATAGCAATGGAGAGCACTCTGGTTCTTGCATTGCTGTTCCCCATAGCTTTCATGTGCGAGTTCATAGACTCGTCACTGGGGATGGGGTACGGCACCACCCTTACTCCGCTGCTCCTGTTACTTGGCTTCAACCCCCTGGCAGTGGTCCCCGCAATACTCGCCTCGGAGCTGGTGACAGGAGGTCTGGCCGCCTATCTGCATCACAGGGAGGGCAATGTCACGTTCGACTTCCGCAATGATAAGAACCATCGTCTTGTGAGGAAATTCAGGCTCCTGGGATACATGCCCAGGTCCAACGCCTCGAAGATAGCCATGGTCCTGGCGGCCTGCAGCCTGGCAGGTGCCGTGGGGGCCGTCTTCGTGGCCGTCAGTATCCCCAAGATGTACCTGAAGATATTCATCGGGGTAATAGTCCTGGCCATGGGGGTACTCATACTGATCAGGCGGAGGTCCTCCATGGACTTCAGCTGGAAGAAAATAACGGGACTGGGAGTACTGGCCGCATTCAACAAGGGTCTATCGGGGGGAGGATACGGCCCCCTGGTCACATCGGGACAGATACTCTCCGGCGTGGATACGAAGAACTCGGTGGCCATAACCTCGCTGGCGGAGAGTTTCACCTGCCTGGTGGGGGTTTGCTCGTTCCTCCTCCTTGGGAACAGTTTCGAATGGAAGCTCACCCTTATCCTCATGGCGGGGGCCGTGGCTTCGGTGCCGTTCTCGACCAAACTGGTGAAGAGGTTGAAGGTTCGCAGCTTTACGATGACAGTGGGAGTCGCCACGGTCGTTCTCGGTCTCTTCACACTTTACAAAGCTCTGTTCTGAAAGCCTTCAGACAGCCAGAGCACCCGGGGCGGGTTTTCGGTGATGCGTGAATCTCCGTCGGGGAGAGGAGAGTACCATAGCCGCCGCAGTGATTTCGGATCGGACATCCTGCCCGGACAGGTATCCCCATGCCGTTATCCTGTCGGAGCCGTCGTCTCCGAAACCCGATAGTCCGTTATAGGCCCGCCTGATCCTTCTGAGGTCTTCCGGCGTGCAGCTGGAAGACTCCAGGCACTCATCGAGCATTTCGAACAGTACTTCAGCTATGAGGGATACGGAGTACCCTGATCCGTCCAGCAGAGCCTCGAGGTCGATCTCGTCTGCAAGCCCGGAAGCCTCTCTGAGCCTTTCCGGAATGATGCACCACCTGAGACATGCCAGACAGTGGAGAGCCGAGTGGTACATTTCCGTGGAGTACCCGTTTTCACCTTGCCCGTCACATCTTCCGGGACCGTGCGGTATCCGGCGCCTGAGGAAGAAACCTGCGTCTCCGAAGCGCCCGGACGGGTCTGGACCGTGATCAAGTCCATTTTCCCAGATGCGCCTGTAGTGGTTGACCAGTTTTTCGACTTCCGTTCTCACATCGTCCCCTTCCTGTTCATCTCCGATAGTAAACATATGTATACATTATCTGATGTCAATGGTGAGGGATACCGGTCGGTGAAGGGCTGGAACACCTCTTGACCGTCCAGGCCGTTCATGGAATAATCATGGCTGATTCCTTATCACATTCGTATGGATTTTAACAAAGAAGGGAGCGGAAATGTTGGAACTGGTTCTCAGGGCCTGCATTTGAGGTGTCCGCGGCGGGTCCCGGAGGGACCTGCTCGCAGCCGGTCGCTCCCGGGTGCAGTCCCCTCCCTGATATCCACTATCAGCGATAACTCTCCCTGAAGCTTCCGGCGGACATCCGAATGAGGTCCGGTGCCGCTTAGGAAGTCTGCTCTATTATCACAACGGGGAAGGTTGCCATGAAGAAGACGGGTATGACAGTCGAGAACGTGATGGATGTCTACAGCGGTCCCGAGGGACAGCTGTGGGAGCTCATCATGGGGGAGCAGATCCACGTAGGAGGCTGGTCCCAGTCAAAAGTGCTTG
>CAZXEF010000194.1:0-5157 GCA_964639605.1 uncultured bacterium | reverse complement strand
AAGGAGTGGTATGAAAACCCGTGGGCATGTCAACTGGAAGGAGTAGAATCCACTTTCCTATTACTCAGTGATGCCCGGCTCTCGACACTTCAAATGGATTATCCTGAATCAGTACATTGACCTGTCATTTCTGGCGGGATTATCTTAACCACAGTATTGATTTAATATCCGTGCGGTTTTCGAATCAGCCATCTCCAGGGAGGATAATGAAACGCTTTAAATATTTTGTCGTTCTTGCAGTTCTTGGGTTATCCGGCATCAGTTTCGCACAGGGAACATGGACGGTCATGCAGCCCATGTGTGCTTCCGTGGGATGGGGCGGAACACTGGAATGGACAGGTGATGATTACATTTTCGGGCTGAGGGGGTGGGTGAACGGAGTCACCAATCCCAGAGAATTCTACAGGTACAGAATATCCGTTGACAACTGGACCTCCATGACGGATTTCAATTACGACCCCTACTGGGGAGCCGGCCTGGCATGGGACGGTTCGGATCATATCTACGCCTGCAACGGCAACGGGAACGGTTATTTCAGCAGGTACAGCATCTCCGGGAATTCCTGGGAGACCAGAGCTCCAGCTCCGGAGTCTGGTATAAGGCATACTGGCGACGCTCTAGCATGGGCAGGCGGCGATTACATCTATCTGCTCAAGGGAAACAACCAGGCGTATTTCTGGTGCTACAGCATCTCAGGGAATTCCTGGAACTGGATGACCAATGCTCCCGGAACCGTGGACTTCGGAGGGTCACTTGCCTGGGATGGAGACCAGTCGCTCTACGCATTGAGGGGAGGCAGCACCACAGATTTCTGGAGGTATGACATACCTTCGGGTACATGGTACTCACTGGCACCCACACCGGGACCGGTGAGCGAGGGCGGCAACCTGGTTTCGGATCACTACGGTTACATTTACGCTTACCAGGGGAATGACATTGCCGTATGGAGGTATTCCACAACCAGGGACAGCTGGACCGAACTGGCATCGGTCCCCGACACGGTCAGGCTGGGCTCGGCCCTTTCATGGGCTCAGGGCGGCCTGTACGCGCTGCAGGGAGATTTCAAGGACGGTTTCTGGAGGTTCGACGGTTACGATCTGGAAGTCTATCAGATGGAAAGCCCAAACGACACGATCCCAGCGGACTCTGCAGTGACGCCTGCTGTCAATATAAGAAATACAGGTACACTTACTGCATCAGGTTACAGCGTGATGTGCCGTATCGATTCATCGGGTGTGAACGTCTACCAGGAAACCATGAATCCAGTGGCCATCGACCCGCAGGTACAGCTGCTTGTGGACTTCCCCCAGTGGACACCGCCCTATCCGGGAAACTGCATGTACGATATCTACTTCATTGCGGACATTACCGATGATTTCGATGCCGGCAACGATACCCTCCATTCCGAAATATGGGTGGGTGATCCGGTGGGTATCGAAGGACCGGCCCAGGGGCCGATTGAGTCCGCTCTTCTGCTTCAGAATGTACCCAATCCCATGCACTCCATGTCTGAGATTACCTTCAGAGTTCCCGGCACAACCCGTGCGGAGCTGAGTATCTACGATATCTCTGGAAGATGTGTCTCGACTCTGATGGATGAAGTACTGCAAGGCGGGGAGTACTCCTGCACCTGGAACGGCATAGATAAAACCGGCAGGTCCGTGGAGAACGGTCTCTACCTCTACAGGCTTTCGACAAGTGAAGGTTCAGTGACAAGGAGCCTCATTGTTCTGAGGTAGACGAGGGTCCGCCGTCTCTCAGGGAGAAACGTAGACGTAGTTCTCCGAGTCCTTTTCTTCTGCGAAATAGTACACCAGGGGGTGGGAACACTCCAGGGCTCCGTTTTCACATGAGAGAATGAGATTCAACGAAGACTCGAATACTGTTCTTTACAGAGGGGAACATTTTCATCCCGGCCTTGCCGGGAACTTCGATGTTTCTGATCCCGGTCATTCATCAGAATGAGCTTGGCAGCTACATTCAGAAACTGCAGTAACAAGCGGGAAGACGTTCCGGAGATAGAGGTCGGGTGAATGAGATCTTCTGGCTTCCATGGAAAGGTACATCTCCGGGGATGGATCTTGCTTTCTGTGGTTGCTCCCTGCTCGTTGACTGATTGGATACGTTCCAATACTATACAATTTAGTACTTAAACTGCTGAAAACCGGAGGGTATTCGGGCCGATTAGCAGAATCACGGGGTAGATCGTGAATAAAGGGAAATCCAGTTTCCTATTGTTCGGTGTTTTTTTACCCCGTTCTCTCATTAGTCGTATATTCATAGAAACTGCAAGTCTGGAGGGGCGCCATGCAGGAATACGTTGAGAAACACGGGATCCGCACATCGAAAGGTATGGACCTCACCGTTCTCGAATGCAGGCCGGAGCAGTTCGGGGAAGCTACCTGGTCGCAGTACATCTCCCTCTGCCACAGGATGAGCCTGGAGTTCGATCCTGATTCGCCTCCCACACCGGGCGAGCAGCTGAGGAAAAGGATGCTGGACCCAAGCAAGGATTACGACCTCGTCAGGTTCCTGGCATTCAGCAGCGGAACAGGTGAGCTGCTGGGAAAGTGCGTCATTGATTATCCGAACTCCAGCTCCCCCATTTTCGAGGAAGGCATCCATACGGCGGATATTGAGATCGAAGTGGACCAGCGGCACAGGAGAATGGGCGTCGGAACCGCGCTCCTGAGGGTCGCTGCCGAAAAACTTGTTCCCCTTGGCAGGGGAGATGTCCAGACGATCTTCTCACTACACTCCGGCCGGGATTTCTTCAAGGCGATGGGGGCAAGGGTTATATCGGAGAGATCCGTGAACAGGCTCTACATGAAGGATGTCGACTGGGGGCTCATGAAGAGGTGGACTGAAGACAGCAAAGCCCTTGAAGAAGGAGTCCGTCTGGAATTCCATGACAGCTGCATTCCGGATACCGACCTGGAGGAGTTCTGCCGCGTGTACACCATCTGCGGTAGATCCGTGCCCGATTACCATGACGGATTCGTAGCGGCCGAACAGATCTCTCCGCATACAAGGAGATCCAGTGAGGAGCGGTGGAAGTTCCTCGGAATAAGATGCCTGACACTCTTCTCCAGAGAGCCCTCCGGAACCATAAGCGGACTTACCGAGTGCTACTACTACTCGAAAGACACTCCCTATGCGGCCGGACAGGACCTTACGGGGGTACTGGTTCCTTACCGGAACAGGGGTACGGGCAAATGGCTGAAGGCCGAGATGATGATGATCCTCAGGAGGATATTTCCCGCGGTGCAGTTCGTTGAAACTGACAACTCCAACGACAATGAACCTATGATGGCCATCAACAACGCCATGGGTTACAGGAGGTTCAGAGATCAGTGGCTGGCCAAGATCGATCTCGGAGACCTGCCCACCGGTCCGGCCGGAAATCGATCTGCAGGCAAGCAGGAACATTGAATCATCTTAGATTCTGACAGTCAATGAGTAATATTCTTAAGAACAGACAGCTGTTGCCGGTGATGAAGGGGCATTTACCGAACCGTTGAAGATGAATCCCATGGGAACGGTCTGGAGATCGGGAGGCTTTCTACACTACTCTTCACTAGGGTTACGACGGGTTTGCTCGAATGTCCTGCATAGATGTGAAAGAACTGGAAATGCCGGTGGTCCTGGCGGAGGGGTCATACCCTGTCCCATTCTGGACCTGTCCAGGAACCGCATCCTGTAAACCATTCTGGTTTTCGAACAAGGTAGTTAAGCCCGGAAGCCGAGAGTGTACTAGTTGGTTAGCCAATTTCCCAACCCTCCCGGGGGTCTCTCCATGTCCTTCCGGAACATGGCACCCTCTGTCGGCCGGATGATGATTCTCCGGTCAGTAAAACCCGGTTGGTGTCCCTCTATTGACCGGATCAGCTTAACGTGGATATTGTTTTCTTGTTCGGGAGAAACGGGTCGGGACCACTTAGAGGGGGTATCCTATCAATACACGGGGGTCCATCGCCGAACTCGAATCCTGTCTTCAAGAAGCTGAAGGCCTGGAAAGGGTCGAAGTTCTCAACAGACTTGCTGCGCTTCTGGTCCAGCATGAACCGGACCGCAGTATTGTGCTGTACAGCGAAGCGCTGGAAGTCTCCATAGATGAAGATGATGCCCAGGGAGAGGCGACCGCGCTGTTCGGGCTGGGTGAGTGTGCCAGGGTCTCAGGCGACCATCTCAGGGCCCTCGAGCAGTATTCGGAAGCACTGAGGGTCGCCGAGACTCACGGCAATGTGCTCCTGAAGGGCAAAAGCCTTCGAAGACTGGGTGACATGCAGTATTACCTGACAAACCTGGACCTTTCACTCAGATATTACCTGCAGGCCCTCAGGCTGTTCGAAGAGGCAGCGGCGAACGAAACGGTGAAGGATTCCCGCCTTCATGTCGGGCACCTCTATTCCGCCATCGGAAACGTACTCAAGAGCTCGGGTGACAGAAGCGGTGCAATGAATTACTACAGGCAGTCGCTGAACGTTTACGAGGAACTGGATTATGATGCCGGGATACCGGGCGCAGGCTATAACATTGGAATCCTCATGCAGGAGAACGGGGAACTGGACGAAGCAGAGGCCGCCTACAGGGAGACTCTTGATCAGGCTGAGGCAAGCGGTGACGAATATCTCATCTCCCTTGCCCTGAACAGTCTGGGCTCCGTATTCCTTGAAAAGGGCGATTTCCCGAAGGCGGAGGCGTATTTCCTCAGGTCGATGGAAACATCGCGTGGCATGAACCGCAAGAGAGGGATACTGGTGAGTCTCCTGAAGATGGTGCAGCTCAGGCTCAATCAGGGTGACTACATGGAATCGCTTGACCTCTCTGATCAGGCAGAGGAGCTGTCGAGAGAGCTGGGGGACAGAAGTCTGCTCTGCGACATACTCAAGGAGAGATCAAAGGCGTACGAGATGCGCGGTGATCACGAATCAGCATATGCAGCCTTGTGCGATTTTCTTGAAATACACCGGGAGCTGCTGTCGGAGAAGAGGGTCCGGCAGATAGACGTGTTGAGGCTATACTATGAGACCGAGGTGAGGGATAGGGAGATCGAGAAGCTGAGCCTCACCAACAGAAATCTGACCAGAGCATACTCAAGGGCCGAGGAACTTACCAGGACTGATGCTCTGACCGGCCTGGCCAACCGGCGTGCAG
>CAZXEF010000193.1:0-5284 GCA_964639605.1 uncultured bacterium | reverse complement strand
AATGAACCCGCGTTACGGGCCCGATTAGAACTCGATTAATATTTCCTCTTCAACTACAACACCGAAACTTCAGATTAGTTCTCTTAACATGATGGGTGAAACGGCCAGGCGCAAGAACCGCCATATCTTACAAAGTATACTTGATGGCTCGGGAATATCGCCACCCACTGAATCCCGCCACTTGGAGAATACTTATGAAACGTGTCCTGATCCTGCAGGATCGACAGAGAAAGCGCTAAGTTCGAGCCTTGACCGCAGAGTACCGGAAAGGTTTACAACAGCCGCGTTCAGAAAATGGGTAGAGATTAATCCCATCACCGATCAACCCAGATTGCGGTAGAAAGTAAAGGTGGTTTACCTAGATACTTTTATTTGCTCAAATAAGATTCATGAGCATCACGAGTTGAGTCGTACCCCATCATTCCTCCCGGAAAATCCGGAGACAAAACTGTCCCTGAGAAACAGCCTTCATGCCGCCGCTATCTTGATGAGCCTTGTGGGGTTGTCTGGATGAACTTGAAGAGGAACGATCGCTGCTCCAGGGAGAATGCGGAACAATTGTCTTCAGCTGTCTTCTGAATCTCTTTTCAAGCAGCATGTAATTCGGTATTGTTAATATAGGGAGGGATATCATGGAATTCTTTAGGTGTTTACTACTGACTGC
Source organism: uncultured bacterium (assembly GCA_964639605.1). Classification (GTDB taxonomy): domain Bacteria; phylum Fermentibacterota; class Fermentibacteria; order Fermentibacterales; family JCC-6; genus Aegiribacteria. The sequence goes on along the minus strand of CAZXEF010000193.1, from coordinate 4,620 downwards.
CGCAGTCCTCTGCAGTTCAGCAGAAGCTTTTCCAACATGGTCAAAGACCTATTCCCACGGACAGGTCAGGTTCGTCGTTCCGGAGAGTTCGGGGGATATAACCTTCGCAACACAAAGCGGTGAAGCCCACTTGGTACACCTTGACCAGGATGGCAACGAGATATGGAGCCTGGAATTCCCGGGAATTCCAAGAGGTCTCGCACTGCACCCTTCAGGAGGATATGCTGTTCTCTATGACAATCTTGGGGTAACCAGGTTAAGAAGAGTCGGAGCGGACGGCCAGCTGCTTAACGACGTCGAAGCTCCGGTGGACTACTACGGGAGGAATCTCGCGGCAACAGACGATGGTTGCCTTGTTTACGCTGGTTATGATACTCTCGTGAAGGTCGATGAGGATTTCAACATGGTATGGGCTGTCTCAACCGCAGATTCACTCTTAAGCCTTCAGATGGTTAATCGTGCGCCCTCAGAGTCCGGCGGAGTATGCGTAGGTGGATACGGGATAAACTCATGGGGTGACATCGGAATCATTGCAGGGATTGCGGACAGCTGCGGGACTATTCTCTGGACCGGTCTGGGATTGGACCTTGACCCGTGGGGATGTTTATTTATCGATGCCTGTGCCGGGGCAGATGGGCGCTGTTACGGCGCGGGGTACTTCTCTTCGAGTTTTCCCCCACCTATTTCGCGCGAGAGCGTATTCCGCTTCAATGAACCCGGAAATGTTGACTGGAAGATAACGGTATACGATGTGAAAAGGCTCTGCGAATCTCTGGATGGATTCCTGATCGCAGCAGGAGTGGCAGACCCTCTTGGTGACCTGGACGTTTTTATCAAGAAGATTAACCCTGATACCTCCAATCCTGTATGGACGAGAACACACGGATATCCCGGGGTGACTGACCAGTGCAACTGCATCGCGGTCTGCCAGGATGGTGGATTCGTGATTGGAGGTACCTCAGGTTCTCAGTCGCTGATCCTTAGAGTGGATTCTCAGGGGTTTATCGATGGAACCGGCATAACTGGCCCGGATACTCAGGAGCCATCGATTTCTGTCAGCCCTTCCCCCGCTTCCGCTTCGGCCGCAGTAACGGTTTCCGTACCGGACGGTGGTCGGGTTGCTGTAAGCATACTGGACCTGGCGGGACGCCAAGTGATCACTCTGGCTGACGGCTACTTTACTCCAGGAAGTCATATGGTAATCTGGAACCTAACTGATCAAAACGGTGAAATGGTACCTGATGGTGTCTTCTTCCTGAAGGTGGATTCGGGAAGCCAAACGGAAACGCGCAAGATCACGGTTATCAGGTAGCCGGACTTACATCTGACTGCAATCCAGTGTTATCCGGCATATATCTTCGGAACATCATCGCGCCAGGGAAGCAATAGGAATGTGGTTTTATAGAGCCACCATTTCCAGTTCCAAGAGCAGCCCATTCATCCTGAACAGCTTTCAATTCCTCATTAGAATGAACCGTACCGAGTGAAACATGCTCAGGCAAGCGCGAGTTACCGCCGGTTTTCACTGGAAGCATCTCATCAGGACACCCTTCTCCTCTGAAACTGCAGTGTTCAAATGGAACCGCTGTTCGGAGAGCGGTAACGAGGTCCCTCTTGGAAGGTATTTCATAATGATCTCCGATGGCGCGGGTAAGACAGCCACCCTGCCTGTTCTGGTTGTCGAAGCCCCACGCTGACCGGTTTCCTGGAATAAATGATGATGGCACTCCACGGTGAGTGCCATCTTCCTCATAAACTCCTAAGAAAAGCGATTCTGCCGGCCTTTTCGATCAGGGATCGTCCTGTTTCAATACTCTGAGCAGGTCGATGGCGTCTCCTCCTTCGTAGAAACGGTATCCCCTTATCCTGCCATGGGGATCGGTCTCGATCTCGAGCACGCCGCCCCACGAGAATCTGCTCCTGAGCAGTTCTCCGCTATCCGCTGCGGACCCTGCCGGCAGCTCTTCCAGCCCCAGCCCCGAAGGCCATGCTGCGTCAAGGGCTTCAGCAGCCATCCTGCCCATCTGCAGGAACCTGCCGGCTTTTCGTCGATCCTCCGGCGAGACCCGAAGCCCCTCCCTGCTCAGCAGTTCCTCGGCTTCCGATCCCTGAAGCAGACTGATATCAGTTATTCTGTCATCGGTGATGGAAAGTACTGCGAAGGCTCCTGTGCCGTGGTGCATCCTAACCTCCGGAGCAGTCTCGCTGAGAACGTGCCAGTACCTCATGGCTTCGGCATCCTCCCGAAGCCATGACCAGACATTCCCGACCTTGAATGCCTCCCGGAAATCCTTCAGGTCCCCGTCAGCCAGGTGAAAATCCACTGCCTGCAGGCTTTATCGTTCGTACCAGGAAACCATGACAGGCAGATAACACCCTGAATCGTCGAGCACCATCTCCACCGTGAAGACGTCCCTCAAAGACATGATGGCTACGATGGGACGGTCCGGATTCCCGTCCAGGTGGAAGTAGAGGTCCGGCGCTATCCTCTCCGCCAGGGTCCTTCCACCGTACTCCGACGTGGGAATCGACCTGGCCAGGAAGAGGGATTTGGTATATCCCGCCGCAATGGCCGGGTCCCAGAAGCGCAGCAGGTAGAGATACCCGTCCAGGTCTCCCCCTCCCTGGGCGGCCAGGATCTCCATTATCCCCTCCGCCTCCATATCCTCCGAATCCCTGAGTGTCAGACCGTCCAGCAGTGACGTCCCGGCGGATGGAAGGTCGGACAGCATCTCTACCGCCAGGATGCGAAGATCGCCCGCATGGGAGGAGTAGACTACCCCGGCGATACCCGCCGCCGCCTCCATCAGAACGCCGGTACCCACAGAACCGTAGTCCTCCGGCAATATCTGCAGGACTTCAGTCCTGAACCGCCCGTCCGCCTCCTCCAGGAACCCGCCGGTCAGAGAAGCGATTAAAAGAACAGCTGACAATATCTGGATCATCTGCAGCTACCTCCTGAAAACTCCTTGATGAATAGACCCGGTCAGAACCGGGAAAGTCTATCGTAACCTCAGAGAACGGCCGGTATCTCAGTAACCCTGATACAGGCCGATGTAATCCATGATGATGTCAATGGCCCCGTCGCGAATGTTCCTTACGAGAGCTTCCTTCATCACGAAATCGCAGATCTCGAAGACGTACCCCCAGTCGTAATCCATGGCCTCCTGCGCCAGTATGAGGGCACTTATCATTCGGACGGTGAAATCATCCGGCACCCTGTCAGCCGCCTCATGGGCCAGTTCCACGCCGGTCATACCAAGCACTCCCTCTGCACCCGCCTCTATGGGACTCATGGTGAAGTAGTCGTCCATGCTCACCAGGTAGGCCAGCATGATGAGCTCCTCCCCGCTCATGTAATCGGAATCGACAACGGCCTTGTCATGATCGGCCATATATAAGTCCATGTAGCTCGCAGCATTGCTCTGCCCCTCGAAAGTCCACCCCATGGCGTTGATTATGGCCACCTTCACATCCAGCGTATGATCATCGGCCTGGAGTGTCCGGTAGATCTCCTCGCTCATCTCAGCACCAACCGCATCCGCGACCTCCGGCACATCCATGTATGCCCTGTAGAAATCCGTGGATGTAAGCGGGGAATCGGCGTAAGCGGATGCGGTCAATACAGATAGTCCCGCCAGTACCCATACTGCCTGCTTCAGCGTGTTCATCTTTGAAGCCCCTCTCAGTGGATATTCGATCATCTCCAGTTATCGATCCTTTATCATAAAGCCCCGGATATCACCTCGTCTATAAAAGTACCCCACTCCGCCTGCCAGCGGACCATAAGTTCCGCCTTCTCCGCATCGGTCATGGCGGCGTCCTCGATGGAGTTGATGATGAGCCTCTTGATGTCGCCCAGCGTAAGGTCCCAGGCCAGGGTGGCCACCACCCAGTCATGGGTCACACCCGTGTAGCCGAACATGGCAGGGTCGTCGGGACTGATGGATATGCGCACCCCGGAACGCATCAGCGGAACGGCCGGATGGTCCCGAAGATCCGCCACATAACCCAGCACCTGGTTGCTCACGGGACATATCTCCAGCGGGATCCCGGCCTCGGCATACATGGCTGCGAGCTCAGGCAGCCTGGCCAGCTCTATGCCGTGCCCCACCCTCTCAACTCCAAGAAGGTAGGCGTCGATTACGTTGTTGTTCACCCGGCCGGGATAGGGCCCCAGCTCCGATTCCTCGGAATCCGGCACTCCAGTGGGGAAGCTGCTCTCCCCGTCATGGAGGTACAGCGGCAGCGAGAACCCGTACTCCTCCATGCTGTACTCCCGGGCCTCCTCCATCAGAGGCGCCATGTAGTGGGCCGTCGCCCCCTTGTCCTCCTCGGAGTAGACATCGGCGCCCACGACTATTCCCGGGTAGGCGTTCATCATGTCGGCCGCGTGCTTGAGATTGGCGAGTATCCTCTCCCTGAAATCATCCACCGTCTCGAAGGGTGTGAAGATGTACCGGGAATCGCAGCTGATTATCCGGATGCTGATGTCGATACCCTGAGACGCCAAGCTGTCCACCACACCCATGTAGAACTCCACAGAGGCTTCCGAAGGCGTATGCGCGCGCAGCTCGATGTGCTGCACGTTATCAAGCACCGCATAATCATGCAGGGCGT
>CAZXEF010000192.1:0-5301 GCA_964639605.1 uncultured bacterium | reverse complement strand
GATCGAACTGACCTATATAAGAAGAAGGGACCCGGACCACGCTATACTCCTTCTGGAGCAGGATCTCTCGGTGGAAATGGACAATCTGCTGATAACACCGGATACCATTTTTACGGATTCAGTGGAGTACACAGCCGTCCGATCGGACACCGCGGCGGAGCCTGACAGTGTCGCCCCGGACAGCCAGGTCACCCAGCCGGGAACGGCTCTTCCAGAACTCCCACCGATGATCCCCGATTCCTTCCAGAGCCCTCCGGACACCGCAGGATCCCTGCCTGTCTCCACATTTATCGACACATCGTCCACGGATGTCCCGGAAGAACCCGACAGCTCCATGACAGCCCCTGTCGAGGAGGAGACGGCTCCCCCCGGTTCTCTCTCCACCCAGGGGATGGATGCAGGATCTCCCGAAATCCAGCAAGAGGATACTGGAGGGCTGGAAGACTCCCTTCCCGTGGTCCCCGTTTCTCCTTCCGATGGTGAGATCCAGCCCCAGCCCGAAGGGCCGTAGAAACTGGACAGCAGTCCCTGCTTCGAACTGCTGACCCGCTCGGGAAAGGCCCGGAGGGGTGTGTTGACCCTTGCACATGGCAGGGTTGAAACACCCGTCTTCATGCCCGTTGGGACCCAGGCCAGCGTCAAGACCGTGAGAAGCTCGGACCTTCTCAGGGACGACTGGAAGGTCATCCTGGGCAACACTTACCATCTTTACCTCAGACCCGGCGCCGATGTCATAGACAAGGCCGGAGGTCTGCATGCTTTCATGTCCTGGGACAGGAACATCCTGACCGACAGCGGGGGTTTCCAGCTCTTCAGCCTGTCCAGGCTCCGGAAGCGCTCGGAGGATGGTTACCGTTTCCAGTCCCACATTGACGGCTCCAGCCATCTCCTCACACCTGAGAAGGTCATGGAGCTGCAGACGGTATTCGGGAGCGATGTAATGATGGTGCTGGACGAGTGCCTCGAACAGCCAAGCGACAGGGTCAGGACCGAGGAGTCGCTGGACCTTACGCTGAGATGGGCCGAGAGGTCTAGACGGATGCACAGCGGAGGGAACCGGGCGTTATTCGGAATAGTCCAGGGTGGTGCCTATGCGGACCTGCGCAGGAAGGCCGCCCAGGTCCTGGCGGGAATGGACTTCGACGGCTACGCCATCGGAGGAGTCTCCGTCGGCGAGCCGAGGAGCCTCATGATGAAGGCTGTGAGGGCCTGCATAGGGCATCTCCCCGAGGACAGGCCCAGATATCTCATGGGGGTGGGGAAACCGGAGGACCTTGTGGATTTCACAGCCGAGGGCATCGATATGTTCGACTGCGTTGTCCCCACCCGCAACGCCAGGGGGGGAAGCTTCTTCGTGCCGGGCGGTCACATCAACATAAGGAACGCCAGGTTCACAGGGGACCAGTCTCCGGTGCAGCCGGGATGCGAGTGCTATACATGCACTACTTACTCCAGGTCCTATATCAGGCATCTGTTCATTGCCAGGGAATGGCTGGCGCCGATACTGGCCACACTCCACAACCTTCACTACTTCTCGGTCCTCATGGGCAGGATAAGGATGGCCATAGAGGAGAGGCATTTCACAGCCTGGAGGAGAGACTGGCACAGGGAGCGGCGCGCCTTCGACCCCGGGAAATACTGATGGGCAACCTGCTGGAGGTTCGTATTGCATCACTGGGCAACGACGTGGGCGGGGTCTCGCCGGGGAAGGACAGGAAAACCCTCTTCGTGAGGGGAGCCCTGCCGGGGGAACTGGTCAGGTGCAGACCTGAAAAGGAAGCAGGCAGTTTCATAAGGGCGGACCTCCTGGAGGTAGTGGAACCCTCCCCCCACAGGATAGAGCCCTTCTGCCGGTACTTCGGTCGCTGCGGAGGCTGCTCGCTTCAGCATCTGGAATACGGGAGGCAGCTTCACTGGAAACGGCAGTGGGTGCTGCGGGCGCTTCAGAGAACGGGTGTCGCTTTCTCAGAGGATTCGGTGTCAGAGCCTTTCCCCTCCCCCGAACTCCGCGAGTACAGGAACAGGGTCTCCTTCGACATGACGGCCGAAGGGCCCGGACTGCACATGCAGCGGGGCGACCCCATTCCCGTGGAAGGCTGTCCCCTTCTGAACCGGAGGGGCGGTCAGGCCTTCTCTTCCCTTGCCGGAAGGGCGCTTCCAGGGTGCAGCCGAGTTTCCGTAAGGGGATCGGACAGGACCGGCCAGGCCATGCTCGAGTTCTCGGCCATGCCTGTAGCGGGTCTGCCCGAAACCGGAGACGGGGTCACCCTTTGGTGGAAAGAAGAGGAAAAATGGCTGGGGCCTTCGTCCGACAGTGCCTTCCATGAACGACTCGGCGGCCTCACCTACAGGATAGGCCCCGGGGGGTTCTTCCAGGTGAACACGGGCTGCGCTGAACTCCTGGTGGAAAAAGTCGTAGGGCTGACGGAGGGAGCCGGTGACATACTGGATCTCTACGGGGGGTGCGGGACCTTCGCCCTTCCCGCGGCTTCCCTTGGAGCAAAAGTCACATCGGTGGAGCTGGACCCTTCCTCCTCCGCCGATGGCGTGAGGTCGGCGGACATCAACGGGGTGAAGGGCGTGGAATTCTTTTCCTGCAAGGCCGGCCGTTACCTGATGGACACGGTGAGGTCAGGCAGGAGATGGGACGCCGTGATAGTCGACCCCCCCAGGGCCGGTCTCGGCGTCAGGGTGGCGCGGCTGCTCAGACGCGTGAACTCGCCGCTGATAATCTACGTAAGCTGCAATCCTTTCTCCCTGGCCAGGGATCTCGGGGTGATATGCCGGGACCACTGGCTGTTTGCCGGCCTTCACCCTGTTGATATGTTTCCCCAGACGGACCATGTGGAGACCGTGACCGAACTGAGAAGGGTGGGACAGGGATGACAGCGGCAGTACTGGCGGCGGGAATACTCATGGGAGCTGTCGGGCAGACCGGGCTTCCCCTCCGTGACCCCCTGAACTGGTGGCTGTACATGATGGAGACCGGCACGGAGGTCATGCTCCCGGGAACCCTGCCCCTTGCAGGGTCCCCCTTCATGCAGCAGTCCATCATTTCCTCAGGGTGTCTCGGCAGCCCCGCAGGCCTCATCATTGAAAGAAGCACACCTCCGGGATGGGAGAGCGGCACGGAGATCAGGCTTTCGGTGGCGGGTACGGTTGCCGGCGAGGTCCTTTCCCTCGACGGGGAGACGGAGACAAGGGCAGGAGGCACCGGAAGACTCCATGCGGACATCCTCCCCGGTCTCTTCATCGACGAGAGGCTCTCACTCTGGACCGGTTCGGACGAACTCCCACCCGACTACTTCTCCCCCTTCCACCAGGGATCGGAAAAAGGCAGGCACCTCTACGTGGACTGGGGGTACCTGAGATGGAGCGGCGGACCTGTCGCCGTGAGTTTCGGCAGGATGCCCCAGAGATGGGGTCCCGGTCGGTTCACGCAGCTGCTGCTGTCGGACAACGGTCCTCCCCTGGACATGCTCAAGATCGAGCTGAGCATTCTTGACAACCTTGAATTCACCGGACTCACCGCCACGGTGGACAGCGATTCCGGAACCTACCTCACCGCCCACAGGCTGGACATCACTCCCACGGATAACCTGAGGGTAGGCCTGAGCGAATCCATCCTGTTCAAAGCAGGCGGACTGGACTTAGCCTACATGAACCCCGTGATACCATGGTACCCGGTGCAGTGGAACGAGAGGGACGACGACAACGCCTTCATCTGCCTGGACGCCGCCTGGAAGCCTGCTCCCGGATTCGAGGCCTACGGCGAACTGCTCATCGACGACATCCAGTACGAGAACGACGGGAACAGGCCCGACAAGCTGGGCTGGACCGCCGGGCTGTCCGGTTTCCTCCAGCCGATGGGACTTGGAGCCGTGATGGAGTACACCAGGATCGACCGGTACGTCTACAGCCAGAGAAGACCCTGCAACTACTACCTTCACCACGGGGAGATAATAGGTTCCGGTCTTGGACCGGATGCGGACAGGTTGACTCTTTCCCTGGGAACCGCAATTGCCTGGCCGGTGCTTGCGGAAGTCACTCTGGACCACACAAGGCACGGGGAGGGGACCGTTCAGGAAGGCTGGCCGGACTCGGTTGCAACAGGAGGGAAGTTCCCCTCGGGCATCGTGGAGCATACCACCGGGGCGGAGATCCACCTTGGATGGTACCCGTATGACTTCCTCGAGGTTCACGGCATGGCCGGAAACGATTGGTTCCGCAACCGGGGACACGTCACGGGAGAATCCGCCACCCGCTTCGAAACCTCTCTGGAGATCCTCTACCGCTGGTAAGCCAGGGACGCACCCAATTTCACCAAGTTCAAACCTCGTTCAAGAATGATGAACTTGGTGAAATTGGGTGCGTCCCTAAAGGGGATTACCGTATATCCCGGGATCGCTACCCTCTATGATCCTGGCATCGCAGATGCTCTGGAAGAACTCCACCGGTCCGACACCGCCTATGACGGCATACCCGTATCCGGCATCCCTCATGCTGTGCAGAACGGATAGAACGATGGTCCTTCCCACCCCTCGGCCCCTTGCGCTTTCCGAAACGCCTACGGGCCCGAGAAAGCCCCTGGCGGTGCAATCCCAGCAGCAGAAGCCATGAATGTCACCCGTTGATTCAAACACCGCAAGCTTCAGTCCTGGGGGTGTACGGGCAAAGGCGGCAGCCGCCTCAGCTCTCCAGCTCCTTCCGAATTTCTCCTCTACGAAATCAAGCACTTTTGGGGACTGATGGGCCAGAGGGTTTCCTACCCAGTAACCCTCAGGTACCTCGACTGGGGGAAGACCGTAGAGGGGGACCAGGAGGTCAGGCAAGTCAGCCTGCTTCACCTGAGAGCATCATGTTCCGCAGGAACATGAAGCTATCGTTACCGGTCAGCGTGTAGAGGATGCCGAGAATCAGACCGGCCACGATAAGGACCATGATTATCGCCTTGCAGGCGTCCTGTCCCTTCACGGCGCCTACCTGCTTGGGCTCCCGGCCAAGGTAGGCGCTGGCGGCGTACAGCTCCTCACCTATAAGGGTGTAGTCGCAGGTGGTGATGAAGAAGGGAAGCTGTGTCACCGCGTCGGTACCGGCTATCTGAATGGCTCCGGTCAGGGAACCTGTCTCGGCCAGGAGCAGTGATTCCGCCCAGAACATGCCCAGGTAGAAGTTGGTGGCGGGTCTCTCCCTCATCATTATCCCGTTCACGCCGGCCACGAAGGCGAACTGGCTGTCGGTCAGGAAGAACACCGAGTCCGGGTCGTAGGCGTCCGGTCTTCCCGCCTCGAGATACGCCTG
>CAZXEF010000191.1:0-5316 GCA_964639605.1 uncultured bacterium | reverse complement strand
TATCACCGCAGTTGGTGAGGCAGACGATAAGGCCATCGCCTTCATCCTCCGGAAATACTGCATGGAGTTGGTGCCGGAAATACAGTTGCCTTACTCTGTCGTCATCCCCTTCGTTGGATAAAGGGCAGTTGAAGTGTACATTGTAATGCTCTTCGATGATTTCCTCACCAGAGGGTGTTTCACGAATAAGGTTCCAACCTATTCGTTCTGGAGCTAGATCATCCCGACCGCAACCCGGAGTAGTTGATTCACCTTCTCCCCTGAGACTGAAACCAAACATAAAATCAATGTTGCCAGTGAGATTGTCTTCTTCAAGCATGAGGGCTTCGACATCCCCAGCATTTGATGGCCATGAAAATGGATCAGGAACATCCTCAAGAAAGAAAGACCGGAATTCTGGATCGTTATTATTTGGATTATAAATCCAACTGAATTTAGGACCATGAATCGGTGCGGGATCCAAGTAAACAAGGGGATTCACATAGCACCAGTTCCAAGGCTCATCAGTATCCGGTTTCTCATACCAGGACCATTTAAAATGAACATGAGGCATATCCACTACTGCCCCTGTACTCATCGGAGCTATGAAATCGCCAGCACTTATCTCCTCCCATTCTTCTTCAATTTCATAGTTATACGGATTATCTAAGTGAACGTACCACCATCCATAATCTTCATGATCCCCTATTCCTGAGCCGTCTGTCGTAACTGCTGTCCATTGAGTCATACCATAGTAGTCAAACTCGTGGATATCCGATACAACGCCATCAATAACGCATCGAACTTCACCTCCGTATGGTTCCGTTTGAAAGTCAATATCAATACCATCATGAAATGTCCCTGAAAGCCAGGTATTGGGGTCACCATAGCTGTTCATGAGTGTCTTTGTGAAATTAATCATTCCTGGTTCGGTTCCAACCGGCCAAGGTACCGAAGTTGGATCATTTCCATAAAGAGTCGATACAATCAAAGACAAGGCAAGTATCATCAGTTTGCCATTCCATTTCATCATTATCACCTGCCCACAATCTGCATAAATACATAGGGCAAATTGTAGGGTGTACCATAACTGGATATTTCCTCTACTTGATTTCTGTAGTCAGGAGCACCATAAGAAGCTTTCACAGGATTCATTATCAGGAAATAGCCATTTGGTGATACATCAGTTTGAAATGATCCCCTATCATCTTCTATAGGAATTGATTCATCGAATATTGTAATACCATCAATTTTGACTACTACTTCACGTGAATAAATAGGCCGCTCACCACGTCTAGTCGTCAAGGTTACACAATTGCCTGAGTTAGAAGCCATTACTGTTGAAAAGGGATGATCCTCACTCTGAGAAATAGGATGAGTTTCTAAATAGAAAGTATTTTCATCTGTGCTAATGTTCAGCATTCTAGCTGTAGTAGATCCGCCCAGGCATAAGTATTTCCCATCAGGGGAGAAATTGAACATGCTGCAGTTCCTGTAATACTCTGTCCTCTCCGATACTACTTCTGCAGTTCCTGAGATACAGTCAATAAGGCATGCATCTGTACCTCGAGCAGCATGACATACATAACGTCCATCTTCAGATATAACTGGAACCCAGGAATGGCTAAGGGGAATGGATATTGAGAATGAGTTAAGGAGATCCCCATCCTTATCAAATACGAATACTTCCGAATTCTCCTCTGATGATTCTCGGAGTTGACAGAAGACAATTGTATTTCCGTCAGGAGACACTACAGCATCATAGGTATAATCTTGATCAAGATCAAACTCATGTCGATATGATCCATCGGAAAGCATTAGAAATTCAAAGCTATCCCATGCATTCTCTACTTCATAGTTCAAAGATAGTCCTGCGACTACACTTACACTGCCATCCCTGGATATTGACATATATGGCATTGCAAATGCAAATTGACCTTCCCTCTCCCCATAAGGATTATAAAGATATCCCACATCAGAATGTTCGAATCTTGTCGGTCTTTCAGTACCCTCCGGAATACTCAAGCCAACAAGATCAACTATCATATGCTCGCGCCAGTAGTATTCTCCAGGAAATACAGCATCAGCATCAATGTGTACTGGATTGTTATCAGTATCGTAGAATACATGCAGATTCTGGGAGATCGCTGCCCTTACCCTCCTATCCAGCCAGTACCTGTCCTCCCATGGAATGCTCTCATCCATGAGTGTCTCCTCAAGCCATGGATAGGGATAGCCATCTGCAAGGGAAGCTTCCAGCTCATCAATTGTTTCCGCTCTGAATAACTCCACTACTTCGAAGTCTTCGTATTCAGTAAGCGGTACGGTTGGTTCGGTGGATTCAGGAATGTACTCGCTCATCCAGGCACGTTCCCTGAGAGTCTGAGCGGTCTCTATCAGATCGAATCCGCCTGCTGATATACTCAGCAAGAGCAGTGCTGCTAGTATCATGGTTTTCATTTTGACCCCTAGTCGAATTGGTTCAAGTTATTACTTTTCACTCAAGGAACGATAGGGGCGGAGGGCGAATGAGTGGGTATGGTAATGCTACCCCCCCCCCAGAGGCTATAAACTGTTACTGATTCAAATATGGTGTATGCTAGTGCAGATATGGAAGATGATGCGAGTATCTGTTCCTTATTTGACCCCTCAACAGGAACGATAGCATGTCTCATTTAGTAATGATAATAATCCATGTTTCAGAAGCAAGAGCGGGATGCCATGAGTTGAGGTGCAAGGTAGTGAAGGCTTGATACCGGCTCTGTATGTTTTATTTATTGGCTTATTCCAAGTAACCAAGTGCTAAAAGTGTTCCAACTTTCAGACAGACGGCCAGCCATCTGTCGGCCCTACACCACCGATGGGGGCACCCCCCGTTATCAGGCACACAGTGCTCTGACTCTCAGTCTATAGTTGGCTCTACACCATAAACGAGGGCACCCTCTCCGATCACGCACATAACTAACATATCATCAGTTTGTTGTCTACCGAAACCTAGAGATTTGCTTAATATGACCATGAAAATTAGTATTGACAATTCTATATTTCATGTTATTCTTGATGCATGATTGATAGACCAAGATATAAGAACAAACTGCTGCTTGCCCTCAAGCGCTCGCCTGTTACCACTCTTCTAGGTCCGCGACAATGCGGGAAGACAACGCTTGCTCGAGAGATCTGGAATCAAATGGGCGGGACATATCTGGATCTCGAAAGAAGAAGTGACAGAGCAAGACTAGAAAACCCGGAGTTGTTTCTTGAAACTCTTTCTGGATTGGTAGTGATTGATGAAATTCAAAAAATGGCGTCGCTTATGGAGGTTATTAGACCATTGTCTGATAGAGAGGGTAGGACTGCGACCTTTCTGCTTCTTGGCAGCGCTTCACCGGATATCATAAAAGGTGCTTCGGAAACCCTGGCCGGGAGAACAGAATTCATTGACTTGTCTGGATTTAATCTGACAGAAGTTGGCAGTTCCAATATCGCAACACTTTGGTTTCGAGGTGGATTCCCAAGGGCATTCCTGGCGGAGGACGATGAATCATCAATGGCCTGGCTGGAGAATTTTACAAGGGCTTTCCTGGAAAGAGATCTGGCGCAACTGGAGAGTTCTGCTGACTCCTCAACATTCAGGAAACTCTGGATGATGGTAGCTTCAATGCAGGCACAGATTTTGAATTACTCATCTCTTGGTAGGTCTATGGCTGTCTCTTACAAGACTATACAGAAGTACCTGGATATTCTTGAGGGAGCTTTCATGATAAGAAGACTCCAGCCATGGTTCAGCAATACTAGGAAAAGACTCGTAAAATCACCGAAGATCTATATAAGGGACAGTGGTATTCTCCACGATCTTCTGCAAATTGAATCTCCGTATATCCTGAGGGGTCACATTATTGCCGGTGCATCATGGGAAGGTTTCGTTCTGGAGCAGTTTTTTGCTATTTATGGCTGTCGGAACTGCTACTTCTGGAGTACACATCAGGGAGCTGAACTCGATTTGCTCGTACTAAGAAAGGGTGGTGCTTACGGGATTGAGATCAAGCTTTCGGAATCGCCAACAGTGACTCGATCAATGAGGATTGCATTGAAGGAACTGTCACTAAAGCATATGTGGGTGATTTATCCAGGAGATCAGAAATATCCACTTGAGCAGAATATCAGCGCATGTCCTTTATCAGCTCTCGATTCTCTGCCATTCTAGTACGGATACTTCCCTTGCTAGCTCTTGCATCCAGCACACGAAGGTGTTCCAACTCTCGGACAGACGGCCAGCCATTAAATTGAATGCCCCCTTCATGGGGGTTTTTGATTTTGTAGTTGAAGCTCACGATTCGGACATTTGATCAAAGATCGAACTGGTGAGTTTTAGAAGGGAGCGAAGCAGGTCATATACTAAGGTGCATACAGCCAGGCCTGGAGAGGAAGAGAGCGACCTCCAGTGATCAAGGGTATCCTAAAGGCACCTTGACTTGTGGGAAAACCCAGGACCCCCGCCGCAGCCTCAGGAACTTGTCTGTGAACCCTGTGCAGACTACGCCTCATTCTATGAATGAGCTTGGCAGTTTCATTCAGAAACTGCAGTAACTAGCGGGAAGACGTTCCGGAGATAGAGGTCGGATGAATGAGATCCTGATCTTATGGGGCAGCTGTACATACGGTGTGTGTTTTGTTTCAGTTATAACCTTCATGGTTCGTTGACATATCAGATACGCTCCGATATCATGCAATCCAGAACAGTAAGTAGTGAATTCGGATGTTATTGGGTCCGATGGGCAGGTTCATGGACCAGTTCGCAGAAGATGCGAAATCCAGTTTCCTTTTGCTGAATGCCAGGATATCCCATGGACCACAGGCAGACATAGTTAAGGCACATGGAGGTTCTGGCAAGCAGGGGGTGTCCCTTCAACTGCTTCTACTGCTACAGGATATATGGAAGAAGAGATAAAGGAACTCGTAGAACGCTACAATATTCACTACACTGGCTTTCCGGAAGACCTATTCACCAGCAACAGGGATTTCGTGATGAAAGTCTGCAGCCTGATGTGGGAAGAACTCCAGGGTATCAATTGGTCATGCCTCGGCCGGGTGAACATGGTGGATAGTGATATGCTTCTGTCCATGAAGGAAGCCGGTTGCGACTGGATCTCATTCGGGATCGAATCAGGCAGCGACGAGATGCGCGATAGAATGAACAGAGGATTAACATCCCAGCAATGCCTGGACGCGATGAAACTCACCGAATCATGCGGAATACATTCCGAGGGAAGCTTTATCATCGGGATGTTCGGCGCTACAAGGGAATCGGTCATGCAGACGGTGGAATTCTGCAGAAAG
>CAZXEF010000190.1:0-5319 GCA_964639605.1 uncultured bacterium | reverse complement strand
TAACAAAAAATTAAACAGCAGTAGTTTAATGAATTGCAAATTATTTACAAGAGAATAGAGTGCGTAATACTAGCTTTTGAGTATATTATCTTGACATATTTATTTTCTTGTTTATCAAAATCCGAACAATTGATGTTATACAGCTGCTGTTCAACAAAGAGGTTGGGATATCATGTAGGAGAATGTTCGAAATGCGTCAACGACGGTGTACCATATATCAGATTTAAACTCTTTCCCATTTGTTGTGACAGTTTGAAATACCTTCTCCACGGAGTGCCAAGAAGAACAGGTTCAACGAAGCTGTAGCATTCCTTTTACAGAACGTATGATAAGAATCTACAATTGGGTCTTGACATATTGTTATGATTGAATTCAATTACTATTATTGCCATTGAACTGATTAATCTTATTCAGGAGGAGTGATTCATGAGTACTAAAGTGGGAGTGCAGCTTTGTGTTGTATTGTGTTTATTCGTTATTGCAAGTGCTGCTCAAGCGATTACTGTCTACAATAACTTTGGCCAGGGGAGCGGTGGATTCGAGTATAATACTGAGGAATCTTGGTTTATCGCCGGTTTCTACTCCGGTTTCGATTATGTGGAGCAGGCAGGGGCCTTTACTCCCAGCGAGAGCGGTGCATTGTCTGACTTATATCTGGGGCTTGGTGTAGTCCTTCTACAGAACGAGACCACTATTAAATTAGCCCCGAACAATGGCACTCCTCCATCGGATGAAGATCTCCTTGAGACATGGATAGTCACTGACCTTCCCTTCCTCTACAGTGGAGATAATGTGCACTTGGTAAGCCAGAACCAACCATATCTGACAGCCGGTGAAAGCTACTGGATCTGGATAGCTGTAGATCAAGGCTCATCTGCAGGTTGGGGGCAAAATGTAACAGGCGCAACCGGTCCTATAGTACAACGTTGTTATAGTGCATATCAAGGTGGACTTTACTGGGAGGATATTATCCCATCGGAGACGCTGGGCGCACTAAGGATCGATGTCAGTGGCGGACAGAGTTTTGAGAATGCAACCTGGGCACAGATAAAAACAACATTCTAGGATCATCCTGGACAGGTTTAACTGCATCTTTGATAGATTGCTATGTTAGTTGAGTAGTCGCTTTACTGAGTCATAGGAAATTATAGGATATCTGAGATTCTCAGATCTTGGATGCTTATTCGGACTGTCATGTACTAGTGCAATGAAATCAGTCAGAGAATAGACCTGCGCAGGTAATTTTTGATTTCGTGTATCCTGACTACTAGTATCCACTATGGGATGTCTAAAACGGATTCAAGAACTTTCCGTTCATATTTCAAAGAGTATCCTCTACGGGTAACCAAATATCAGAGTTTAGAACTCATTTCCATCCATTTCAGCAGTGCGAAATACCTCCATCACGGGGTGGCAAACAGTTGTTCCCGAACTCGGATTCAGCACGCCCCCGGATTCCGGAGTATCCGAGACGGGCATGGTGGGATTCCCGAATCTTTAGTGATGGGGATCATCTTCCTGACAACAGTGCGTGAACAATGCACGGATCTCTATTCATTGTAGAATACAGAGCCGGTCATGTCGCAATATCATCTGTTAAATAGGCAGTTACCAGAAAATTCGGGGATCAATAATGTGCTCAAGATAGAATGTAATCGATGATCCATCCTGAAATGTAACTGTGTTAGTTTCATTTGCAGTCAGGAAATCGGTAGAAACCGAATCCGGATACACCGCATCAGGATTGACAGTATCATGTTCAATTACATGGAAATAAAGAGAAGCTCCCGGTGCTTCAATATAGAAGAACGCTTTTTTATCAGTAATCCAGTGTACTGGATAGGATGTGTCTCTGGTTGTGAAATTGAATTCACATTCAAGGATGTCGCTACTGCAGCGGAACTCGATTTCAGGACTATATATGAACGGATCTGCTCCGCAATCATCAATGTCACTTGGAGAAAGTATACAATAGACTAGATCAGAGATTGTATACCAGCCGCTTGTATCCACAGCAGATGAGATTGAAGAAAGTAACACAGCAACCGTGATTATACGTTTCATTATGCACCCCATATGCTGTTACGAATTCACGAGTTTTGTAGATTCTATGCTAAATAATAGTACAAGCCAAGGTAATGGTTCCAAAGACCATCTTCGGGGTAAACGGTCTTTATTCTCGAACTTAATCCCACAAGTGAGAAAAGTTCTAAGAGTGTCCACTACGGCGTACAATAAAAAAAAAAGGACGGAGGAATCACGTCCGTCCACATTCATTCATAGGACCGCCAATATCATCTGATCCTGACAGCCGCTCGGTCTATCTGGCGGCTTGACCCAGTCCCAGTCCCAGTGTTCAGACATTCTCTGACAGGAGGTCTTGAATGCGATTTGCAGCTATATGCAGCGTGATAATCTCATCAATTGTCTATTCCGATTACTCAACGCAAACTGACTGGTGTGGAGGCCCTTACGCGTGGATTCCCGTAAATGAAAGGGGTGTGGATTTTTCGTAGATACAGGAATAACCTGGAGTAATCCAGATCATATTATATTGGATCCGCCCGAGTTCGTCGTAAGCGCCAATTGCGGTTCGGAGAGATGCATATGTTCCGCCGATATGAATACAGATAATTACATGGATATCACAGTATGAACCGCCCCGGGTTTTCCGGAGACATGTTTGTTAGAGTCCCGCCACCATGGCGAACTCATTCTCTTGTTCATAGTATAAGTCTTCGAACTCCCTTGGGGGAATATCACCGATCGGCTCAAGCAGTCTCTTGTTGTTGAACCAGTCAACCCAGTCCAGTGTCTCGAATTCAACCTGATCGATCCCACGCCAAGAACCCTTCTGCCGGATGACCTCAGTCTTGCACAGGCCATTGATCGTCTCAGCCAGGGCATTGTCGTAGGAATCGCCCCTGCTGCCGACGGAAGGTTCAATGACGGCTTCGGCAAGCCGCTCAGTGAACCTGATGGACGGATACTGAACTCCTCTGTCGCTGTGGTGTACGAGGTCAGTATCGATCGGACGGGCATAAAGGGCCTGTTCAAGGGCATCAAGAGCAAGATCGCTCCTGAGTGAATTGGAGACCCGCCATCCTACGATCATCCGGGAGTAGACGTCTGTCACGAAGGCAACGTAAACAAAACCAGTCCATGTGGCTAGGTGATATCAGCTACCCAGAGCTGAATGGGTCTGGTTGCGGCGAAGTCCCTCTGAACGAGGTCCATGGGCCTCTCGGCTAAATCATCGGGAACAGTCGTCCTGATCCTCTTGCCCCTGACAACGCCCCTGAGTCCCATCTGGCGCATCAGACGTTCCACCGTACAGCGAGCTACTTCTATCCCTTCCCGGTTGAGCTGTCGCCATACCTTACGTGCACCGCACACTCTGCGGTTTTCCTGCCAGACACGATTAACCTCATGCATCAGAAGGACATCCCGCCCAGCACGGGCAGGCGATCTTGATGGATATGCTTCCCTGGCCCTATTCTCGTAATAATTGGATGGGGCGATCGGCAGGACTCTGCAGATCGACTCGACCCCGTATTCAGCACGGTGATCACCAATGAACGAGGTCATCTTCTCGGTCTGCGGTCGAGCTCAGCCTGGGCGAAAAGCCGAGGCTTTCCTCAGTATCTCGTTGGTCTTCCGAAGATCACGGTTCTCTCGCTCAAGCTCCTTGATACGAGAACGTGCATCAGTGGAGGACCACGTCGCATACCCGTATCCACTTCCATCCTTCGAACCCATTTTTCTGTTCTTTCATACATCTCAACGATGACGATCTTCTGGATATTGCGGGTTTCTACAATGGAGTCTTCGGGTTCTACTTCTACAAGTTCCCTCCCGGCAGTCTGGAAGGAGCACCGGAAGACAATGACGGCTATCTGCAGTACAGGGTCATCTTGAGAACAGGTTTACCTGATGTCCCCCCGACGCTCCTCGAGGATGTGTCCTTCTCATGGGATCCGTTGCCCTTGATTACTTTCTGCCCCGCACATCCGATGCGACCATACTGGTCTTCGATGTTACAGGACGACTGGTATTATTGAACTCCCTTGAGGAGGAGCAGGTCGGCATACATCAGATGTATCTGGGTGACCTTCAGCCTGGTGTCTACTTCGGAAGAATGATTGCAGGAGGATCCACTGTATCCATACGATTCCTGGTCATTGAACGAGTTGAGATAATACATATACGATTCATGAGAATGTCCATAGCAGAAGGGCGACCTTAAGGTCGCCCTTCTTTGAATGAGATCCTTGCGATCCTACTGGAACAGGCCTTATCCTAACGGAAAAGGGCCTTGATCTCCCCGAAGGTCATGGACTCAAGAGCCATGGTCTCGTACATCACGGTCAGCTGGACGGGCTGAGATGATGATTCCCGCATGTAGGGATAGCATCTGGGCTCGTTGCCCGATTCCGGATCCTTCTTCAGCAGCATGCCGTAGTTGGTGGAGGGATTGTCCACCCAGTCCTGGATGATGGCTATGGCCTCAGCGGTGCAGTCATGCGTGACTATGCCCATGGAGGTATCCCAGGGAATGTCCAGAAGCCTTCCTGTCGGGGAATCGTCATGGGTCGGCTGGCTGTTCCACGTAACAACGTATTCGTCCCAGCTTCCGCCGGTGACCACACATGCCCACATGTTCGCTCCCGAGCCGTAGTTGTTGTAGTACTCCCAGCTGAGCTGGGCGCCAGTAACGACCCCGCTGATACCGGACAGGTCGTAAAGGAGGAGCGTACGCTGACCCCCGTTGTAGTAACCCCAGTAGCCGTAGTTCTGGGAACCGTAGTTGGTGGAGGCCTGAACCTCGAACAGGGGAGAGTCGGCGACGGGGTTGAGGACGACGGTGTCAGCATTCAGATACGAAGCACTGAAAAGCACAAGGCAAGCAACGAAAAAGAACTTGCTCATAGGTATTCTCCTTTCTTTCTTTCGCACAATTATGAAGGATTGTCTTTACTGAAACAATACAATGGAGTGCCCGGCAGAAACGAGACTATTCTATGAAATATCATCATCCCCCCTGCGTTGATCGATGTAAAATGCTTTGGAAAACTAGAGCATCGATGACCTCGGGTCAACGAATCTGATCCGGCCCTGAGAACCTGTCCCAGTAGATGTGGGGCTGCATCTCGGAGAATATGCCATCCAATAACCATCCATATGGATGTTGACGTATCAGAATTGGATGGTATAATACATCCATAAACCATCTATATGGATGGAAGAAAGGATATGATAATGACCGACACAGAGAAGATAACCATCAACCTTGGACCCGTGGACCTGGGGCGCATTGAC
>CAZXEF010000189.1:0-5365 GCA_964639605.1 uncultured bacterium | reverse complement strand
GGACTTACCCTCGAGAACAGCACGGCCTCACCTGACATGAGTATGCCGGTAAGCTCCCCGTCCCCCATTTCCTCCAGCTGTTCGCCGGTGTACACGACGGGGTCGCCTTCACTGCTCAGCCCTATCTCCCTGCCCACCGCCCTGGCCGTGATGGCATGGTCGCCGGTCATTATCACGATCCTGACCATGGCTTCCCTGCAAGCGGTAATAGCTTCCCTGACCCCCTCCTTGGGAGGGTCCATCATGCCTACTAGACCGAGGAACACCACGTCCTTCTCCACTTCCTCCAGCACGTAGTCACGGCCCTCCTGGTCCAGGGGGCGGAAGGCTATGGCCAGGACCCTGAGGGCCTGGTCGGAGAATCGCACGTTCATGTCCTCTATCCGCGTCCTGTCCTCATCGGTTATGGGAACCGACTCACCATGACGGTAGATGTACTTCGAAATGGACAGCACGCTGTCAGTGGAACCCTTCATGGCCAGTTCCACCCTGTCCCCGAACTGCCTCACGGAACTCATCCGTTTCCTCTCGGAATCAAACGGGAATTCATGGAGCTCCGGGTTATCCTCGTCCTCCGTAGGGCTCCTTGTGCCAAGTTTCGTGGACATCGCCACAAGGGCGGCTTCAGTGGGATCACCCACCGGATACCAGCTGCTGTGCTCCTCGTCCGGTGCATGGATCTCGGCGTTGGATGCCATGGTGGCGGCGTCCATCATTATCTCTATATCATCGATCTCGTCTTCCGACAGAGGTCTTCCATCTGCCTCGAGGATGCCCCCCACCGGTTCGTAGCCTATGCCGGTGAAGGTGAATTCCCTCCCGTCGAACCATGCCCTGGTCACTGTCATCTCATTCTTTGTCAGGGTACCGGTCTTGTCGGTGCATATCACGGTTGTCGAACCCAGGGTCTCCACCGAGGGGAGGTTCTTGACCACCGCCTTGCGTTCGGCAAGCCGCTTGCTGGCCACCGTGAGGGCTACCGTCACCTGTGCCGGAAGGGCCTGGGGCACCATTGCCACTGCTATCCCGAGGGTCAGTATGAGTCCGGTGAAGAGCGTGAAACCCTGCCAGATCGCCACTGCGAAGAGGGCGGCGCTGATCGCAACAACGATGACCGTCAGCCACCGGGCCAGGTTGCCAAGCTCCCTCTGCAGAGGAGAAGAGACACTCGAAGTCTCCTGCGTCATGCTGGCTATCTTGCCCATTTCCGTGTTCATGCCGGTCCTCACCACAACGCCCCTGGCATTCCCGGTTGCCACAGTCGTACCCATGAAAGCCATGTTCCCCTGGTCGGAGATGATGGACTTCCCGGGGATGGCATTGGTGTGCTTCTCCTGTGGCATGGATTCGCCTGTGAGAGAAAACTCCACCGTCCTGAAATCGAAGGACTCCAGCAGTCTCAGGTCTGCCGGGATCTTGTCACCGGCACTTATTTCCACGATGTCACCAGGGACAAGGAGCCTCTGGGACAATTCGGTCATTTCGCCGTCAACCATGACCCTGGCCGGTGACTTTATCATCTCCCGCAGCTTCTCCAGGATCTTTCCCGCCTTGTATTCCTGTACGAAGCCGATCACCGCGTTTATCGCCACTATAGCGAACATCACTCCGCCGTCGCGGTAGCTTCCGATGACGATCGAGATAACCCCGGCGATCACCAGGATGATCACCAGCAGGTCCCTGAACTGCTTGAGGAAGAGGAGCCATTTCGACACCGAGATGTCGGTCGTGATCTCGTTGGGACCCACCCTTGAGCGAACCCTGTCCGCCTCTACCCTTGAAAGACCCTTCAGGGATGTTCCAAGCTTCTCGAGGACCTGTACCGTGGTGAGACGGTAGAAATCGGTTGTCTTCTGCAGGGTCTCCATGCCGCTGTCCTTCATGAGGGCCTCTCGTTATAAAAACCATGAGCCGCTGATGATCTGACCTGTTCGTTCTCTGACGGCCCGGTTAGCTTCTTCTGCGTCTTACTTCCCTGATTACCAGGGGGATGACCTCGAAAAGGTCAGCAACGTATCCCTGGTCACAGAACTCGAAAATGGGGGCGGACTCGTCCTTGTTGACAGCGAGTATCCTATCGGCGGACTGCATGCCGACCCTGTGCTGCACGGCACCGGATATGCCGCAGGCCAGGTAGATCTTCGGCTGGACGGTCTTCCCCGTCTGCCCCACCTGGTGGGGATACGTTATCCAGCCGGCGTCCACGGCAGCCCTGCTGGCACCCACACTGCCGTCGAGCAGGCCCGCGAGTTCCTCCAGCATGGAGAAATTATCGGGGGATTTCACGCCCCTTCCACCGGAGACTATCACCTCGGCCTCGGTGATGTCGACCTCACCCTCTTCCAGGGGGCTCCATTGCAGTACTTCCGTTCGGCTCACCAGGTCATCCGGGGACAGGTCAAGGTTCTCCACCGTGCCTTTTCTTCCGGCGTCAGGCTCCATGGCCTTCATGACCCTGGGTCTGACCGTGGCCATCTGTGGCCTTGTGTCAGAGCAGACAATCGTAGCAAGTATGTTCCCTCCGAAAGCGGGTCGGGTCTGAAGCAGTCCTCCGGTCTCGGGATCGATGGCGAGTTCGGTGCAGTCCGCAGTGAGACCCGTGTTCAGGTTCTTTGCTATCCTGGGCATGAGATCGCGCCCGGTCGTAGTGGCTGCGGCAAGGACCACCGCGGGTTTCTTGTCCAAGATGAGCTTCTCCGCGATCTTCGAGAAAGGCTCGGTCCTGAAATGCGAGAGGGCCGGATCCCGGCCAAGGTATACAACATCGGCACCATGACTTATCAGCCTGCCGGGCCAGTCCGCCGGATCGGCTGTGAGGAGGACGACCGACACACGGCTCTCATCGGCAGCGGCAAGCCTTGTCGCCTCTCCGAGAAGCTCAAGGGTGGAATGGTCCACGACACCGTCCCTCTGCTCCGCCAGGACCATGATGCCGGAATACTGAGCAAGATCGGCTTTTCCGGCCTCTTCCGTCCTTATGATTATCGCCCCGTAGGGGCAGGACGATTCGCATGCACCGCAGAGAGTGCATCCGTCGCCGATGGCTGCCAGGCCCTCCTCCATGGATATGGCCCCGAAGGGGCAGGCGGGAACACAGACCCCGCACCCGACACAAGTGTCCTTCCGGACATCTATGCTGGCCATTATTCCTCCTCCTTCCCCAGCAGGTAGTCGGCGATTAGCTTCGCCAGCTCCCCGGGCTCGCCATGGTGGATCTCGCCGCAGACCGAAGTCTCCGGTGTCATTATCCTGACCACCCTTGTCGGAGAGCCGTCAAGCCCCACCTCATCCGGTGAAAGACCCAGGTCCTGTATCCCCCATACAGGTATCTCCATCTTCCTTGCCTTCATTTTTCCCCTGAGAGAGGGCAGCCTGGGCGTATTGGCGTCCTTCAGCACCGTAATGACAGCGGGGAGTGATGACCTGATGACCTCGCAGCCGCCTTCCACAAAGCGCTCCGCCGTAATGCTGTCCTGCGTCAGCTCCCTGACCCTGCCTACGAATGTGATCTGCGGCCAGTCAAGGGAAGCTGCTATACCGGGACCTGTCTGTGCCGTGTCGCCGTCGATGGCCTGCTTACCCGTCATGACTACATCAACGTCACCCATCTTCAACACTGCCCTTGCCAGAGTGTGGCTCGTGGCCCAGGTGTCCGCCCCCGCGAATGCCCTGTCGGAGAGGAGAAGGGCATCATCCGCTCCCATTGAGACAGCTTCTCTGAGTACGGCTTCCGCCTGAGGAGGTCCCATCGTGACAACGGTGACCGATCCTCCCAGTTCGTCCCGCCACTTCATGGCCTCCTCGAGAGCGTACTCGTCGAAGGGGTTCAGGATGGAGGGGACACCCTCCCGTATAAGGGTTCCCCTATCCTCGTCTATCCTTACCTCCGATGTATCCGGAACCTGTTTTACCGCTACAACGATCCGCATTACTTCCTGCTCCCGGAGGCTGTCTCCTTTATCACCGCGGAGGCGATGACGCTTCGCTGTATCTGGTTGGTCCCCTCGTATATCTGGGTTATCTTTGCATCGCGCATCATCTTCTCGACAGGATACTCCTTCATGTATCCGTACCCGCCGAGTATCTGAACAGCATCGGTGGTGACCCGCATTGCCACATCGCTTGCGAAGACCTTGGCCATGGCCGATTCCTTCTCGAACTTCTTCTCACCTGCGTCTATCATCCTGGCTGTGCTGTAGACAAGTGCCCTGGCAGCCTCTATCTGAGTGGCCATGTCCGCAAGCATGAACTGCACTGCCTGGAAGGAGTCGATCCTCTTGCCGAACTGAATCCTCTCGGACGCATACCCGGCCGCCTCGTCCAGGGCTCCCTGTGCTATTCCCACGGCCTGGGCCGCTACTCCGGGACGGGACCTGTCCAGCGTCTTCATGGCCACTATGAAACCGAAACCTTCCCTGGCGATGAGGTTCTCCGCCGGGACCCTGCAGTCCTCGAAGATGAGCTCCCTGGTAGCCGAGGCCCGGATGCCCATCTTGTTTTCCTTCTTGCCGTAGCTGAAACCCGGAGTCCCCTCCTCGACTATGAAGGCTGACAGTCCCCTGGCTCCCCTGGAAGGATCGGTCTGGGCTATGACCGTGTATATTTGAGCCTCACCGCCGTTGGTTATCCACTGCTTGGTGCCGTTGAGGACGAAACTGTCACCGTCCCTGACAGCCTTCGTCTTTACGCCGCCTGCATCGCTGCCTGCCTCGGGCTCTGTGAGGGCGAAGGCAGCCAGCTTCTGACCGGAAGCCAGATCAGGCAGGTACTTCTGCTTCTGCTCTTCGGAGCCCGAGATGAGTATAGGCATGGCCCCCAGCGCATTGGCCGCAAAGGATACCGCCACACCTCCGCATGCCTTGCTCAGTTCCTCGGTGGCCACGCAGAGGGCCATGGAGCCTCCACCGAACATTTCAGCCGAGCCGCCGTAGGCTTCGGGTATGTAGATACCGCACAGGTCGCTCTCCGCCATGACCTTGATTATCTCGGAAGGGAACCGGTTCTCCTCGTCAAGTTCAGCCCTGACTGGGATTATGTACTTCTCCGCTATTTCTGCGCAGACTTCCCTGATGTCGTTCAGCTCTTCGGAAAGAAAATAATTCACTTCAAACCGTCCTCTCGATATTCCTCAGGGCTCTTGCGGCAGCATCTTCCCTTGCCGCCTTCCTGGTGGGTCCCCTTCCGGTACCCGCCTCTTTTCCATCTATGCTCACCGTGACCGTAAAGATCGGGCTGTGATCCGGGCCGCTTCTTTCAGTGGTCCTGTATTCGGGAAGTTCCAGCCCGGCGGCCTGGCAGTGTTCCTGCAGCCTGCTGCGAGGATCCGGCCGGGAGTCCCTCACGGGGGACCTTTCGAATATCTCCC
>CAZXEF010000188.1:0-5398 GCA_964639605.1 uncultured bacterium | reverse complement strand
TATGATGGACACCTGGATAGCGCTCAGACAGAGTATGAGTGGCCACATTCGCCGTTGTTATCTCTACGTGCTCAAGTCGCGCGGCATGGATCACTCCCGCGAAATGCGCGAATTCATCATGTCGGCCAACGGCATCTCCCTGAGGGCGATCCCGGAGGCTGGCATCGGGCGTAACCAGCAGATCGAGCCCTCCGGCTCGAGAAAGGGGGAACTGTGACACCGCAAACCCTGCCACTCACCGATGATGCAGCCGATGATCCACTGGAAGGTAGATGGAGCCTTCGGCTGTATGTTGCGGGGATGACCCCGACCGCACTCCGTGCGCTTGAAAACATCAGGAAGATCTGTGAAGAGTATCTGGAAAACCGCTATTCGATCGAAGTCATCGATCTTCTCGAGAATCCTCAGCTCGCGGAAGGTGAGCAGATCATTGCCATCCCCACGCTGGTAAGGAAACTCCCGCCGCCGATTCGCAAGATCATTGGTGACCTTTCGTTGACTGAGAAGGTCCTGGTAGGGCTCGACATCAGGCCGGAGAAGTGAGCAGAGGCAAATGATGAAGGCGCAGCAATTCCAGAAGATAGTGCAACAGGCTGCCGACGGTATACTGGTCCTCGATGCTGATGGGATTGTACTCTTTGCGAACCCGGCGAGTGAGGTGTTGCTGGGTCGGTCCGCAGACCAGTTGATCGGCACCAGCCTGGGTCAGCCGATCGTCGTTGAAGGTTCAACAGAGATGTCCATTCTGCGCGGGAACGGCGAACTGGTCACGGTCGAGATGCGTACCGCCGAGATTACCTGGAATGAGGCGCCTGCTGTAGTCGCATCCCTCAGGGACATCTCGGAACGCGTTCGGACAAGCGCCCAGGTCGAGCACCTCAACTCGGTGCTTCGCGCTATCCGCAGCGTCGACCGGCTCATCATCACGGAGACTGACCGCGAGAGATTGCTTCATCGCGCTGTTGAGATGCTCGTGGAGACACTCGGCTACGCCAGTGTCATGTGCGTTCAATTCAACGACAATGAGGTGCCGGTTTTCGTCGCTCACAGTGTGGGAACCAGAGAAAGTACACAGGCATCGAAGGATATCATCCGGTCAAACGGCTTGACAGCTTGTATGACGCAGGCATTGGAAGTGAACCGGATGGTCGTCCTCGAAAGCGACGCACAGGAGTGCAGTGGCTGTCCATTTGCCTCGTTCTATCCCAACAATCGCAGGCTGGTTTTGGGCCTGGTGCATGACGACACAGCTTATGGAGTGCTCGTCATCGCACTGCCCGAAGGAATCAGTGCGGACGACGAAGAACTCAATCTCTTCGAAGAAATAGCGGGAGACCTCTCCTTCGCATTACATGGAATGCGCATCGACAGACTCCGTACAGAGATCCAGGAGAGATTCAGGATCATCACGGAGTCGTCCGCCGATGCTATCTTCATTACGGATCGTGAGGGCAGGTACAAATATGTGAATGATGCAGCCTCCAGGCTCCTCGGATACTCGGTTGAGGAGCTGACGAAGATGAGCATTGCTGACATCGCAACGGAGAAGAAGATCGCGACGGACTCATTCCAGAGATTGCTTGCCGAAGGAAGTGTTTATACCGACATCGAACTCGTGCGCAAGGACGGCAAGGTCATCCCCGTAGATCTCAACTCTGTCATCCTGCCAAACGGCATGATGTATGGGAGCTGTCGCGACGTCACCGAGCGCGTCCGCGCCCAGCAACGGGCTAGCTTGTCACTGGAAGTGCTGTCGATACTGAACCGCTCCGGGGAGTATTTGAACCGCTTTCGCAACATAGTTTCGGCGGTCAAGCGGCACATGGGAATCGAGGCCGTGGGGATCCGTTTGCGCCAGGGCGAGGACTTCCCGTACTATGAGACCAACGGGTTCCCAGAGGATTTCGTGAAGATGGAGAATAATCTCTGCCAGCGTGACGCGGACGGAGAAATCGTGCGTGACACTCATGGGAAGCCCGTTCTGGAGTGCATGTGCGGTAACATTCTAAGCGGTCGGACCGATCCCGGTCTCCCATTCTTCACCGAGGGCGGCAGCTTCTGGAGCAACTGCACCACAGAGCTCCTTGCCACGACCACCGTGGAGGACCGGCAGGCAGGCACGCGCAACAGGTGCAACGGCGCGGGCTACGAATCCGTGGCGCTCATCCCGCTGCGCTCCGGCAAGGAGATCATCGGACTGCTGCAGCTCAATGACCGACGGCGGGACCGATTCACACCGGAGATGATACGATTCCTCGAAGGACTCGGCGCCAGCATCGGCATAGCGTTTGCGAGAGACCGAGCGTCTGCGGAAATCACCAGTCTATCGAAGTTCCCCGCGGAGAACCCCGCGCCGGTCCTTCGCGTCACCACCGATGGCGAACTGCTCTTCATCAACAAGGCCGGTGCGATTCAACTGGCGGACTGGCATCTCCAAGTGGGGCGAACTGTAACGCCAGTCCTGCTGAGTGTTGTGAAGCATGCTATTGAAGAGAATGCCATGGAGACGCACGACCTCACCTGCGGCGAGCATATGTATTCAATTTGTATAGTCCCATCTTCGGACTTTGATTACGTCAATCTATACTTCTTCGACATCACCGAACAGAGGACCAACGAGCTGCACCTCGAGGAAGAGAAGGAACGTGCACAGCGCTACCTGGACATCGCTGCCGTGATGCTTCTCGGGCTGGACGCAGATGGGAGGATAACCCTCGTCAACCGACGCGGGCTCGAGATCATCGGCGTAGAGCACTATCAAGATCTAATCGGGGAAGATTGGTTTCAGTTCATCCCGGCGGATGACCGAGCAGAGGTCATGGAGCTACATCGGGCAAACATTCGCGAAGGGACCTTAGGGAACCAAAGAGTGGAAAACATGATACTGACGGCAACGGGTGAGCAACGGAGGATGGTCTGGCATAACGCCGTCGTTACTGATTCGTCGGGCACGGTCGTGGGCACTCTCTCATCGGGAGAGGATGTGACCGAGCGAAGAGAGATGGAAGCGCAGCTTGCCCAGTCCGATCGTCTCTCCAGCATGGGAATGCTCGCTGCCGGCGTGGCGCACGAGATCAATAACCCCCTCTCGTATATTCTTTACAACCTGGAGAGCCTCACCGAAGACCTCCCGGAGTTGCTCAGTGTGATCCGACAAACGCAGGCTCAGCTGGGCGAGCTCTCAAGCACCGTTGACCTGCACGATATACTCGGGTCCACCGCCGTCCAGCTGATGAACCCGGTGCTGCTGGACGACATCCTGACCCGCTTCAAGGATGCCCTCAGCGGGACCTATCGTATCCGAGACGTCGCGCGCGGCCTGGGGACCTTCTCACGGGTCGAAAATGACCAGCTGGTGCCGGTCAACCTGATGCACGTCATAGAAGTAGCCATCAACATGGCCTTTAACGAGATCAAGTATCGTGCCCGCCTGGTAAAGGACTTCGGCACCAATGTGCCTGTGGTGATGGCCAGCGAGGGACGGTTGAGCCAGGTCTTTCTCAACTTGATCATCAACGCGACTCACGCCATCGAGGAGGGTGATCTGGAACACAACAAAATCTTCATCAAGACCTGGGTCGAAGGGGAGCAGGTCTGCGCCCAGGTGCGGGACACCGGGTCTGGGATAGCCCCCGAGAACCTCGGCAAACTCTTTGATCCCTTCTTCACCACCAAGAGAATCGGTGTCGGATCTGGCCTTGGCCTGTCAATATCCAAGGGCATCGTCGAAGGGTACGGCGGCACCATCGAAGTTGAGAGCAAAGTCGGCACTGGCACCTGCTTCACGATTCGGCTGCCGGTGAGAGCTCCTGCAGCGGTGGAAGTGACATCCAAGGCCGACGTGGAACCCGCTGTTCGAGGGCGCATCCTCATTGTCGATGACGAGGACGGGATCCGAGCCATCATGGTCCACATTCTGCGCGAGCACGATGCAGTCCAGGCATCGAACGGTGCACAGGCCAAAGAGATACTGGAGAGTGACCAGGACTTCGATCTGATCCTCTGTGACATGATGATGTCCGATGTCTCAGGCATGGACCTGCACGAGTGGTTAACCGAACGGCATCCTCGATTGGCCAAGCAGTTCATCTTTATTACCGGCGGGGCCTTCACTCCAAGAGCCCGGGACTATCTGAACAAGGTCGACAACATCAGATTGGAGAAGCCCTTCGATATAACCAACTTCAGGAAGATCGTGAACGAGTTGATCCTGGCCCACCGTACGGAGAGCAGGCCCAGCTAACCGAAGCACTGAAGTGTCAGGTAGTTGACATTCCTCTGTGCGGGTTACTGGATCATGGAGTGCCTCCCGAATGCCGGGATTCGTAATCATCAGGACATGCACAATAAGCGACTGCCTCTCGTCAGATGCCGGCCGATCATGATCCGTGCTATTCACCTTGTGGAGAAGCATTCACTCATTATCCGCTCATCATCATACAAGGATGATGTATAAGGGTATTCGATCTCGGCTGGGATCTCAGCAGGGTCATCTACATCATCATATGCGTCACTCTGCCCAATACGCTTCAGGTGGGGAAGCCTGCGAATCAATGTACTTCATGAGGGGAAGCCAGTAATAGCGGGAACGCTCACTTGCGACTATCTCGATGTTGTGCAGTAGTCCATACGGGTCATGACGCGGCTTCTTCGGGCCGAGGAGCTACAACTGGGGTAGTACCACCTCGTCCATTCCCGTTCGAGGTTGAACGATGCTGTGATAGGAACCGGGATCCTGGTTTGTCCGGGATCCCGTTTTCCGTGTCTAAACTCTTCTGCCTCTGACCATTCGCACGATGAAGACGATCACGGCGATGACCAGGAGGACATGGATAAGACCGGTGCTGACGTGGAAGGCAAAGAACCCCAGGGCCCACGCGACTACCAGGATGATAAGGATAGCTTCGAGCATTTTATTCACCTCCATACGCTCGCTGAAGGGAGCACCATGGACATAGCACCCTTGGGAGGATTTCGTAGTACTGCCGGATTTCCGTCCCGGCCGGCCACCCGCTAGAAGAACAGGTGTGCGCCGATTCCCCCGTTGAGGCCGAATTCCGTGTCGGGAGCCAGGTCGAGGGTCGGCACGATCTCCAGGAAGACGTCGATCGGCGCAGTGTGTATCGGCAGCATGAGTCCGAGGGGGACCCGCACGCCGATCACCGTATCGTCATCCTGCGGTTCGTTCCTGTCGACGAAGCTTACCTTGCCGCCGAGTCCGTAGTAGAAAGCAAGGCTCCTGGGGTCGGCCGCGTGCGTGATGTTGAAGGAGTGCAGGGTGTAGTCCGCCCAGAGGAACAGGCTTCCATCGTGCTGGAAAGACCATGCAGCTCCTACCGTGACGGCGGAGTTAGATGAGAGCCAGCTCTTGAGGCTGAGTCCCGTCGGCTCACCGAGT
>CAZXEF010000187.1:0-5417 GCA_964639605.1 uncultured bacterium | reverse complement strand
GAGATTCCGACGAAACCATGGCTGTCCGATACGCCGACCAGAACACTGTCTGTGCAGACGGAAGCACCGATCACGGGGTTACCGGAGGGATCGACGATGGTTACACCGGACACGGACAGAAGGACCAGTGCAAGGATGTTCACGATGGGCAAGAAAAAACCTCCAACGGTTTAGGAGCCGCGGAGGCCAGAGGCCGGAACATCGTCCCTTGAGCGGGGACTTCATTCCAGGCCGCGGTGCAATATCCTGACTTCCGGATCCACCCCGCACCCCGCCTTCCCGCCATGACGGCAGTGGCATAATGGGGCTGGGTACCCGGTTACAGTGGCGCTACCGTGGCGGATTCACACCGCCTTCCTGCACCCCGCGACCAGTATTTCAGCAATATATAACTAAGGATGGATCCTCCCGGAAGTGCGGGCGGCGTCAGAGGCTGAAGGGTATGCAGCAGCAGGATATGTTCCCCTCTGCCTTCGCCAGTTCGGAGATGTCTATGGCCACCACATCAAGTCCACTGGCCTCGAGCTTCCTTCTGGTATTAGGGAACGAAATGGAGTAGAGGAGGCCGCCGTTCACCTTCTGGGAATTGGCACCGTAAGGCTCCGCAGGGTCCACTGTAATGAGGTCCATGTCCCCGATGTCCGAGGGGTTGACCCATGACGGGTTGACCAGGAGTGTCCTGTCGTCAACGAGAGTGACGGCGGACTTCAGATGAAGACAGCCGGTGACAGGTACCCCCACCACTTCGTAGCCGTGGGGCTGCACTATGTCCCTGAGGTTTATTATACCCACTGCGCTGCTGCGGCATGACTTGCCGACGTACAGTGTCTTCCCGATCCGAAGGACGTCACCGCCGTCGAGAGTCCCTGATTCGCCGATGAACTCGAGGTCCCTGTATATGCTCAGGGATTCTGATACCGCCTTGGTCTCCCCCCTGCGGGAGGAAGCACCGGGATGGGTGATAACGGCAAACTCATCCAGTACCACTGCCGTATCCTCGATGAATGTGGAGTCCGGAAGCTCTTCATCCGCTTCTATCATGTGTATCTTGTAGCCCAGGTCCCTGAGGATCTGTGCGTAGTTCTCGTGCTGTCTCCTGGCTTCCTGGGGGTCTATCGGCTTCCTGGTTATGTTGGTGATCTCGCATTCGGAGATGCTCAGGCTCACTTCTCTCATCAGGGCGATGTTCATGTCACCCGTTCTCTCCCTTGATGTTTGATCACTTCATTCAGACTTCAGGTCATTACTACATCGGAAGGTATCTAGTCCTTCCAGAAATCCTTCTCGAACTCCCTTCCCTCGGCCATGGCCAGTGCCTGGGCGATGGAATGGTCCATGTTGTTATACCAGAATGAACCGCACCTGCCCAGGAGGGTAAGCCCCGAAGGGATGCTGAGACCTTCCAGACGGTCCCTGTATTCAAGGTCGTACAGAGGATAGGTCTCGGGTATCACTTTCCAGTCTGCGAATATCACGTCCTCGAGCTTCAGGGCGTCCACTGCGGCAAGGTCGCTGAACAGTCTCTTCTTGAGAGCTTCCGGACGGCTGCGCATTTCTTCGTTGTCTATCGTTATCTCTGCTATCAGGCTGTCACACCCTTCGGGGACTGTGTCCTTCCTGAAATTCCTGGGGACGGTGAGTCTGCTGAACAGGATCTCCTTCTGTCCGAAATAGCACCACTGATAATCGTTCTTCTGCTCTTTGGATAGGGCGATGTTGCAGACAAGTGTGTCCATGAACCTGAATCCTGCATCGGGAAAGAGCAGCGAGACCGGCGCCGACCAGTAGACCTGGTCCGACTCGAAGGTTCCCATGCCGCTGGTCCTGACCCCGGTCACTCTTCCAAGTTTCATCTCCAGTCCTGTGACGGTGCAGCCGCAGATCACTGCTCCTCCGCCCTCGGTGATCCGCTTCGCCTGCCTGTCGCAGAAGGTCTGGATACCTCCCGTGGAGGTGTAATAGAACCTTGTGGACACGGGTTTCGGGGTGAGGAGCCCTTTGAGGAGGGACATCAGGTCGTCCGCCTTTACGTTCTTGTCTATCAAGGCCCTGTTGACACCGGCTTCCGCCCAGTCCAGATGAAGCTCATCCGCTCTGCAGCCGGTAAACTTTTCCGTGTAATCGCGGAAGAAGAAGTCGTAGATGTTCCTTCCGTATTTTGAGATGACATGGTCGGCGAAAGTCCTCATCTCGTCGCTCACGTCGTACCGGAAAATATCCAGGAAACTCCTGAAGAGGACGGGCAGGGGAAGCCCTGCCACGGAGCGCAGCGTAAGCGGCCAGCTTCGGTACTTTCCAGCCATGTAAACGTTGCTGCTGCGGGAAATGGTTACGTGATCGTTCCCGAGGATGTCAAGAAGGTACTCACTTACCAGAGGGTCCGAAGTATGGAACCTGTGCGGCCCTATGTCGAACAGGAAACCTCCCCGGGAAAAAGTGCGTGCAAGACCTCCGGGTGAGCTCTCACGCTCCAGCACAGTGACGTCGATGCCCCGTCCGGAGGCGATGAGCCTTTCCGCGAGGGTGAGACCCGCAACTCCTCCTCCAACGATCACGACTTTCTTACTCAATCCTTCTTCTTCTCCCGTCCCAGATCAGCAGAGGCATCGCCAGCAGCATCAGGACCACGGCCATAATCATCCATAGTATATGAACACTGAACCCGAGTTCCACAATATCGAAGTTGGAGATGAGGCTGCCCTCCACACCCACCATGGCGAAGGCCGCCGTCCAGCCGGCCTCGGTGGTACCTATGCTCAGAAGACCGTTTATGGGCAGCGCCATGATGATGTTGGTGATACCGCTGGCAAGGAAGATCTTCCAACCCGGCACTCCGGTGACCCCGAGAGCTTCGAGCATCAGGAGGAACATGGAGAGCTTGGCGACCCAGACCAATATGGATACGAGGAACGCCATGGTCAGCTTCAGCTTCCTCCCCCTCACCGTGGATGCGGCAAGCAGGTCGTCGAACCAGTGGGTCTTCCTGCCGGGGACGAACCTCTCCAGTAGCCATTTCACGGGAACGCCAAGAGCCCTGAGTATGGGGAACAGGAAGATGATCCCGGCGAAACCCGCCAGGACTATGGCGGGGGCTACGTATGCCAGGTCACCTACTCCGGCAGCCGCCGCGGAGCCGATCACGGCTCCCATTGCCATCAGGTCAAGGAACTTGGCCATAACGACACTTGCTGTTCCATGCCCGACGGGCACCTCTCCGAAATGACGGAAAAGCCCTACGAAGGCCACATCCGCAAGCCTGAAAGGAAGCAGGTGCCCCAGGCCCACATGTATGGAGGTGACGGCCATGGAGAGGGAGAAGCGGTAGCGCCTCCGGAAGCCCAGGAGCATCCATCGGACTGCTCTGAGGACCTGACTGGCAAGGAAGAGGGCGAAGGCGCCGGCCAGAAGCATCCGGTCGGCCCCCGCGGTCCTGCGGAGGATGTTCTCCATGGCCGAAGTGATGCCTTCCTCCCCGGCGGAGGATCTGAGGAGGATAAAGGCCAGCGCAAGCCCGATCAGCGTCCCTAAGATTGCGCCTGTGGCTTTTTTACTATATTTCAATGAAATTCCGTTCGATGGAGCAAGTAAGAAAGATATATACTAAAGGAACGGCCTGGTGGAAAAAGAAGAGATTATCAACGTTTGCGCAGTCTCCAAGTCCTTCAGGAGGATACCGGCCCTGAAAGACCTCTCCATCTCTGTGGAGAGACGCGGTACCTTTTCTCTTCTGGGACCTAACGGAGCGGGCAAGACCACGCTTATGAAGATACTACTAGGACTTGTGGGTCACGATGCTGGAAAAGTACGCATGCAGGGCCTTCCTGTCACCTCCCCCCTTTCGAGAAAGGGTGTGAGGTACCTTCCGGAGAACATCACCTTCCCCTCCTGGGCCAGCCCGAAAGTCCTATTCAGGCAGATGGAGAGGGTGAGACGGGAGGTTTCCGCGGAGCAGTTCCAGAACCGCTGCACTGAGCTGGAATGCATGGAACTGATGAAGAGGCCCGTGGGCAAGATGTCCAGGGGACAGAGGCAGAGGGTGGCCCTGTCGCTTGTCACCTGCGGCGATCCGGCGCTGGTGCTGCTTGACGAACCCTCCTCGGGTCTTGACCCCGGAGGGAGGATACTGGTGCGGAACCTGATACGAAACCTGTCCTCCGGGGGCACCACTATCCTCATCAATTCGCACCTGCTGGGCGAGGTCGAGAGGGTATGCGACACTGCAGCCTTCATAAGCAGGGGGAAACTCGTGGCCCAGGGCAATCTTGATTCTCTCTCCCGGCATACCGGTCTTGTATCGGTCGAGACTGTGCATCCGGAGTCCATGGCCGCCGCCATCAGGGAGAAAGGCTATGAATGCCGCAGCGAACCCAGGGGGGTTACAGTGGACCTGGACGAGGGTACGGACTTCGGCCGGCTTGTGGGATGGGTTCTGGACACAGGCATCGAGTTCACCGGCATCAACAGGAAGAGGGAGAGCCTCGAGGATATATTCCTTCGAATAATGGGCGATGAAGCGATGGAGGCGGACACACATGTTCCTTAACGGCCTTGAGCAGCTGGCGAGAAGGAAGATAGTCCTTACCGCGGCCATCGCCACGATGGTTTTCCTGGGTCTGTACTGGTGGGGGGTCTCGGCGGCCTCGACCGCCGACCTGCAGGGTGGCCATGGCCAGGATTACGAGGCTGCTAAGATGTTTGGCCCCGGCGATGCCGCCCTTGCGGCAATAGTCACCGCCGCCCCCATGGCTGCAACTCTGGTGACTGCGCTGATGATAGTGATAGGCGCCACCATGCTCCCCGAGGAGATGGACGAGGGAAGAATGCCCTTCTGGCTCTCACTCCCCCAGACCAGGCTGAGGGTGTACCTGCACACCAGTCTCGCACCACTGGCGCTCGCCTACGTCCTGGCCATAGTGCTGTTCGGCGGTATCTTCCTGATAACCCGGTCCTATTTTGCTTTTACACCGAGGAACATCCCCCTGGTCTTCGTATCGATGCTCGCCTGGCTGACAGTGGTCTGGGCGGCGGTCATATTCCTGTCACTGATGGTCCGGAAAGTGGCCTCCATGCTGATAGCGTTCTTCCTTTCAGCCGTGGCCTCTTTGTTCGGAGGTCTCTACGAGATCATGCGCATGTTCCCGGGTGAGGCCCCGGCCGCACTGGTGACGATCACAAGGACTGCGATGTACGCCTTCCCGGCGGACAGAGGCTACAGGGGGGTTCTTTACGGGCTCATACCGAGGAACGGCACGATAACCGAGAACCTGGCTTTTTTCGGCGTCACCGCCAGTATCCCTCCACTGCATCTGGTCTACGCTTTCTCCTGGAGCCTGGTCCTTCTTGCCCTGGGATACTGGAAGTTCAGGAGGATAGACTTCTGACAGGCGGATGCCCGTATTTGAGAGGGGAAGTCTCAT
>CAZXEF010000186.1:0-5439 GCA_964639605.1 uncultured bacterium | reverse complement strand
GCAATCGTTCGCGATCTCGTTCATCGCTACTGTGGGCGGATCGAGGTGGCGTCTGCGGAGGGCGAGGGCACGGCATTCACGGTGAGTTTCCCGCGAGTCGATCTCGACCAGTGTTTCTTCTAGCATGATGGCGCCCGATGCCGTTGGCAGGCCGGGCATGTGGAGTAGAATAGAAGCTCGCAAGCACAACTGAACACTTGCGGTTGACCGGTCAGCAGAGGTTCCCTGCGACTCCTCACGCCACCCATCGCTGCAGACTCCGTCCAGGATTATCATGACCGCCTCGTCCTCGGGCACATCGATCCTCAGGGAAAGGCATTTCTTCTCCTCGCCCCGCCTCATGGCCAGGACCCTGTGGGAGGGGGCTTTCCTGACCGACTCCTCCCACTGGAAATAATCCCTGAACTTCTGGGCCTGGTCTTCCATCTCCGGTACGAGAGCGCTGCGGTAGTTCCCCCGGCTCCAGTAGAACTTCCTCATCCTCTCCCGAGTGGCAGTATCCTCCGTCAATATCTCGGCGATGATGTCCGAAGCTCCGGACAGAGCCTCCTCAGCATTATCAACACCCTTCTCCGGATCAACGTATTCCAGGGCGTACGCCAGAGGGTCCCCCCCCTCCTGCAGGAGTATCCTTCCTGCCAGGGGCTCCAGGCCCTTCTCCCTGGCCCGGGAGGCTCTCGTCCTCCTCTTGGGCCTGAAGGGAAGGTACATGTCCTCCAGCTCAGTGGCGGTGTCAGCCGAGAGTATCCTGCTCTCGAGCTCGTCGGTCAGAAGCTCCCTCTCCCGAAGGGACCTGAGTATGACAGAGCGCCGCTCATCAAGCTTACGGAGCTGGTCCAGTCTGTCCCTTATTGAAATAACGGCGACCTCGTCCAGGCTCCCTGTGGCCTCCTTCCTGTACCTGGCTATGAAAGGCACAGTGGCGCCCTGGTCCAGAAGGGAGGCGACCGCCGTTATCCCCTTGATCCCGAGTCCGGTCTCCGAGGAGACCCTGTGGATGTTATCGGTATGCATCAGTATCCTTCATGTATACCATCACTGGTCAGGCCGGTGCCGGGGGAATCTGCCTGACAGGCTCCGGCAGAGCGGTTACTGGTCTATCTCCGAGAGAGCCTCGTTGATGGCGTCGCGAACCAGGGCCATGGTGTCGGGAGTTAGTGTCAGTCCTTTGCGCGTGGGCTTCCAGTCGCCGCGGTCGTCCATGTAATATATCCTGGCACCAACGTACTGACTGCCCTTGAACTCGGACAGCTCGACCCTTATGAGGTCCTGTCCCTTCTCGATATCCCTGATGGTCTTCTCCATGGTAGTACCTCCGCGTCAGTTTCAAGGAGTGTTCCGTTCAAAGGGCAACTCTAATGAAAAATGAATCGGCAGTGCAAGGTGCGGCTGTTGAGACGGCATGGAATGATAGGCGGGTATGAGGGGGTCAGCCGCACTCGGAGTAGCCGCAGTTCAGGGCGCATGCGACGCACCCTGACTCGTACTTGAGCGGACCGCCGCACATGGGGCAGGCCCCGGCCAGGTTCTCCACCACCTCTTCATCATCGGACAGCACAGGCGGAATGGGTGGCTCCTCTTCGGTGAAGACCGGCTCGATGGACTGAATGACCTCGGAACTTATTACGGATGGGGTTTCCATCTTCTCGTCAATGTACCATTCGATGGTCTGGCCTATGGCATCAGCGCAGGAAAGAATACGGTTGCCCCCCTGCCAGACTATTCTGTGGCAGCTGATACCCTTCAGCTCCTTCACTATGGCCTCGGGCTGGATGTTGGACCGGAGGGCCAGGGAGACCAGCCTGCTTATTGCTTCGGACTGGCTGGCGGCGCAGCCGCCGGCTTTCCCCATCTGGGAGAAGAGCTCAACAGGACCGTCCTCGTCCATGTTTATCGTCACATAGAGCTTGCCGCATCCGGTCCTTATCCTTCTGGTGATGCCGGAAGTGACATCTCCCCTGTCCCTTGGTCCGATGGGTACCGATGGAAGCGTGACCTCGTCCGCCTTCTCCGCTTCCTTCGACCTGACCAGGTTAAGCACCTGCTTGTCCCTGCTCTTGTCCCGGTAGACCGTAATACCCTTGCATCCCAGCCTCCTGGACAGCTTGAACACCTCGGACACGCTCTTTCGGGAAGCCTTCTCCGGCAGGTTCACGGTCTTGGAGACCGCGTTGTCCGTGTACTTCTGGAATGCAGCCTGCATCCTTACATGATAAGCCGGCGATATATCGTGGGAAGTCACGAATATCCTCTGCACATCCCTGGGTATCTCGGGAATGTCCTGGCAGGAACCCTTCTCGGCGACCCTGGCGAATACTTCCTCGGAGAAGAAGCTCCGTTCCCTTGCCACCCTGCCGAACTCGGGAACCACCTCATGAAGCTCATCCCCCTGGTCAAGCAGGTTCCGCCTGGTGAAGGCAAGAGCGAAGACCGGCTCGATGCCACCGGAGCAGCCGGCCAGAATGCTGATGGAGCCTGTGGGAGCGATGGTGGTGACCGTGGCGTTGCGTACAGGGGGCATGTTCTTGTTGTCATACACGCTGCCGTTGAAATTGGGGAACGGACCGCGCTCCTTGGCAAGGTCCATGCTGGCCTTCCTGCCCTTCTCGGCGACGAAGCTCATCAGCTCCTCGGCGAAGAGCAGGGCCTCCTCGGAATCGTAGGGTATGCCCAGCTTGAACAGAAGATCGGCGAAGCCCATGACGCCAAGGCCTATCTTGCGGTTGCCCGCCACCATCTCGGCTATCTCGGGAAGAGGGTAGCGGTTTATCTCGATGACATCGTCCAGGAACCTGACAGAGGTCCTGATCGTCCTCTCCAGCCTGGTCCAGTTCATGGAGAAAGTACCGGATTCCGTCTTCTCCGCCATGACCGAAACATTGACCGAACCGAGATTGCACGCCTCGTAAGGAAGCAGGGGCTGCTCGCCGCAGGGATTAGTGGCTTCGATCCGACCCACGTGCGGTGTAGGGTTGGCGTCGTTCATCCTGTCGATGAAGATGAGCCCCGGTTCCCCCGAGTTCCATGCGGAATCGACGATGCTGTTGAAGATCTCGTTGGCATCCTTTGAATCCACTACGGTACCGTTCCTGGGATTGACAAGGTTATACGTTGTTCCCCGCTCCACCGCGTCCATGAAATCGTCCGTTGCCGCCACTGAAAGGTTGAAATTGTTCAGCTTCTCCATATTGCGCTTGACGTTTATGAATTCCTCTATGTCGGGATGATCCACCCTCAGGACCGCCATGTTGGCCCCTCTGCGTACACCTCCCTGCTTGACCGTCTCGGTGGCCTGATCGAATACCGTCATGAACGAAATGGGACCGCTGGACACGCCCTTGGTTGACATGACGGCATCGTTCTCGGGCCTGATCCTGGAGAACGAGAAGCCTGTGCCGCCGCCGCTCTTGTGAATGAGAGCCGTGTTCTTGACGGCTGTGAATATGCTCTCCATGCTGTCATCGACGGGCAGTACGAAGCAGGCGGAGAGCTGGCCCAGCTCCCTTCCGGCGTTCATCAGGGTAGGTGAATTGGGGAGGAATTCCTTCTTTGCCATCAGATTGTAGAACGCGACGGTCATCTGCTGAACGTCACCTTCAAAGTTCTCCTCGGCGGAAGCCACTGCCTCGGCCACTCGAAGGAGCATATCGCCGGGCTTTTCCAGGATCTCTCCGGAAACGGATCTCTTCAGGTAGCGTTTCTTGAGGACCTTTTGTGCGTTCTCGCTGAACAGAGGCTCCACGAGACCCGACAGGCAGGATCGGTCTTCGTTCCCGTCGGTTTCGCCCTGTTTCTTTTCATCGGTACCGGTAAAAAGGTCGTTCTGCAGATGGAGATCCTCCAACAACACCCTCCCGCCCCTAGATAGGGGAAAACCTTCCGTGTAATCCCGACATCAGTAATACTTCAGCATCTTTGCGGTTTTTATCCCAGCCTACAGACAGAATCGGAAATGAATCCCAAAATGACCCAGGAACAGCTTCTCAAAATGGACTGCATCGACAGAGGTAGACTATCAATATTTTGTACCGTTGGCAAGGGGTGGCCACTACCGGTTGTATAAAGTGAGGGTATTGGCATATAGCTCCTTCCTTTGGTAGTTTACCCTCAGCGAACCCCTTTCTTCTCAGGAGCAGAATGAAAAGCATGCGCCGAAAGACATTCGAAAAGGAGGTCCTGAGTCATCTGGATAGGCTCTACGGCTACGCGATCCACCTGACGAAGAACGGTGAGGATGCGTCGGACCTGGTCCAGGATACCTATCTGAACGCTCTCAAGTCAGAGAAGCAGTATTCCCTAGGAACAAATGCGGGGGCATGGTTGTTTACAATTATGCGAAACACTTTTCTCAACAAACTACGCAAGAAGAGCAGGAAACCCGTGGGCATGGCCGGTGAGTGGATAGAACAGATGGCAAGGGAAGATATAGCGGAACTG
The DNA here is from genome assembly GCA_964639605.1 of uncultured bacterium. Taxonomy (GTDB): domain Bacteria; phylum Fermentibacterota; class Fermentibacteria; order Fermentibacterales; family JCC-6; genus Aegiribacteria. The sequence continues at coordinate 1,002 of CAZXEF010000186.1, read as the reverse complement.
AAGAAGCTGGGGCCGGACCCCAGCGTTAAATTCCTCGACAATCTGATGCGGGAGGACATAGTCAGCGCAATAGACAGCCTTCCGGACGAGTTCCGCGATGCGGTGGTGCTCTGCGACGTACAGGGGTTCTCCTATTCGGACATAGCCACCATACTTGAAATTCCCATAGGCACTGTCAGGTCCAGGATACACAGGGGGAGACTGATCCTGAGGAACCTGCTTGCCGAATGGAAGAACGTTGCAATGGGGGGGAGTTAGCATGACATGCGAGGACGCACATCTTCACATGCACGATTACATCTCGGGTGAGCTGGCAAGGGAGCACCATAAACCACTCATGGATCACCTTGACTCTTGCCCCAACTGCAAGAAATTCTTTCTTCAGACACAGCAGATGCGCACAACGGTGAGGAACGCCATGCGTCAGGAGGTTCCCACCGATCTTCAGAACGCCATTCACAGCATTCTGGCAAATGCATGACACTTTCGACCCGGGTGGTTCCAGGAATCTGCTGACCCCGCTGGTCATCGGTCTTGTCCTTCTGGCATCAATGCCTCTGCTATTCCGGAAGCCTGTCACCGCTTTCAGGGACCCACTGACAATGTCGGTGCACGCGTACGAACTTTCCTTTTCCGACAGCACCTGGAACGGTCAGGGCTGGATATTCAGTCGTATAGCACCCCCGACCCCGGGCAGGATCGCCTTCGGTACGCATGATATCTATCCCCTGCGTTTCTACAGCGCCAGGGACACGGTCAGTGGTGATGCCCTGATCAGGATGGTCACACCGGGCGATTTCCGGGCATCCCCGAGGAACACCAGCTGGCAGGACATGGAGATCAGATTCGCAGGTGAGGGCGGAAACCTGCTGGTACTCATTAAGGGAAACTGCCAGGGATCCTGGCCTGCAGACCTGTTTTCGATTATTACTCATCGATGAACGTCCATCCGAAACCGTGAAGGATATCGGAATGATCAAGATATTAATGACCTCGCTCATG
>CAZXEF010000185.1:0-5469 GCA_964639605.1 uncultured bacterium | reverse complement strand
GCGGATATCTTCTAGACAACTCGGATTGTCAACCTTGCTCATTCCTGGAGAAGACCTTTTCTCGGAAAGAATTTGGAACCATATTCATACTAAAGGACTTATTTTCATCGGAATCATATAATCTAAAATGATAGAACAAGGCCTCATGAAAGGGGAGAGAATGAGATATCTGTTTCTTGTAGTAATGCTTATGGCTGCCGTCTCGGTGAATGCCGGCCAGTTGACGGTGGCAGTCCCGCTGGACCCGTCCGCCATCAGCTTCACAGATGCGGGTATATACACCGTGATAACCGGCGCGGGAATGAACGTGACTGGGAACGAGGGTGAGCCCGCCCTGCCGGTGTTCGCGGCCAGGGTTGCCCTTCCCACAGGCACTTCCGCCACGGGCATCGAGATAGTCGATGCCTCGTACACCGAGATCAGAGGCCGTTTCACCGTTGTTCCCGCGATCCCCCCGGTTCCCATCTCTGTGGAGCAGGTGATGCATCCTTTTGAGCCGGATCCAGTGATCTACGGCTCCAGTGAGTTCTACCCGGGCGCGGCTGCCAGGCTCTCATCCTCCAGCGTCATCATGGGCATTCCCGTCGCGTACCTCAATGTGTACCCTGTTAGATGGAATCCCGCCAGCAGGACCGTGGAGGTTCTCACCGGGCTCACGGTCAACGTCACCTACGAGAGCGACCCCGCCGCTTCCACTGTGATCAGGCGGAGCCTGAACAGCGAGATGCGCTCCCAGGAAATAGTCAGGAACGCCGTGGTGAATCCCGAGGACGTTGCTCCCTCAGGCGCGGCCATCGTCGACTCGAAGGCCCTCACCTACGGCGAGTACGTCATAATCACCTACCCCGCCTACGAGAGCTACGCCCAGGACCTTGCCGATTGGAAGACCTCCAAGGGTATCCCCACCAATGTCTACACCACCACCTGGATCCAGAGCCAGTACACCTGTTACGACCTTCAGCAGGAGATAAGGGCTTTCCTCACCGACTGCAGGGACGAGGGTGTGGAGTACGTCCTCATCTACGGCGACGACGACAGGATAGCGGGCAGGGACGCCAAAATATCAGCGGGTGGAAACACGGAGTACCCTCCAGTCGACCTCTATTTCTCCGACATCAACGACAGCGCCCCCGGCGCCGACCGCTGGGACAGCAGCGGCAACCATGTCTGGGGCGAGTATGGAGTAGACAATGTAGACTACCATCCCGACCTCTGGGTGGGCAGGGCCAGCGTCAACACCACCGGCGAATGCACCATATTCAACGAAAAGGTCTATATCTACGAGCAGATAGAGTCCGCCGACTATTTCGAAACGGCTCCCATCGAGCTGAGGGTCGGTTACTCGACGGGCTTCCTGTTCGATTCCAGCCCTGACGTATGGGGTTACACGGGCGCCGAGATGATATCCGCCTACGTTCCCTCCTCCGCCTGGGAGCTGGAGAAGTGCTACGAGTACACGGGCAACAACAGCAGCGCCATAACCCAGGCCATGATCAACGCCGGCCCGCATCATGTCTACCATGCCAGCCACGGCGCCGAGACTTCGATGTACACTTCCTACGGAAGCAACTATACCACCAGCCAGATCATGGCCCAGACAAATATCTCAAGCGGCCACCTCCCAGCCATCTGGAACTCCATCTCCTGTCTCATAGGCCACCTCGACGGCTACGAATGCTGCGGAGACGCATGGCTGAACTCCCCCAACGGCGGCGGGTTCGGAGCCTTCAACGCCAGGTACGGATGGGGATCCTACACCGCGGGTCAGGGCCCAAGCGAGATACTCTGCAGGTACTTCTACGACGTAATGTGGAACGACGACCAGTTCATCCTGGGTGTCGCCCATGCCATGGGCAACGACGAGATGTCCCCTCCGGGAGACGCTTACGACGACTGGTGCGTCAAGGAATACAACCTTTTCGGCGACCCCGAGCTTCCCATGTGGTTCCATGAGGCCGACGACCTCAGCGCCTCGCACCCGGCCAGCATCTCAGGCTCCGCGAACGTGACGGTGACAGTCACTTCCGGCGGTTCCCCGGTCAGCGGTGCCAGGGTCTGCATTCAGAAGGGCGACTGGCAGACCGGCGAGGTCTACGAGGTCGGCACAACCAACAGCAGCGGCAGCGTTACGCTGTATGTCAACCCGACCTCCACGGGCGCCATGTCCGTCGTTGCCTGGGCGCGTGACTACGTTTCCTACATCGGCAGCATCAACGTGACCGGTGTCGGGATCACGGAGGGCGAGGTTCTCACCTTTGCCGTGAACGCCACCGGAGCCGTCTATCCCAGCCCCGCCATGAGCAGCGCCGTCATCCCCTTCAGCCTTGCAAGCTCGGGCCAGGCTCGGGTCGACGTGTACGATGTGTCCGGAAGGATAGTGACCACCCTGGCCGCCGAGGAAATGGCGGCGGGGCAGCACAGCATGACCTGGGATCTCACCAATGGCAGCGGCGTTCCGGTTCCCTCCGGAATGTACCACGTGAGGATCCAGAGCGGCGACTGGACCGGCACCACCAGGCTGATAGTAGCCCGGTAGGCGACAGGCCCATAATCGAGTGAACAGGGGCGGGGGAAACCCCGCCTCTTTTCTTTGAACGTGAACCAGTTGCCGGGCAAATGACTGAGTTTCTGCAACACATGGTGGATGCTTCCTATCGCCTGATATCCCTGCCGAAAACCTGTCCGTCGGATGGTCTGAATGGCTCACACGGGCACTCCGCAAATCGTTGCCCCGGGTTCGATCACTCTGTATCTTTCCATCATGTTCAACATAACGCGGGAGTTCATACAGAGAAGAGAATCAGCGATACTGCTGATGATCATGCTGTTCGCCACACTCGTGCGAATCCCGGTTCTCGCGAGAAATCCCATTCCCGCCGGTGACGGCATGGCGTCAAACATGGAAGTAGCGGCTAATCTGCTTGACGGGCACGGTTTCTCGACCATGAGGAAGTGGACCCTCTACAATGATTCCATGGATGATTTCCGGCCCGAGGGCAACAGACAGCCCGTGATGATTCTTCTTACTTGCGCCGTGTTCAGCGTGGCGGGGACAGGTTTTGCCGGGGTGCAGGTACTTTCTCTCTGCACAGGGCTGTTTTGCCTGTTCATGTGCTTCCTGTGGGCGAGAAGGTCCTTCGGGGTGTTGCCGGCTCTATTCACGCTTTTTGTTCTGTCGGTAACACCTCTCTTCATCTGGTATTCGACCCAGCCCGACAGCCTGATGCTCTTCACCGCGCTGTTCTTCGGTATTCTCATCGTTGCCGACAGGGAAAAGCTTTCCTTCGGAAGGATATTTCTGCTGGGTCTTCTTTCAGGTCTGGCCTACCTTACCCGCACGCAGGGGATGCTGCTGGCCTGCTCAGTAGGACTGTGGATACTGCTTAAAGCACAAGAAAAGAAATTCCTGAAAACGCTTCTCTTCGCTTCCGTCTTTTTACTCGTATGTCTGCCATGGTTCATAAGAAACATGAACGCATTCGGTTCGCCCACTTATACCCAGGGAAGCCAGTTCCTTATCAACGAGAATCACTGGGCGGCGTGGGAGGTCAGGGATACTCCCCCCGGTCCCGGAGACATGCTCAGACATCAGGGGCCGGCGGCGGTCGCCGCTTATATTGCCAGGGGAACTCTAAGGGTTCTTGAGCCTGTCACGACCGGGTCTCTGCACAGGGGTGAGATCTTCGGGCAACCATCACTGGCAGGCTTCGCGATACTGGCGATCATCGCCCTTCGAACCCGTGATCTTCGCAGAAAGATGATGCTGCCCCTGTTGGCCGCTCTACCTACCATGGCCATGCTCGTCCTTCACGAGCACAGCGGCAGATACCTGTCCTTTTTCACGGTGATGGTCACAGGATTGGGGGCTGCGGGTTTGCTGTGGCTGTTGAACTACGCTGGGAAACGAACCGCCGCGATCTGTTCCGTGTTTCTGATGCTGCCGTTCCTTTACCCTCTCGGGCGTATTCTTTCGGAGGATTCCACGGCGAGAGCCTCGGAGGCAGGGGAGGTTTCCCTATGGCTCGAACGGAACTCGGACAGTGACGACTGGGTCGTGACATTCCCGAATGTCGAACTGTTTGTCTGGCAGTACAGGCGCCCTACCCTGACAATGCCCAATGACTCTGAAATGCTCCTGTGGCCCTGTCTTGAAGCCCATGGGGTAAGATTTATAGTAATAGACAGCACCCTTCCCCTGTTAAGACCTTACCTTTCGAACAGGTGGAGAACCGCACCCGACGGTACCGGCTGGCAGCTGATTGACCCTCCTGATTTTCTGCGCGAGGTCTACCGAAGCGCATCCGGCAGATCCATCGTGTATGAAATGTACCAACCTGTCCCCGAAGGATTCATGCATGTCGACAACCTGCCCAGAGATAACTTGAGGGCTCTGCCTCCCTCAGGGATCGCCTGGTAGGCGGAATCAGCCTCGGGTCCCTCCGGATAACCTGGATAGAAGGCTTCTGGCGGAAACCGATCTTACCGAAAGCATGGTCAGGACATAAGCAAGGGTTCCCGCTACGATGTAAAGAGTCACACGGAACAGCCTGCTGGAAAAACTACCGTTGATGTCGAAGGAAACATGAGAACGCAGAAAAAGCATCACGGATACCATAACAGCACAGCCGACTATGGTCTTTAGATGTTCCCTCAACAGTTCCCTGCCATGGAAACCGCCTATTCTGTTCCTTAGAAAATAACCCAGGAACAGCAGTTTTGCCGCCGAAGCACTCGATGTCCCGAGTGCCAGGCCTCCCAAGCCCATTGAACCTATCAGGATAACATTCATCATTACATTTACCAGCATCCCCCAAATTCCCAGGACAACGGGTGTAATCGAGTCTTTCATTGCGTAAAAAGCTCTGCTCAACAGGGTACAGATACTGAAGGTGGTCAGCCATGGAGCGTAAAAGAACAGAGCCCTGGCCACTGTCTGTGAGTCGGTTGATGTGAACTCTCCCCTCTGGAAAAGAACTGAAACCAGAGGGGCTGAAAGAACCATGAGCACGGCCGTTGCCGGAAAAACAATCGCGGAAGTCCATCCAAACAGATTCCTTATTTCCAACTTGAAAGCAGCCCTGTTCTGTCTTGCGGTATGGTCCGCGAAGGCCACGTTCGCCACTGTGGCCATGGGAAGAAACAGGATCACAAGCAATATGTTCAGTATTCGATTGGCATAGTCAAGGGATGTTATACTGTCTTCCCGGAGAAAGGAAGCCATTAACTTGTCGGCGACCGGAGCCGCGCTCACGGCCAGAGTCCCAATGATGACCGGCAGTGACATTTTAAGGAACTTCCTGAAATCCTGGTCTCCTGGGGAAAACACCGGCCTGTAGTCGATCTTAAGACGGTTGGAGATAAGGATCATTGCCAGAAACAGGACGACCGACCCTGAAAGCACCGAAACGGGGAGAACGAAGATGCCCATGGTTCTGCTGAAAAGAAAAACAACCAGCAGAGAAGCCGATA
>CAZXEF010000184.1:0-5475 GCA_964639605.1 uncultured bacterium | reverse complement strand
GATAGAACAGCTCTTTCAGAATGGTGACACATCCATAATAGGCCATACCTTCGGGAATCTGAGGGAACTGTCAACACTTGGAGGAAGACTTCCCCTGCCAGTTTCGATCATTGCTCTCGCTGGCATGCTGACCCTGGGAGTGGTTCTCTTCAGACGCTCAGATCACATGTTGAAAGCACTGCTTGCTTCAGTGGCCGGGTACGGGTTGCTGCTGCTGGGGTTCTACGCGGTGATGTATCCATCTATTCTGGGTGCCTACACTTATTACTGGTATCCCCTGCTCTACGGTATCGCAGCGGTGGCTTTCTCGTCCCTCCAGCTCCTCTCATCGACTTGGAGAAAGGTACTGATCACGGCAGCTGCATCTTTTCTTCTGCTGTTCGATATCGTCTACGCATCGGACAGGCTGGCAAGCTACTCCTTCACGGTTCCTTCGGAAGAAAGACCTGACGCAACCGGTGTCCGCTTCCTGAACTCCCTGGAGGGGGACATCCTCGTGGGCAGCTGGGATGCTGGTTACCTGGGCTACAACTGCGTGCATCCTGTGGTCAACCTGGACGGGCTCGTGGCCGGATACGAGTATCAGCGCTTCCTGAAGGAACATGGCCTGGAGGCGTGGATACAAAGGGAAGGGATCACACACCTGGCGAACGTCGATTATTTCAGCGGTAAGAGGCAGTTCATAGACGAGTGCCTGGGATGGCGGTCGGTGTTCGAGGATACCGTCGCCATGCCCAGGCCGACTTCCATCTTCTCCCTTTCCCCGGGCGACCTGGAGTACGCCTCGAGGCAGCTGAGGGTCTTCTTCGTCTATACCCGGCAGTAGTTCCCTGGAGAACTACCTACCTGTCCGGGGATTCTCTCCACTGGGAGAACGTGGTATTCACGGTTCGCACTTCCTCGATCCTGATCGTCCTTATCCCTTCTTCCGTATCCTCTGCTTGGTCTTCGATCTCCTCGATCTCCAGGTAGATCGTTTCATCGGAATGCTGCCGAAGGAACTCCTCCATCAGAGGGTCGTCCGACCAGAAGTAGAGCGCCTGACCCAGGCTGTCCGCAGGGGGGGCGCTGCTCCAGAGCCAGGGCACCTCGGCCGTTTCTTCTCCGGCCTCGGTCACCGGCCAGAACAGGGAAGGGGAAGTTGCTTCAGCCTCGTTCACGGACAGGCATGAAGACTGGGTCTTGATCTCCCTGCCGCTTCCGGCAAACAGGTCCTGTATCATTCCCGGCAGGTCTCCTGACACATCCTCCTCTTCGGCGGGTATGTCTTCGGATTCCCAGATGCCCAGCAACAGCTGTCCTCCGGAACTGCTGAACTGCGCTATATCAGGAGGGAACTCGAAATCATCAGGAACGCCGGCGACTATAGAGAGGATCAGGAGAATGACCATCAATGACCTCCATATCCAGAGAAATGCTGTGTTACGTTTCCGGTTATACAGAACTTTCCCGGTAGTATTCCCCTGCAGTCCGGGTACGGGCTGCACCTAGATGTCTGTACCGATAATACCAAATAGACCGCGTCAAAGTAATCGTCCCACCTGTTGCCAATCCGCCTGGCAGGACCTATACATTCGTGAACGCGCAGGAAAGATTGACCTGAGTTATCCTGATCTTCAACCGCTGACCCCTGAAGTATATTTCTCCTGTTCCGGCATGATGGAGGTCATTGATGCTCTTTGTCCATGTTATGACAATGCTCGCATCGGCAATCATCGTCTCAGGCGGTCAGGAGATCGATTACCAGCCCTCCCCGCTCCAGGACCCGGACGGAAGGCTTCTTGTTGCCTTCGAGCGGCTGACGCCCCCTTCTCAGGGTTTCATTGGTGACATGTGGATCACCTTCAGTTCGGATACCGGGTATACATGGACGGATCCCTTGCCTGTCGTCACAAGCAGTTCAAACCTCAGGCATCCAGCCCTCGTCCATGTTCCCTCCGGAGGCTACAGGCTGTTCTACCTCTCGGACCAGGTCGGAACCTATAGGATATTCTCCGTTTTCTCCTCCGATGGGGTCTCATGGACGGAGGAGGGTGAAGTGGATCTTGGATGGCCCTCCACAGCAGACATAGGCAATCCGACCGTATCTGCCGAGGGCGATTCGGCACTGGTCATATCCTACGACAGGTTCTTCGGGCTGGGGGGATATGCGGCAAGGTCCACCGATGGGGGAGAGACCTGGGACACGGGTATGCTGAGGATAAACCAGAAGGGCAGGCTCAACAGGCTGATCAGGCATTCCGACGGCACATATCTCTGCTCCTGGCAGGAGACGGGAGGGGGCACCATAGTTAATATCTTAGCTTCGCATTCACCCGACCTGGTCAACTGGGCCGAATCGGATTCCCTGACCACGAACGACAACGGGCATGATTCAATGCCATTCGAGGATGGCAACGGAGAGCCCTGGGTCTACTATGCCAAGTACAGCGGTTCGGTCTACGAGATAATGAGAAGGAACGTACCCGAATGGGGCATTTATAGTGAGGAAGAGCTGGTCTACTCAGGTACTCACAACGCCACGCAGCCTCATCCTCTTCTGCTTGGAGATGGAAGAACGGCCCTTTTCTGGGGCGAGTGGTGGGACGGGTACAACGAATCGGACGTGATGATGGAGATACTTGATACCACCGGTCTGGTCTCCTTCACGGAATGTTCGAACGATCAACCGCCCCGTCTGTGGCCGAATCCTTTCAAAGGTGAGTTGAACATTCAGGTTCCCATGCCGGTCTCCGGCCGACTGACAGTCCGTATCTTCGATATTTGCGGAAGGCTGGTGGAAGAGGTTCATGATGGAGAATCGGTGCAGGGATTATTCTCTCTGACGTGGCATCCCGGACCTGACCTGCCTTCGGGATTATATGTCTTGACTATCACTCGTCTGGGGATCCAGCAGAAACGATCCTGTGTCCTTCTGAGATGATTCTCTTCCTTTATTAGGCCCTGCCGCGCCTGTAGCAGACTGCGATTCCTCCCGAGTGGATACCGGGATTCTTGTTTCTTCTGTATGCTTGACTTCCCTGACCGGCAGGGATTATTCTCCATTCGAGACTTATGAGATCAATACCTTTGCCGGTATGGAGGAAAGGAAACAGTGACCCGCATTCCATCAGTGACAGCTCTCCCGGCCTTTCCGGTCCCGCCCTCGTACGGAGGCTGGCGCATTGCACTTCTGACTGGCGATGTCCGTCGATGAAAGACCTGAGGGGGCTTTTCGGGACGATCAGGAGTCTCTCCGGAGCGGCTGCCGGAAAGAATATTCAAGAAGATGAAATCTGGAAGGAGTTCGGAACAAGATGCGCCGTCATGGTGCTTGATTCCTCCGGTTTCACCTCAGGTACGCGGAGCAGCGGGATAATCAGCTACCTCAGTTGCATAGTAAGGCTCAGGGACCTTGTCCAGCCGCTCCTAACTAAGTACGGCTGCATCTCTTCGAGGTTTGCCACCGATAATGCCTACGCTGAATTCTCCACCGCAGAAAAAGCTCTGGAGGCATCATATGATATCCAGAGAACGGTGCAGTCCTCCGGGATAGAGGTCAGTGAAGGATGCGCCTTCGGGGTCTGTATCGGCATTGGCTACGGCAACGTACTACGTTCTCTGGCAGAGGGCGTGTTCGGCGATGAGATGAACCTGGCCTCCAAGCTGGGCGAGGACCTGGCGGGGCGGGGAGAGATCCTGCTGACCAGGTCGGCCTTTGAAGCCATCCCTGAGGCTTACCGTGAGGCTTTCATCGAGAAGAGGTCAACGGTATCTGGGGTGGATTTCACCTATTACATGGTCAGTGTGCAGTCCCGCTAGACGGCCTGATACTTCTCAAGTATCGTCTACAACGCGTGAACGGATACCCGGAGAGACCTGTCCCGGTCCCGCAGGGGTCGGACACAGTGATCATGATCGGTAACGTATGCTTCCCCCGCGCCGACTGAAGCTTGTTGCGTACTATCGGCAAGTCTATAATACAGTACAAATACGTTTTCTTCACCTCAACATCGGAGGGATCGACCAAATGACTTTACTTGTTGCCCTTGTTCTTGCTTCGCTTCCCGGTGATCTTGTGATCAGTGAGATCATGTACAATCCCGATGGAACCACTATGGGTCCGGATGAACTGCTGGAATGGGTCGAGCTCTACAACACCGGGGGTGAGAGCATTAACCTGGGCGGTATGATCCTGTCCGACAGCAGCAACCAGCTTGTTCTGGTCGACTTCCTGATCCAGCCGGGGGAATATGTCGTTGTAGCGGCCAGCTCGGGTGCATTCATGGACCTCTACGGTCCGGATATCCCCCTTGTGGAATGGAACGGCGACTGGACCAAGCTTAGGAACAGCGGCGATCAGATCTCGCTCTTCACGCCAGATGGGACCCTTATTGAAACGGTGATCTTCTCGGATGGCTGGGGGAGGGACAATGGGTCAGGAAGCCCGGCGGACGGTGACGGTTCGTCACTTGAGAGGATCGATCTTTTTGGAGGTACGGAGGAATCCAACTGGGCTCCGTCCGAAGACTGGGACCACCGGATCGTCACAGCAGGGAATCCGCTCTGCTGGGGTACCCCGGGAGAAAGGAACAGCCGCTGGCGCTGATCTTTGTGACCGGCGGTATTCCTGATCCGGACTGCTGCTTGACGTGATCGATCGGAAGGGAAAGGTAGCCCTGAATACACTATCCAGGTATCTCGTTACGGCATCGGTGCTCCTGTTGCTGGTATCCGCCTGCGGCGGATCGCGATCATCCGCAGAGCTGATCGTAGGCAAGTGGGATGCAGTGAACCAGGGCGAGACCATGCGTATCGAATTTCGTTCCGATGGCGTAGCTCTGCAGGAGGGTGAGGAACAGCAGCGCTACAGGGTGATCGAGGGAGATGTCGATACACTTCAGATACTCGAGATGGGTGGAGACGATGTCATCATCGAACTGGAGCTTGCGTTCGACGGTGATGACAGTTTCACTCTTTCCGGGAGAGGCATGACGGCGACTCTGGCCAGAGTGGAATAGCATCGTCTTCTTACCTGCTCTGACTTTGACTCGCATGTTGAGGGGGAATGATGCCAAGATACGCCTGCCTTGAAATAAGGACATCCTGCAGCAGCTGCGGCCAGTCGATCCCGATAAACGGACCGTACCTCAAGATAACCTGCTCTGCCTGTTTCAAGGAGGTGTCAATCTCAGGAGATGTAATCGGGGATTTCCTTAACGATTTCGAAGAGGAGTACGAATCCCTCAACCGCGGTCAGGGGCAGGGCGGGACCCTTATGTGCGGAAGCGGTACCTTCAAGTACAGCTACTGGAGGCTTCCTCCCCGCTGTTCGAAGTGCGAAAAGCCTCTGGAACTCCCTGAAGTAACTGAACACGTGATGATCAGGTGTGCGGGATGCCAGGCCGAGTACCATTGCTTCCCGGTTCCTGACTGGCTCAGGAAGAAGGTCCCGTCAGCCGTACTCTGTCTTACGCCTGAACCTCCCCCGGGAGT
>CAZXEF010000183.1:0-5508 GCA_964639605.1 uncultured bacterium | reverse complement strand
TGTGGATGCTCTCTTCAGACTGGAGCTGATATCCTTCGAACTCCAGGATTTCGACGGGGCCCTTGGATATTTCGAGAACCTCAAACAGGCCGATCCGACCTACGAATTCATCGACCTGGCCTACATAGCAGCAGGTCTTTCCAGTTACAGCAAGGGAAGCTTCCCTGTCTCAAGGATGTTCTACGACAGCGTCCCGGAATCCAGCCAGTACTTCACTCTCTCCGAGTACCTCAAGGCTGTATCCTATGTCGAAGAGGGGAACATCGATGCTTCCATCACTGTCTTTCAGAGCATTATCGAAGAATCGGGCTCATCTTCGGGAGACACGGAGCTGGCCAACAGAGCCCGGATAGCCCTCGCACAGATACTGGTTGATGAGCGGACGGACCTTGAGGGGGCTATCGAACTCTACTCAAGGGTGTCTCCTTTCAGCAGATACTACGATCTCGCAATGCTTGGCAAGGTCTGGACCCTGATGAGGCAGGAACGATATCAGGATGCGTACAACCTGGCGGAGACAGTGATAGAGGAAGTGCCGAATTCCGATCTGGTCTCGGAGTTCGAGCTGGCCCAGGCCAACTGCGCGCTGGGCGCTGAGGATATCGATATTGCCATCAGAATGTATAATGACCTCATGCGTGAGTATGGGAATATGGGAGAAAGCTATGACCTGTTCCTGTCCATCGAGGACCTGGCACGGGATGAATTCGAACTTGAAAGGGACCGTCTGGACAGGATCAGGCTCGGACTGGCTGAGCTTAGGGAAGAAGCGTACGCTCAAGGTGATACCGAGATGGTCGAAATGATAAAGGACGAGGAGGAGTCGCTCCGGGGGCTTTTTGTGGAGATGGGATATCTGGAATCGATCCTCTCCCTTCCCGCCGAGATGGATACTGAAACGCTCCAACAGAATCTCAGCCGATTGATCATAGAGAGCCGCAGAGAAACAGATGTGCTGGCCCTCGCTGTGGGAGAAGTCAGGGAGATGACCGAACTCAACGGTTCCGAACAGGACAGACAGGATCTTGTTCGAGTTGAGGCGGAGATAGAACGAATAAAACTGGCACTTCAGGACCTTGCTTCCAAGTTCGAAGGCGGGATGACTACACAGCACAACTGGATACAGGAGACTCAGTACGGCATAGCCGTGGCAACCTTCATGGAGAGGGAGCTGAAGAGGGACTCCATCGAGTACCTTGGCGCCTATTACAGGAACTCCATTGAGGAAGCGATGGAGGAGGGTGACACGACCCGGGCTGTTTCTCTTGACACATTGAGGACCAGGAGCATCGCCGCACTCAACAGGAGGATAGACGAGGCCGCCTTGGAATGTGCAGGCTACTTCGAGGATTATCTGGCAAGCTTTCCTGATTCCAGGTTCATCGCTGATGTCCTGGTCCGTCTGGCACAGCTCTATTACGATATCGATAACCTTCAGCACAGTCAGAGACAGTTGGCAGCCGGTATCGAGGAATACGTACCGGAGGATTATTCCAGGTCCATTGAACTGTACGAAAAGGTACTGATCGAACACCCGGGCAGCGATGTGGAGGATGTGGCCCTTTATTCGATGGGCTATTGCCTCGAGTCCATGATGGACTTCGAAGGCGCAGTGAAGAACTACAGGAGGGTCCTTAGCGATTTTCCAGGCAGCGAGCTGGCTGCGGAATGCAATATCAGGGTGGGCAACTATTACTTTGACATGCTGGCATATGACTCCGCCCTTGTATATTTCGAGAACATCCTGGACTACCCCGGCTGCAGCCCCAACCTGTTCCAGCACGGCCTGTACAAACTGGGGTGGACCCTGTACCTCGAGAAGGACTTCGACAGATCCGTGGCCACCTTCACCTACCTGCTCCGGGACAATATGAGGATCGACAGCCTGGGTATACGAAGGAGGGGTGACATCAGGATACTGAACGAGTCCATGGAGTACATGGCATACGACTTCCTGGAGATGAACGACATGTCCTCCCGGTCGGTGGATGCGGCGGTGGAGTTCCTTGAGGATTTCGGTGACTCCGCCACAACAATAAACGTGCTGGGCAAGATGGCTGATATTTCTTCCGAAATGACCAACTGGGATACTTCCATAGAGGCTTACAAGGCCCTTCTGGATCAGGATCCCTACAGCCCGCAGGCTCCGGTATACCAGCTGAGGATAGCCCAGGCCTACGAGGAGCTGGGAGAGTTCGCCCTTGCCACCGACGCCAGGGACAGGCTGATAGAAGAGTACGGAAGGGAAAGCGACTGGTACATCAATGTAGGTGACAGTACCGCAGTTTCACTGGCCGATTCCCTCAGGGGCTCCTCCTTCGAGGAGGCAATACAGTACTACCTGGAACGGACCGTAGCCACCAGGGAGGACCCGCTGGCCTACAGGGATGTTAACGAGGCCCTCATCACCAGGATCGAGAACTACCTGCTGCAGTTTCCCGCCTCGGGCAAGCGTTACGAGTACAAGTTCTATCTTGGTGACGCCTACTACCATACCGAGCAGTATATCAGGGCCGGGGACGTCTACTTCGACGTCGCTATGGACAGCAGTTCCTTCCAGAGGCAGGAGGATGCTCTCAACAACGCCTTCTCCTCCTATATCATAGCCTACGAGGAGATACCGGGGGTGGACAGCCTTGCGACAAGGGAGAAACTCTACGAGACATCCATGCTCTACAACCAGCTCTATCCCGATGGAGAGAACGTGGCGTTCTTCCTGTGGGCTGCCGCTCCCAAGTTCTACAATGCCGGCGAGTACGAGACCGCCAGGGATATGTTCAGGATCATATACAATGATTACAGAGGCTCCGGTTTCGAGGCAAGGGCGGCCAAGTTCATAGCGGATTCCTACCAGCAGGACGAAATGTACGCCGAGGCGGAGGACTGGTACGGACGGGCCGCCAGCGCCGCCGCCGTCAGCGGAGAGGACCTTGGCGCCGATATCGAGTACCTTGCCGCATCTTCGGCGTACAATGACGCGGCCACACTGGCGGAGAGCGAGGACCTGGAGGACCTGATAGCAGCCGCCCGGAGATGGGAACAGACCGCTCGTGAGCACGCCGGTTCCGAGGTGGCTCCCGTAGCCATGTACGACGCCGCCGAGACCTATGGCAAGGCCGGTTCCATCAGCGACGCCGTAAGGCTCTTCCAGGAGCTTGCAGCCAACTACCCCGAGTACGAGAACGCACCCTCGGGGCTCCTGAGGGCCGCGTACCTGCTCAGGGAAGACCACCAGTACAGCAGGGCCGCCCAGCTGTATCTCCAGGCTTACAGTTCCTATCCCGGCGCGCTTGACATGAATGCTGCCCTGGCCAGTGCCGCCAAGTGCTACGAGGATGGCGGCAACCAGGAGCTGGCAATAGGTGTCTACCATCAGATAGCCGAACAGGGGGCCGGTACCGCTGCTGCGGTGATGGAAGCCTACGCCAAGATCGGCGAGTATGATTATAACCGAGGCAACCTGATGCTGGCCCGGAGCAGTTTTGAGAGCTGCATGACAGTATACGACCAGTACCGTGACGGAAGGGTGATCTACCCGGCCATGTCCGCTTACCATATTGGGGAGATATCCTCGCGGGATTATTTCGCGATGACCCCGGTCAGCAATGATAACGTTCAGCTCAAGACACAGCTCTTCAACAGTGCCGTCGCCAGCTACAACAGAACATTCACATACCTGGACGACGATTATGTGTTCAGGGCGGTACTCAGCATCGGCAAGCTTCAGGAGGACTTCGCCAACGCAGTCGGTTTCATGGATCCACCGGAAGGCCTGACGCCTGAGGGTGAAGAGGAATTCTACAACGTCCTTATGGGAGTCTACGATACCTACATCCAGAGAGCCACAACCACCTACGAGAACGGTCTGCAGCTGGCTGTCACCAACGGCATCAGGACGGAGTTCACGGATTCTATCGCCAT
The DNA here is from genome assembly GCA_964639605.1 of uncultured bacterium. Taxonomy (GTDB): domain Bacteria; phylum Fermentibacterota; class Fermentibacteria; order Fermentibacterales; family JCC-6; genus Aegiribacteria. The sequence continues at coordinate 1,587 of CAZXEF010000183.1, read as the reverse complement.
CAACCTCGATCTCCTTCTCCCCGGAAGCAGCGCTGACATCGGATACTCATCATCCATTTCGGATACGTCAGGTGTCTCGGAAAGTACTTCTGCTCAGATCGATGAAGGATTCCAGGACGGGGAAACCGGAGAAGAGTACTCTCCAGGTGATTCCGGTCAGCAGGATGCACCGGAGGTATCCACTGAAGCTGTTGAGCCGGAGTACTACCAGCAGGAGGAAGAAGAGGGAGGAGGGTGCTTCCTATGGCCGTTCTGAAAGTGACCGGACATTCCAGCCGCCATGGATCGGTTCTCCTGCTCCTTTCAGCGGCACTGCTCGTACTGAATTCCATGCTTCCGGCTCAGGTTGAAATGGAGGAGGGGGAGGGAGCCACCTGGGAAGGCGGGAGGCTCGTTCTGGAAGAGATAACCATCAGGGGCGAGCTCAGGACGCCCCAGGCACTTTTCATGATGCTGAAGGCAACTCCCAACCTTCGCAACGTTCTGCTGGAGAGGAGCTTCATCGAGGACGTAATAAGGCCCATCTACCCGGGAGCCTTTTCCAGTGAGTATGCTTTCGGTGCAGGCAGGGAGATGGTAGTGCTGCCTGTCTGGATCAGGTACGGATCCGTGGCGGTACTTGGTAGTCTGTCTGTATATAGATATTATCAGGATGACGGAGAACAGGGGCTGGTGTTCGGTATTGCAGCCGGCCTTGACCTTGTGGGAAATCTTATACTTGATCTGGTCGGCAATTGACACCAGACTGTAAGTCGAGAGGAGATCGTACATGAAGCGGTTCACACTTCCATTCCTGCTACCTTTTTCCATCCTCCTGCTCTGTGGAGTAGCATTGGGTCAGCAACCGGGGGAGACGCCGGCCGACAGTGTCTATGCCGACTCCACCGCAGCGGATTCAGCGGGAGTTGCCGAGGATACTACCGTGCCGGAGCCGGTTGAAGCACCCGTTACAACTGCCGGTCCGGCCCAGGAAACCGATAGTGAGGAAGACATGGAAGTGGAGGAGGGCGGCCTGTTCTCCGACATAGCCAAGTTCTTCCGTGACGGTGGACCTGCGATGTGGGCGATACTTGTATTCCTGGCCGCCGGTATAGCTATAGCAGTGGAGCGTTTCATCTTCCTCTTCACCATAGCCGACATGAAACCGGAGAAGTTCATGGGCAGGATAGCCGAGCTCATCCGGAAAGGCAGCATAGAGGGAGCGATCGCCTCATGTGCGGACAAGAGCGCACCCCTTGCCAGGATAATCGAAGCGGCACTGCGCAATTACAGGAACACCGAGAGGGACATTCAGAACGCCGTGGACGAGATGGCCCTTGCCGAGCTGCCCAGGCTGAATGCCCGTACCGGTTACCTTGCCACCCTGGCCAACGTGTCCACGATGGTGGGACTGCTGGGAACTATCTTCGGCCTCATTGCCGCCTTCGAGGCGGTGGGCGCCGCTGACCCGGCGGAGAAGAGCGTGATGCTGGCCAACGGTATCTCAATGGCAATGAACACTACCGCATTCGGTCTGATTTCCGCAATTCCCCTTCTTCTTGCGCACTCTTTCCTGACCGCCAAGACGGACAGTCTTGTCGATGACAT
>CAZXEF010000182.1:0-5592 GCA_964639605.1 uncultured bacterium | reverse complement strand
CCTCCGTGGCCTGTGCCGGTCACCCTCAGGAGCACGGGATCGGTCCCGGTGTTCAGATACCTTATCTCCGCCACCCATTTGGCCGGCTCCCAGTATCCGACCTGTGTGTCGTTGAGGCCGGTGTAGACGTACAGGGCCGGGTGGTCCACAGGCTCCACATTGTCCACCGGCGAGTAGGAGAGGATGTAATAGTACTCCTCCACGCTCTCTCCGGGATTTCCCCATTCGTCGTACTCGTTGGTGGTCAGGGGTATGGATGGGTCAAGCATCGTGGTAAGGGCGTCCACGAAGGGGACACCGGCCACGACCCCGCGCCACAGATCCGGCCTCATGTTCACAACGGCGCCCATCAACAGCCCACCGGCGCTCTCCCCCATGGCGAAAACCCTGTCCGGATCGCAGTACCCTTCTTCGATCAGGTACTCGGCGCAGTCCACGAAGTCGTTGAACGTGTTCCTCTTGTTGAGTACCCTGCCCTGCTCGTACCACCAGTGGCCCATCTCGCTGCCCCCCCTGACGTGGGCAATGGCATATACGAACCCCCGGTCCAGCAGTGACAGCCTGGTGGAGCTGAAGGACGGGTCCATGCTGGAGCCGTAGGCACCGTAACCGTAAAGCAGGAGAGGATTCTCACCGGGGAGGAAGAGGTCCTTCCTGTACACAATACTCACAGGGACCATGACGCCGTCCCGGGCGGGGGCCATCAGCCTCTCGGTACCGTAGAGCGTCCTGTCGAAGTCCTCCCCGGCGAAGTCCATCTTCAGCACCCTCATTGAGTCGGCCCCTATGTCGTAGGCGACAGTGGACCACGGTGTGGTCATGGATGAGTACCAGAGTCTTATGGAGTCAGCAGAGGTGTCGTAGTTGGAAGTCGTGTAGATGGTGGAGGCTTCCTCGCCTATGCAGGCGTAATAGCTGCTGCCGTCTGTCCTGCTGAGAATGAGCAGCTTCTTGAGGCCCCCGGACCTCACCGATACGGCCAGCAGGTCGTCGAAGACATCTATCTTCTCGACCAGGACACTGTCGGAATGGGGAAGGACCGTCTCCCATCCGTCGATACCGGGATCGTCCGCATGCGCTGCCATGACGGAGTAGTTCTCCCCCTGGAGGTTGGTCAGGATGTAGAACGTATCCCCAATGGGCTCCACATAGTACTCGAGCCCCTCGGTCCTCGGCTGAACCAGATGGAAGGTGTCACGCGGACTGGCCGCCGGGAGAACCATGCACTCCGACTCCAGGGTGCTCGAGGTGGAGATGATCACCCATTCCATGTCCACTGAATTCCACACCCAGGGCCAGAAGGTCAGGTCGTCCTCCCTGTACACGCACACTTCGTCGTCACAGCCCACTGTCCTTCGCATGATCCGTTCGGTGCGGCCGGTTGCGTCGTTGAGGCCGTAGAACACCATTCTCGAATCGGAGGCCCATGCCAGGTCCCCGGAGCAGTTGTGTATCGTATCCAGCACATCGCCGGTACGGATATCCTGGAACACCAGTGTGTTCCAGTGGCCGCCGGTGGTGTCGTAGGCCCATGCCAGCACAGAGTTGTCGGGGCTGACGCTCATGGCTTCCACCATGAAATAGTCCTTTCCGGATGCCGGAACATTCTCGTCCAGCAGGACCTGGGACTCGCCCCCCGGGTGAGCCGCCCGCAGGTTCACGGCGTAGTCCTCGCCCTCCCTGTACTCGTACCAGTACCAGTACCCGTTCCTGTAGTAGGGGACCGAGGCGTCAAGCTCGGGTATCCTGGCACGCATCTCCGCCACCAGGGTGTCCATCAGCCCTGAGTACTGACCCATGACTGAATCCGTGTAGCCGTTCTCGGCATGAAGGTATTCGAGCACGGCCGGGTCTTCAGAATCCCTCAGCCAGTAATAGCAGTCCACACGGGTGTTGCCGTGCGTAGTGATCTCGAATGGTATCCTCTCCGCCGCAGGGGGCTGCAGCAGGACGACAATTAGGGCGATGATGCCAGCAGCTGTCATGGGCTCCTCCATTTAAGGGTTCAAGTCCCCGGTACTTCGAGAATATAAGTGAAAAACCGCCGGTTTTCTACAGGTCCGGCGCAACACCGGACCGACCATGGTCTTACGATAATGGTCCCGAGTTCGTATATTAACATGCAAATATGTTACAGGTCCCGCCTGCACCGGCAATTCAGGAAGAGGTCGATTTGAAAGAGAAGAATAAGGGGAAGAGGGTGGTGGTATCAGCGTCGGAAAGGGTAAGCATGCTGCCCCCTTACCTGTTCGCCCAGATTGACAGGCAGAAGGAAGCGGCTCAGAGGAAGGGGATGGAACTGATCGACTTCGGTATCGGCGACCCTGACCTCCCGACTCCCGATCATATTGTAAAGGCGGCCATCGAGGCGGTGAAGGTCCCCGCCAATCACAGGTATCCCAAGGGCGGGGGTAGCGGATTCTTCAAGGAGGCGGCAAGGAACTGGATGAGGGAGCAGTTCGGGGTTGCCGTGGACGACGGACTGGACGTAGGAGCCGTCATCGGGACGAAGGAGGGCATAGCCCATGTTCCCACATTCTTCTGCAATCCCGGGGATATCGTGCTGGTCCCGAATCCGGGATACCCTGTCTACAGGGCATCGGCGATCCTCGCCGACGCTGTGCCTGTAGACCTCCCACTGCTTCGGGAGAGCGGTTTCGTGCCCGATCTCAAGGCTATCGCAAGGGAGGTGGTGGACAGTACGAGGCTTGTTTTCCTGAACTATCCCAACAACCCTACAGGTGCCGTCCTCACCCTTGACCAGATGGAAGCAATGGTTGCCTGGGCCCGAAGGGAGGATGTCCTGATCATCAGCGACAACTCCTACAGTCACATCCGGTTCGACGGCAAGCCCCCGGCGTCCTTCCTCCAGATACCCGGTGCCGGTGAAGTCTGTCTGGAATTCCACAGTCTCTCCAAGACCTTCAATATGACAGGATGGAGAGTGGGTTTCGTAGTCGGCGGCTCCAACCTCGTCCGAATTTTCATGGGGGCCAAGGAGAACATAGACTCGGGAGTTTTCACTGCGATACAGAAGGCGGCCGAGACCGCCCTCAGATCGAACATCTCGGGCTATTTCGACATATACGCCAGGAGGAGGGAAGTACTGGTGGAAGGTCTGCGAAAGCTGGACTGGGACGTCTGCGATTCACCGGGGACTTTCTACGTGTGGGTGAAGCTTCCTAGGGAGACCCAGTCCATGACCTTCGCCAAGAAACTGATAGCCCACACCGGAATAATAGTAACGCCCGGCAGCGGCTTTGGTACCTTCGGGGAAGGGTACATCCGCTTCGCACTCACCATCCCGGAAGACTCGATACACCAGGCCATCGGAAGGCTGGAGCAGAAGGAACTCTTCAGCCACAGGATAAAGGCATGGCTCAAGAAGGGCATGAAATGAGGGGAACCCTGGAGCTGGAAGGCCTTGTTCTCAGACTGAAGCTGGGCGCACTGCCCAGCGAGAAGCTGTCCTCCAGGGATCTTCCCATCGACATCTCCTGGACAGGAGAGGTCACGGGTGGTTTGTCCATTGACTATGCCGGTATCTGCGAGAAGCTTGCGGTTCTGCAGGAGAAGGATTATGACTACATAGAAGATGTTGCCTCGGATGTACTTTCGCTTCTATCCCGTGAGTACCCCCGGGGCCGCTGGAAGGTCAGGGTGAGAAAACCGTTCCCGCCCGCCTGTCTGAGAGTGGAAACCGCTTCCTTTACCATCGAGGGAGGTGAAAATGGCTGAATTCGCCCTGGGGATGGGAAGCAACCTCGGCGACCGCATCGAGAACCTGCTGGAGGGAGTGAGGTTCATATTGTCCCGCCCCAGGATGGGTCGCTTCAGGCTCTCCGGAGTCTATGAAACGCCCCCGCTGGAAGGTGTCCGGGGGGATGATTTCTACAACTGCGTTCTGACGGGTAGTTACTACGGCACCGCCGATGAGCTCCTGAGGAATTGCCGCGGAGCTGAGATACTGATGGGCTCCATGGTCAACAAGAGCAACGCCCCGAGAACACTTGATCTCGACCTTCTCTTCTTCAACGATGAGACCAGGTCCGACTCCGAGCTGACCCTTCCACATCCCGGGATAAGCAAAAGGAGATTCGTGCTCGAACCCCTCTCGGAGGTCTGGGACCAGAAGATTCCCGGATTGGGGGGCACGCCTTCGGAACTGCTTCTTAAATGCAAGGACAGCAGCAGCATTTCGCTGATCTTCAAGATGCCCGAACAGGGATGCTTCTGGGAGGTGTGCAGCTGAAGTCCCCGCTCAGGTACGTAGTGGTGGAAGGTCCCATAGGAGTAGGGAAGACAACGGTCTGCAATCTCCTTGCCTCAAGCTGGAAGGCCGAGACCGTCCTTGAGGAAGTGGAGGAGAACCCCTTCCTCCCAAGGTTCTACAGGAACCGCAGGACCTGGGCGTTCCAGACCCAGCTGTTCTTCATGCTCAGCAGGTACAGGCAGCAGAAGAAGCTGGCCCAGCTGGACCTTTTCAGCAGGAAGTACGTTGCGGATTACATGTTCGCCAAGGACCGGATATTCGCCTCGATCAACCTGGAGGATGACGAATTCGCCCTTTACGAGAAACTGTGTTCCCTTCTCGCCTCCGACATTCCCCAGCCTGACCTGGTCATTTACCTTCAGGGTTCCTGCGACTCCCTCCTGAGGAGGATCTCCAGCAGGGGCAGACCCTTCGAGACCGACATCAGCAGATCATATCTGGAACAGTTAATTGACGCGTACAATGACTACTTCTTCAGGGCCAGGAAGCACCCGACCCTGGTGGTGAACACTGACCATGCCGATTTCAGGCGCAAGGGCGAGGATTTCAATCGGCTCCTGGAGGCGGTATCGAACCATACCGGCGGTGTGGAGAGCTTCGTCCCGAGACTTGGCGGGAGAAGGTGAGCGGGATTCCCATTGCCGGGACATCACAGCAGGTGGAGGAGCTGGTCCGCGAATGGCGGGAGAGTGGTCTGACAGTTGGTTTCGTGCCTACGATGGGAGCGCTTCACAGAGGTCATCTCAGCCTTGTGGAACTGGCGCTGGCGGAGACCGACAGGGTGGTGGTGTCCATTTTCGTCAATCCCGCCCAGTTCGGCCCGGAAGAGGACCTCGACAGCTATCCGAGGACCGTTCCCGAAGACATCGAAAGACTCGATGACGCGGGTGCCCACTGCGTCTTCGTGCCGGCAGTGTCCGAGATATATCCGCCGGGACATTCCACCACCGTCAAGGTCTCCGGTCTTCCGGAGAGCCTGTGCGGCAGGTTCAGGAAGGGTCATTTCGACGGGGTGACAACCGTGTGCGCCATACTGTTCGGCATAGTGAGGCCGGACGCGGCGGTGTTCGGGAAGAAGGATGCCCAGCAGCTGGCCGTGATCAGGAGGATGGTAACTGACCTGAGGCTGGGAGTCAGGATAGTGGCCGGCGATACGGTGAGGGAGCCGGACGGGCTGGCCATGAGTTCCAGGAATACCTACCTGAGCAGGGAGGAGAGGGTCCAGGCGGCTGTCATTCACAGAGCGCTCACCGAAGCATCCGCATTTGTCAGCAGGGGCGAGACAGGAGCGGAGAAGATAATGGAATTCATAGACCTAT
>CAZXEF010000181.1:0-5609 GCA_964639605.1 uncultured bacterium | reverse complement strand
CGGTACGGCAGGCGCGCAGCCCTTCACAGGCGGATCCATACTGGCATGGGGAATTAATTACTACGGGAACACCATCGTCCCCGAGCCCAACGAGGATTTTGTGGCAATGGGTTGTGGCAGCAGCCACAGTATAGGGCTACTCTCAGACAGCACCATACTCTGCTGGGGATGGAACTACAACTGCGAGTGCAACCCTCCTGATATCCTCAACCGGGATTTCGTGAAGATCGATTGCGGAGAGGAGGACGTATACGTCCTCCGTGATGATGGTTTTCTGTTCGGCTGGGGCAGGAACAACGAGGGTCAGTGCAATCCTCCTGATCCCAATCCCGAATTCGTCGACGTTTCCGTGGGCAGATGGCATACACTGGGCCTGAGACCCGACGGTACCGTGGAGGCCTGGGGTTTCAATGCCTGGGGTCAATGCGATGTACCTGACTCCGGTCCCTTCCTGGCAATGTCCGCCGGGTACTCCCACAGCCTTGCTCTGAGGGCGGACGGCTCCATCGTGGGATGGGGCAGGAACCAGTTTGGTCAGTGTGAACCGCCTTCGCCCAACGAGGACTTCATAGATGTCGAGTGCGGCGTGAACTTCAGCATTGGCGTGAAGTCCGACAGCTCGCTTGTCATTTGGGGCGAAGACAGTGCAATCAGTACAATACCTGAACCAAACAGCGGCTTCGCATCAGTTGCCGGCGGGTTCTCTCACGTTGTAGCCCTGAGGCCGGACAGCACTCTTGAGGTATGGGGCCTGAACAACTGGGGTCAATGCGATCTTCCCGGGCCAAACCAGGCTTTCATCGAGGTCGCTGCCGGGATGGGCCACAGCCTGGCCCTGAGGTCTGACGGGTCAGTCGCGGCCTGGGGATGGAACATTGAAGGCCAGTGTGATGTACCCCTGCCCAACGAAGGCTACATAACGGTCGGATGCGGCGAGTTGAACAGCATGGCACTGAGAGAGGACGGCTCAGCCGAGGTCTGGGGAGTAGATCAGTTCGGCCAGTGCCTTGTCCCGAATGCCTTGAACCAGGACTACGTAGCGGTTTCAGCTGAAGGGGGAAACAGTCTTGGCTTGAAAGCCGACGGTTCCATCGTAGTCTGGGGGGAAAACAACTATGGTCAGAGGATAGTACCCGAGCCAAACCAGGATTATGCGGAAGCCAGTGTCGGGATCTACTGGATACTGGCTCTCAGAGACGACGGCACGCTTGTGGCATGGGGCAACAACAACGACGGCCAATGCGAGCTGCCCGAGCCCAACGAGGGTTTCACAGCAGTCTCCGCCGGCGATTACCACGGGCTGGCCCTCAGGTCCGACGGTTCCATCGAAGCTTGGGGTTATAACGGGTATCACCAGTGCGAAGTACCTGCGCCCAACGAAGACTTCATCGCCGTTGCGGCCGGCGACAATAACAGCATGGGCCTCAAGACCGACGGTTCACTTGTGGTCTGGGGCCAGAACGAGTACGGGCAGTGCACAGTACCGGAGCCCAACGAGGACTTCGTGTCCATGGCCGCGGGAAGCGACCATTGCCTGGCGCTGAAGGAGGACGGGACAGTCGTGGGCTGGGGGATCCCGCTGAGCGGTTTGAGTACTGTCCCCGAGCCCAATCAGGACTTCGTGGCAGTCGCGGCGGCGTATCGCACCAGCATGGCCCTCCGGGCCTACAACACGGGTCTGGAGCCAGCTCCGCCTGTCACCGAAACCCTCGGAATACTTTCGGTTTATCCCAACCCCATGACTTCCAGCCTGGTGGTCGAATACTCCACTCCTGAACCAACGAGCCTTACCCTGGAGGTCTACGACATCTCCGGAAGGATGGTCAGAAGAATACAGGCGGGCACCGTTCCGGGAGGCACGGGCACTCTCACTTGGGAGGGATGCGGCCAGAGTGGAGAGAGGCTCTCGTACGGCGTTTACTTCTTACGCCTGAACGGAGATGAGGGGCTCGCCGACACAAGGAGCGTCGTGCTGGTGAGATAGCGCTGCATATTGAACCTGGCACTCAGAGCTGCGGGGGGCGGGGCGACCCGCCCCACTTCTTTCCTGTGCTGTCTTCGTCGAATACGCCCAGCGCCGATTCAAGCTGAATGTTGAAGTGGTCCCATGCATCTGATTCTTGCGGTTGGGATGCCCCGGTGCCTCTTCCTGCTCCTATCCGTATCGGAGAGGACAGGTTATCACGGCTTCAAACGGGAGGACCGTCTCACTGGCAGGAAAGCTCTTCATGATTTAGTATAAGGCCTGTCAAACAGTTGGTGATAACCCGCAGAGGAGGACCTCAGGGCCGAGTTCGACTGGCTCATTGGGAAGATGTGACAGGGGGCCCGGCAACCCTTGACCCGGGCTGTTATAATATTGGAAACCGCTCTCTCACCTCGACATATGATTCGTTCAGTCAACCTTAGACCTGGATTTAGGAGAAGACCATGGAAAAGACTTCAAAGGATTTCCTCAAGAACCTTCTGAAGGAGTCGAGCCCCTCGGGGTACGAGAACTCGGCTGCCACCATCTGGCGTAACTACGCTAATGGGTTCGCAAAAGAGGTGAGGGGGGACTACCACGGGAACTCCTACGCGGTTCTGAACCCCCAGGCCAAGACATCCATCCTGATGTCGGGGCACATAGACGAGATAGGTCTCATGGTCAAGGCCGTCACCGAGCAGGGCTTCCTGAAAATAGCCCCTGTGGGCGGAATAGACCCCCATGTCCTGGCCGGCCAGCGCGTTAATGTCCATACGAAGAACGGACCGGTCTTCGGGGTTCTGGGGCGCAAGGCCATACATCTCCAGAAGAAGGAAGACACCAAGAAGGTCTCCGAGATCAAGGACATGTGGATAGACATCGGCGTGAAGGACAAGAAGGAAGCCGACAGGATAATCGAGATAGGCGATGTGGCCACAATTGCGGTGGACTTCCAGAAGATCCGGAAGAACATCTACGTGGCCAGGGGATTCGATGACAGGATAGGCGCCTTCGCCATCCTCGAAGCCCTGAAGCTCCTGTCAGTGGAAAAGGGCCTGAAGCACAGTGTAACCGCAGTGGCCACCGTCCAGGAGGAGATAGGTTTACGCGGGGCGGTCACCAGCACCTACAACGTGCACCCCCAGATAGGCTTCGCGGTTGACGTCACCCACACATCGGACATGCCCGGCATCGACAAGGACCTCTTCGGCGACATCAAGCTGGGGGACGGCCCGGTCATAGCCAGGGGTCCCAACATCAACCCCAGGCTGTTTGATCTCCTGGTGAAGACTGCCAGGGACAACAAGATACCCCACAAGGTCATCGCCGAGAGCCGCGGCACCGGCACCGACGCCAACGCCATCCAGCTCTCCAGGGGCGGCATCGCCACGGGCCTGGTGAGCATCCCCAACAGGTACATGCACACCCCTGTGGAAGTGGTGTCGCTGGACGACGTGGAGAACTGCTCCATCCTCCTGGCGAAGACGATAATGAGCATCAAGTCCGAAGAGGACTTTATAATCTAGGGACATACAGGCACTACGGAAGGGCCGCTGCAAAACAGTGGCCCTTCATTCCCTTCTTCTCCCTACTTGGGCTTATTCCGGTCTTTACCTATATGTCAATAGTTTTATGTGTGATGCTACACAAATATTGTTTGAATTATGTGATATTTCTCATATATGTCAGTTGACATATGTGTACGAACTTATATGATCGAATAGAAGGGAGTAGCCATGTACCGTTTAGCGATGGAGAAATTGAAAGCGTGGAAAGCTGGCCCTGACAGGAAACCGATGATCATTCGCGGAGCGAGGCAAGTCGGTAAGACATGGCTCATGAAGGAATTCGGCAGAGCAAGTTATGATCGGTGCGCCTACGTCAACCTGGAGAACAACCCGAGAATGAAGACCCTTTTCGAGCAGGACCTCGACATCGACAGGATCATCCTGGGCCTGCAGCTGGAATCGGACTGCAGGATCGTTCCGGGCGAGACTCTCATTCTTCTGGATGAGGTCCAGGAAGTGCCTTCCGCATTGTCGTCCCTTAAACACTTCTGCGAAGACGCTCCGTATCATCATGTCCTTGCGGCAGGTTCCATGCTGGGGGTCGCCCTGCATTCCAACGCGTCGTTCCCTGTGGGGAAGGTCCGCTTCCTCGACCTTGATCCCATGTCGTTCCCCGAGTTTCTAACGGCCACCGGGAATGAAGAGCTGAGCAGCCTGATAAGGGACCTTGATCCTGTGATGTTGAACGTGTTCAGTGGAAGACTCACAGACATGCTCAGGCAGTACTATCTTGTCGGTGGCATGCCGGAGGCCGTGAAAAAATATCTGCCTGACAGGGATCTCTCCATCGTCATGGATATCCAGAAACAGCTTCTGGAAGGATTCGAGCTTGATTTCTCCAAGCATGTGCCGCAGAGTCTGGTTCCCAGGGTCCGCGCAGTCTGGAACAGTCTTCCTGCACAGCTTTCCCGCGAGAACAGAAAATTCGTCTACGGCCTTGTAAGAGAGGGAGCGAGGGCAAGGGAGTACGAACTTGCCATCCAGTGGCTCGTTGACTGCGGTCTGGTCCACCGTGTCCACAGAATAGCCAAACCCGGGATGCCCCTGACCGCCTATGCAGATGCAAAGGCATTCAAACTGTACGGTCTTGATACAGGTCTGCTATGCACAATGAGCGGCATCGATCCGAAAAGCATCCTGGAAGGGAACAGGTTGTTCGAGGAATTCAGGGGTGCCCTGACCGAGCAGTACGTGCTCCAGCAGTTGAATGCATCAGGATTGGAACCGTACTACTGGAGTGCTGAACGATCAACAGGTGAAGTGGATTTCGTGCTGCAGCTCGAGGGCTTGATACTGCCCCTGGAAGTAAAGGCATCCGAAAACCTTCAGGCAAAGAGCCTGCGAAGTTATTACGAACGGTTCGCACCGCGGAAGGCTCTGCGTACTTCACTGTCCGGCTACAGAGAAGAGGAATGGCTCGTCAACATCCCTCTCTACGCCATCACAGCCCTGTCAGAAGTGGTCAACGGTCTCTGAAGCTCTCTTGAGAGACTGATGAGGTGTCGCATCTGCTCCAAGGTCCTTACAACTCCGGCAGCTGGAATGGCGGTATGCCCTTCTTCTCCCTGAGCCAGTTCATGCCCTTGAGGACCGGGGTCCTTCGCAGGACGAACAGGAAGGCCTGCCTCTCCCCCGGGATGTCCGTGAGTATTATCCCCACGATGAGTGTTATGAGGCCCTGGCCCGGCAGCACCAGCATGGCCAGGCCCAGCACGATCAGTACGATACCGATGACGTTCTTGACCACCAGGTAGAGCACGTGGAGGGGGAAGGGGACCCAGTCGGGCTTCGACCTTATCTTCCTCTTCGTGAAGTAGTCCGCCGGAAGGTTCTTCACGAAAAAGGGAACAAGGATCACGGACAGCAGGAACATGGCCAGGGACACACCCCCGATGATGAACTTGTGCTCCCGCACGAAATCCAGCAGCAGGTTCACTACCCTCATGACATGCCTTCCATCCCCGGCCGGTTGACGGATTTCCAAGCTTGCCGTGGAAACTCCATCAGGGTCTATTATAGAGCGGGAGCAGGAAATTTACATGATCCGGATCCTGCATGCTTAGATTGACAGATAT
>CAZXEF010000180.1:0-5611 GCA_964639605.1 uncultured bacterium | reverse complement strand
GCTATGCTCTTGCCGATGCCTGTCCCGGCTTCGAAGAGATGTATCCCGCCAGTGTTCATCGCGGCAGCCACAGCACGGGCAAAGTCGACCTGAAGGGGCCGTGGAGAGTAATCGGGGATCACGTGCGCCAGGCAGCCGCCGCCGAACACCCTGTCGATCTCATCAAGGATCGCCCCGCTCATGGCTCGGTACTCCTGTGTTTTCTGATGTCCTTCAGTACCATCTGTATGCTGCCGTCGTTCCTCCATGTGTCAAGGGAGAGGGTGAAGGCCAGGTCCACTCTGCCGTTGAACATGGACTGGCTGTCCACCATGTTGAAGCCGATGGCCCTCACGGTCCCTGAGCCCAGTCTGAAGCTGCAGCTGAGGTGATTCCCATCCCGCCCCACGGGCCGCCAGGTCAGGGGATAGGCTCCCCTGGCTATCCAGACCGGCTCTCTGTTGCCCTGTCCGAAGGGCTCCATCAGGTCCAGGGCCCTGGCCATGCCCGCACTGAAATCCTCATCCTCCAGCCTGCCGTCAATGTATACCACGGACCCCAGATGACTGTCCCACCGATCCTCCGCCATGACCCGGCAAAGCTCCTCCCTGAGCCTGACCACATTGTCAGGGGCCACTCTGAAACCCGCTGCCATGGGATGACCGCCCAGGCTTTCCATTATACCCAGTCTGGACTGCATGTCCCTGAGTATGGAGTGGATGGGGATCCCGGGAACGCTCCTTGCGGATCCGAAGCCCACCCCATCCTCCATCGCGATCATCAGTGCGGGGACACCGAACCTAGCCACAAGCCTTGACGCCACTATGCCGATCACTCCCCTGTGCCACTCCCCGTCTGCCATCACTATACACCTGCGGCCCTCCAGGTCACCGGCCCTTCGGAGCACCTGCTCCTCCACCTCCCTGTCCAGTTTCCTGCGCAACCTGTTGTGAGCTTCCACCTTCGCAGCCTGTTCCTTCGCCTCGTCATCCGCCGTTGCAAGAAGGAGTCTCACAGCTTCGTGGGCATGTCCGATCCTTCCGCATGCGTTGAGCCTTGGTCCAATGTAGTATGCAAGGTCAGTGGAGGTAACCCTCCTGATGTCAATGGATGCGGATCGGGCAACAGCCTCGATACCCGGGAAGGGTTCGCGGCGAAGAACAGCCATGCCTTCGGAGACCAGTATCCTGTTGTCACCGGTAAGTTCGACCACGTCAGCCACTGTTCCAACCGCCACGAGCTGCAGAAGAGCGTGAAGGTACTCCGAGTCGCCTCCCAGCAGTTCGAAAACGCATTTCATTGCCATCCACGCAACACCGACACCGGCCAGGTCCGAGAAATGCGCACCGTCATCCATCGCAGGGTCCACGACTGCAACGGCCGGAGGCACCTCATCCCCGGGCTGATGATGGTCCGTTATCACCGTGTCCACTCCCATCCCCGCAAGGGCGCGAACATACTCCGAATCGGATATTCCGCAGTCCACGGTGACCATCAGGTCAGCACCGGCGTCAATGCAGGCCTGAATGCTGGACTCGCCGAGGCCGTAGCCGTCGTCGAACCTGTCGGGAATGAAGTAGTCCACCCTGGCTCCCAGGGACTTCAGCGCAAGATAGACAACGGCGGTTCCAGTTATACCGTCGGCGTCGAAATCGCCGTGGACCAGGATCATTTCGGATTCTCGGACCGCCGAGGCTATCCTTCCGGCGACCTCTTCCATGCCCTCGATGTTCCGCCAGTCCGAGAGGTTAGCCATGTCGGGATCAAGGTAACGGTCAAGGCTTTCTCCTGTATAACCTCTTCGTGCCAGCAGAAGGGCGAGTGAGGAGGGAAGCCCATGGGGATTGGGAGCCTGGGCAAGCTCCAGCATCGGTGCGGGACGGGGGAGCCATCGCTTTTTCAAGGATCCTCCAGAAAAACAGAAGGGTCAGGCTGTAAGCCGGGTTCTGTAAGCTCCTAGGCACCGTGACGCGCCAGCGCCATTGCGCCGTAGAGCCCAGTGGCCATCCGTCTGGGATGCCAGTCGCCTGGCACCTCTAGCGGCCAACCCGGAGGCACTGAAGCGGGCAACTCCCTGCTGTTCGAGGCAAAGCCTCGATCAGCCGTCCTCCCTATTTGGCCTTGCACCGGACAAGGTTTGCCGTGCGAATACCGTTGCCGGTATCCCGGTGGGCTCTTACCCCGCCATTTCACCCTTACCCCCGGTGATGGTGTTCTGCAACAATGCTAAAAACATCAGCAGGAACCGGGGGCGGTATCGTTTCTGTGGCACGCTCTTTCCGTTGCCGGAACCGGGATCTCCCCGGTGCCCCGCCCTGTGGAGCCCGGACTTTCCTCCCCCCTGGGGGGGCGGCCACTCGCCTGACCCTGTTTCAGAATATAACTACTTCGCCCCAGCCAGGGAGCTGTCATCGGTCCATACGACGAACCGCCCGCAGTTGGGGCACACGAAACTGACTCCCTGATTTATCTCCACTGCAGTCTGAGGAGGTATTCCGGTGAGGCAGCCCCCGCAGTTACCGTTGATGAGTCCCACGACCACGAGACCCCTGCCTGTGGACCTAACCTGCTCGTACTTGCCAAGGAGACGTTTCTCCATGCCTGCGGCAATCTCCCGCCTCTCCGCCTGGAGTACCTCCATGTTCTCACTCAGGACCTCCAGCTGACCCTCGAGTATCTCCTGCCGTTTCTGAAAACGCTTCATGTTGCGTTCCCATACTTTTCGAGCATCCTCCAGGTCGGCCTCCGCATCCTCCTCTTCGTACATGATCTCTATCATTCGGCTGTCCAGGTCGCTCATCTTCTTCTCGGCATACCTGATCTGCTCCAGCATCGACCTGTAGGCTTCATTGGTCTTCATCTCAAGAAGCCTGTTCTTGAATTCCGCAAGCCTCTCTTCCGTGGCCTTCTTGATCCCCTCGGTCTTCCTGCTCTCTTCCCTTATCTCATCCAGCTTATTCTTCTCCAGTTCGAACTGCCGTTTCTGCCCCTCCAGTTCCCTCTCGTGGATCATCCTCTCCCTGGGGATCTCGTCAATCTCAGCCTGGGCCCGGTCGATTCGGGAATCCACATCCTGCATCAGCAACAGCTTCCTGAGGTCTTCCTTCATGGGTCCCCGTTCCCGCGTACTCCGTAAATGAAAAGGGGTACCCGATCGGGTACCCCGTTATTGCCGGTATCGAGTGTGATGGTCCCATCACACCGCAACATGTATACACCACATTTCATGTTCGGTGCGATGGTGGGCGGGACAGGATTTGAACCTGCGACCCCAAACGTGTGAAGCTTGTGCTCTAGCCAACTGAGCTACCCGCCCTTCAACATGGATAGTCTGGTGGGCCCACCTGGACTCGAACCAGGGACCGACCGGTTATGAGCCGGTAGCTCTAGCCAACTGAGCTATGGGCCCGGCAAGTGCTCAAATTTATGCCCGAGGGGCCTTTTTGTCAATACGAAAGGACTTTCAACGCATGCCTCCGCCCTTGCACGACGGACCCGCAGGAGTGCATATTCCGCTGGTTTGAAATGCAGTGCCGGAGTGGCGGAATGGCAGACGCGGCGGACTCAAAATCCGTTGTCCCTTGTGGACTTGAGGGTTCAAGTCCCTCCTCCGGTACCATGGCTGAAGACTAGGGACGGAGGCTGCACCTCCGTCCCTAGTCTTCAGCTAAGGAGTTTGCCTTCGCAAACTCCACGGCACATGTTTCAGTGCGCAGGCACACTGAGGACTCTGATACTCACGGAGGCTGCACCTCCGTCCCTAGTCTTCAGCTAAGGAGTTTGCCTTCGCAAACTCCACGGCACATGTTTCAGTGCGCAGGCACACTGAGGACTCTGATACTCACGGAGGCTGCACCTCCGTCCCTAGTCTTCAGCCCTCCGTCACCTGCATGCATGAGCAGTCCCTGCCGGAATTCTTCGCCCTGTACATGGCTGAGTCGGCCCTCTTGAGGAGCGCTGCCGCATCGTCATCGGGACCGGCCTGTGCAATACCCATAGAGACGGTCACAGGGGGAAGCAGACCTCCATCGTTCGAAATGATGTCGGCCTCACCGATGGTTGCCCTCAATCGTTCCGCCACCTTCCACGCCACCTCCAGCGTCAGCCCTGTAAGGATGACCACGAACTCCTCGCCGCCGTATCTCGCGGAAAGGTCAGTGGGGCGAAGGCATTCAAGGGTCGTCCTGGCAACGGAGGCCAGCACGGAGTCACCGGCATCGTGACCATAGGTGTCGTTGTACTTCTTGAAGAAGTCCACGTCGAACATTATGAGACTGAGCGGGAGACCGTCCCTCTGGTGCCTGTCCATTATCCGCGGAAGTCTCTCGTCTATCCACCTGCGGTTCTTGAGTCCCGTCAGGGCATCGAGCAGAGCGTCCCTCTCGAACCTCCGGCGCAGGCGGATGTTCCTGGTTATGGCGTCGTCGCTTGAACGCAGGCGGTCGGCGAGAAGCTGCAGCATGTTGCATGCAAAGTCATGGGAGGACGAGACCAGCTCCCAGAAGGAGGAT
The DNA here is from genome assembly GCA_964639605.1 of uncultured bacterium. Lineage (GTDB taxonomy): Bacteria > Fermentibacterota > Fermentibacteria > Fermentibacterales > JCC-6 > Aegiribacteria. The sequence continues at coordinate 1,121 of CAZXEF010000180.1, read as the reverse complement.
TCGTCCACCTCCAGTATCCTGGAAGGTGACCTCGCCACCACGAACGCCGTAGCCGGGCTGTCGTCTATCACCGACAGCTCCCCCACCGACTCGCCGGCTTCAAGCCGCGCCACTGAGTCCCTTTCGGGACTGTCCAGGTGCACCGAAAGGGTGCCTGAAAGGATTATGTAGAGCTTCTGGTTGCTCTGGCCCGCCCTCAGGAGCATCTGCCCCGCCTCCAGCTCCAGTACCGGACAGCCCGCAAACACATCTAACACCAGTTCTAAAGGGACCCTCCTGAGCAGGAAGAGGTCCCTGAGATCTTCAGAAGTCACACTGGATTTCATTCCACCCCCGATGGTGATCGCAAAAAATGCTGGCTCAGTCGCTAATATTCACTGCTTACAGGATCAAATCCAGTACAGTAACTCGATTCTTCCATCGGTATTTACAGTATCGGGAACGGTGGAAATCCACTTCAGTGAGGAGCTTCAGGGTCAGCTTGCAGGGAGTGGGATCATTCTATATCCAGCTGCTCCAGTATCTATGGGAGGAGCTTTATTCATTCAGACCTTGCACATGCAGCAGGTAGGCACTCGAAGAAACAGGCATAGATTCTGTCAGCAGCTCGAACGTCGATCTTGATGTGAGGGCGTTCCTTCTGGGGTCTATCATCTTCGAGTAACTGCGGGTGATATGGAGGTTGTCAGAACTGTGAGTATTATTCACTGAAGTAAGATGTTTGCTGACAGATCACAGAGCTGAAAAGGGGCGCCCGATCAGGCGCCCCCTGCTCACAATGCTTCAGATACGCGCTACTTCACCACTGCCATTCTGGACGTGACGGTGGAACCGTTCACGGTGGCCCTTACGAAGTAGATGCCGTTGGTGATGGCCTCGGGGACCATCCAGGTGTAGGCATGGGCGCCTTCGATCAGCTCCTGGGAACCTATAGTGGCAACCCTGCGGCCGGAGATATCGAACACGGCGATGTCGGCCATTCCCTGGGACGCTGTGTAGATCTCGAAGGAGGCCAGACCGCTCACCGGGTTGGGATTGACGGAACTCATGAGGAGTTCGGCGGGGCCCGTCTGCTCTCCGCCGGCCACGCCCACGGCAAGGGCCGCCTGGACAGCAGCCAG
>CAZXEF010000179.1:3585-5677 GCA_964639605.1 uncultured bacterium | reverse complement strand
CGCACTGCCTGTAACGGTCCTGAAGGTCCCGCACCACGGCAGTCTCTCCTCCGCTTTCCCCCCGTACCTGAGGAGGCTGGCCCCCCAGGTGGCGGTCTTCTCGGCCGGCAGGGGCAATCCCTTCGGCCATCCCAATCCGGGAGTCGTGGAGACCTACAGTGAGATGGGATGTGTAATCTTGCGCACGGATACAGAGGGAACTATTGTTGTCCAGTCTGACGGAGAGGTTTTCAGTACATCGGCCGCGGAGGCGTTATACCGACCTGGGGATGATATTGAACATTAGAAGCAGGATAGCTCCCTATTTCTACATCCTTCCGGCACTTTCCGTAGTGCTGGTTTTCAGGACCCTTCCGATACTGAGCTCCTTCACAGCCTCCTTCACCGATTACGACATCGGTGGTTTCCACGGCTTCGTGGGCCTGGCCAACTACGGCCGGATGCTCTCGGACGCCCGTTTCTGGCAGAGCGTCCTCAACACTGTCTATTTCGTACTGGGAGTCGTACCCGCAAGCATACTCATACCCCTTTTTCTGGCTATACTTCTGAGACGCAGTCTGGCGGGCAAGAGCTTCTACAGGACCATCTACTTCCTCCCCGTGGTCACTTCGGCCGTGGCCATCTCAGTTGTGTGGTCCTGGCTCTACAACCCGGAGGCCGGACCCGTGAACCAGGTCATAACGGCACTGGGGGGAGAACCCCTGCAATGGCTAAGGGAACCGCGCGGGATCTTCGAAATGATGCTGTCGCCACTGGGCATCCATCCGAAAGGCGTACTGGCAGGGCCCAGCCTGGCCCTGGTCTCGCTGATGATCGTCAGCGTCTGGAAGAGCACGGGTTACAATATGGTGCTTTTCCTGGCCGGGCTGGAGAACATTCCCGATACGTACTACGAAGCGGCGAGGCTGGACGGAGCGGGAAAGTGGGGCACGTTCCGGTACATTACCTGGCCCATGCTGTCACCAACCACCTACTATGTTCTCATCATGAGCACCATCATATCGTTCCAGACCTTCGCCCTGGTGTACGTGATGACCCCTCCTCCAGGCGGCGGACCCCTGGGGACCACCAACGTGATAGTCTTCTACCTTTTCCAGAAAGCTTTTGACCGCTTCGACATAGGATACGCCAGTGCGATCTCCGTATTCCTGTTCCTTATCCTCCTCTCACTCACTATCGTTCAGCGGAAAGTGGCCGGGGGAAGGGTGCATTACTCATGATGCAGCATGACGGCAGGACAATGGCCCTTACGATCGGCAAGCACTTCATGCTCATCATGGGGGGTATCATTATGCTGCTCCCATTCCTCTGGATGGTGAACACCTCGCTTCAGCAAGGCGGTCTGGGCAACTATGTGGAGGCCTGGACCAAGGTCCCATTCGGGAGGTACTTCCTCAACACCCTCCTTGTCACGGTGCTCACGCTGGCCGGCGTGATGGTGACATCATCCCTGGCAGCCTACGCATTCGCGACCATGGAATTCCCTGGAAAGGGCGCCATTTTCCTTCTCTTCCTTTCCACGATGATGGTCCCGCAGCCAGTCTACCTGGCGCCATCCTACGTCATCCTGTCAAAACTTGGATGGATAAATACTTACATGGCGCTGATAGTACCCTGGACAGCCAACGTGTTCACGGTCTTCCTCCTGAGGCAGCATTTCAGGACCATACCCAGGACGCTATACGAGGCCGCCATCCTGGATGGATGCGGAAGGCTGAAATACCTCTGGAAGGTGGTCCTTCCACTTTCGAAATCGGTCCTGATCACAGTGATCCTCTTCAATATCATAGGATCGTGGAACAGCTTCATGTGGCCGCTGGTGGTGACTCATTCCGAGGAACTCAGAGTGCTCCAGGTGGGATTGTCCTACTTCAATCAGGAGCAGTCCAGCAATTTCCACCTCCTCATGGCCGCATCCACATTCTCCACCATGCCCCTGATACTACTGTTCCTGGCCGCTCAGAAGCGCATAGTGGCCAGTTACAGCAGGTCCGGAATCAAGGACTGATGAGAGTATTTCACCTTGCCCTGGCAGTCCTGGCCATGGCGTCAGCCCACGCCGGGTTGACCCCTTCCTGCAACGGCAGCGTAC
>CAZXEF010000179.1:0-3575 GCA_964639605.1 uncultured bacterium | reverse complement strand
TCCCTGCTCGAGAGGCTATGCTCGCAGGGCTACACATGCGTGGCTTTGAAAGGCATGAGACTGGACCTCATGGAACCCTGTACAGTGAGTGTATACCCTCCGGAGGGCACATGCTCCGATGGTTACTACGCTGCCCTGGGCGGGAACAATATCCTCGATCTGGGTCTAAGACTGGAGGGTGACGGCTGGTTCCTGGAGGACAGCCTTCCCGACGATGTTCCGGTATTCCGAGTGGATTCGGCGGAAATCGCCGGGGGAAGACGTCTGATAGTCTGCGCGTGGGACATGATCAGAGGCTTCAGGGCCGACAGTGCAGTTGTGATATGGGCCTTCGCCCCCGTTGACCGGAACCTGTAATGGCTATAGTCTATGTGTTATCGGAAAGAATTTCGAAACGGAGATCAGTAATGAAGATTTTCATGGCATCGGTCCTGCTGGCGTTGCTTGCAGGCTCCGCATCTGCTGAAACGGCAGGGTTCGCGTTCCTCCGGGTTCCCGCTGGAGCCAGAGCGGTGGCAATGGGAGGAGCCTTCACGGCTGTACCCGGCGATCCCATGGGCCTGTACTGGAATCCGGCCACCCTGGCTGGAGTGCAGCGTCAGATGTTCACCTCCACCTACACCGGATACCTTATGGACATGCAAGCCGGGTTCGCGGGATGGGTCAACCCTTCCGGGAGTGACATTGTCGGGGTCTCTGTCAATTACTTCTACGGAGGCAGCTTCACCAGGACTTCCATGACCAATCCTACGGGAACGGGCGAGGAATTCAGCACCAACAGCGTGGCGCTTGGAGGAACATACGTTCACAGCTTCGGTCCCGACCTTTCAGTAGGCACCACGGCGAAGTTCGTCTACTCAAGCATCGACACTTACAGCGGGAACGCTTTCCTGGTCGATGTGGGTGCATGGTACAGGCCTTCCGTTATCTCCCTGGGCCTGGCGGTGAGGAACGCGGGTATCCAGACCAAGGCATTCTACCAGGAGAACGACCCGGTACCCACGGAGATAGCTGCCGGTGCATCGGTCACTTTCCTGGATGATCGACTTCTGGTGGCGCTTGACGGATGCTACCCGTTCCAGGGTGATTTCAACGCCGCACTGGGAGTGGAGTACTCGCCCATGGAGATGCTGGCCCTCAGGGCCGGCGGAAACCTTAGAGACCTGGATACCGCTGACAATGCAGGCGGCGGATTCCTTGACGCCCTGGCTTTCGGTGCCGGGACAGGCTGGAACAGGTTCACGCTGGATTACGCCTTCAAGCCCCTGGCGGACCTGGGGAACATTCACAGGTTCAGTCTCGGCATCGGTCTGTGAGTTTCGATTCCCTGGCTGTCCTGCTCGCAACATGTATCCTGCTGGTGTCTTCATGTGACAGGGAAACCCGCGCAGAAGGTCGTCAGCGAAGGCTGGACACTTTCCGTGCATGTCTCCCCGACAGCATCAGGGATGGCTTCGATGCCATCTCGGATGGTGATGACTGTAATGAAGTGGGCATCATGCTCGAAGAGGCACGGAGCCGCTCCCCCGAATTTTCGGCAGCTCTTGACTCCATTGCCCATGCCGAGTTGATAGATACTTTCACAGACGAGGAGATCGTCTATTTTTTCTGGTTCTATTTCGATTACGCCATCGAGACAGGTTCCGTCAGAGGACCCTGAAGGGAGGCTTCACCGGTCACAGCCGGCCGGGTATCGTTTGAATTCCGACACCGTTCCCGGAAGAACCATGCTGCTGGGCCTGGGGAACCCTATCCTTGGCGATGACGGGGTGGGCTGTTCCCTGGCCGAGCTGATCGGAGAGATGCTTGGACCCTCACGGGGCCTCGAGGTCCTATCAGCATCGGTGTCGCCGGTAAGACTGGTAGACCGTATATCTGGTTGCAGCCGTCTCATTATCGTCGATGCGGTGAGCACCGGCCGGGCCGAACCGGGGGACCTCCTCGAGATCGACTTCACATGCAGTGCAGATCTTCCACCCACTTCCCATCACTTCCCGGTGCATCAGATCCCTGAAATAGCGCTCGCCCTGGGCCTTCCCTGCCCGGAAATCATTAAGGTCTACGGCATAGAGATAGTGCCTCCGAGGGAATACGGCGACTGCCTGTCCGAAAGGATAAGTGAGCTGCTTCCTTCCCTGGCGGAGAATATCATCGAACTTGAACTCACGGATTTCATCAGGAATGACTCCGATGACCCAACGAGAGGAGAACAGGCGGTATGAGCGAAAAGACTGGTCTGGCTCCCCCCAAGAGCCCCCCGATCCGGCTGACCCGTGAAATGGTAAGCAGCGGATTCAAGAAGCGAGTTATCGAGCTCAGCGGAGAGAACATGGATTCCTGCTACCAGTGCGGCAACTGTTCGTCAGGGTGCCCGCTGGCCCAGGAGATGGATATCCTGCCGAACAGGATAATGCGACTTGCCCAGCTGGGCCTGAAGGACGACATCATCCACAGCGCCACTCTGTGGATCTGCGCCAGCTGCTTTCAGTGTACTGTCAGGTGCCCCAGGGGCATCGACATACAGGGAGTGATGGACACGCTGAGGCAGATCGCCCTTGATGAGGGAGTGGACCATTTCGGCCCTGACCAGATCGATCCGAAACAGGCCGCTTCGGTCCCCCAGCCCGGGCTTGTAGGCGTATACAGGAAGCTGTCAACCTAGAACTGGAGGAAACATGGCCAAGGTCGCTTACTATCCGGGCTGTGCCCTTAAGGAAAGGTCCTCCCATCTTGACACGTCGGCGCGTGACTCGGCGGTCAGGCTGGGTTTCGAGCTGGACGAGCTCCCGACCTGGACCTGCTGCGGGGCTGTTCCCCCGGTGTCCGAGGAAAGGGTGATGAACCTGGTCGCGCCCTCCAGGATACTCAAGGATGTGAGAGATTCCGGAAGGGATGTCCTTATAACCATATGCGATTTCTGTTACAACACCCTCAAGAGAACTAACTACGCTATTGGAACCAACGAGATCACCAGGAAGAGGATCAACGCCTTCCTGGCGGACGATGAGCCGGAGCGGGACTACATCGAAAAGAAGGATTCATCCTGGGTGGACTACACCGGCGAAGTGCGCGTTATCCACCTGATGGAATACCTCAGGGACGAGATCGGCTACGAGAACATAAGGCAGAAACTGGAAAGACCCCTTTCCGGTCTCAGGATCGCACCTTACTATGGATGCGTGATGCTGAGGCCCCAGAACGAGATCCAGCTGGACGAACCCGAGAACCCGTCCATCATCGAGGATTTCATCGACTCCCTGGGAGCCAAGGCAGTCAGATACCCTTACAGGACGGAATGCTGCGGGTCCTACCTTTCGGTCTCGAGCCCGGATGCTTCCACGAGGCTCTGCTACCGTATCCTCACTTCGGCCCAGCAGCACGGGGCCGATGCCATGGTCATCAGCTGTCCTCTCTGCTTCTACAACCTGGATTCCAGACAGAAGGCCATTGTGGAAGCTTACCCCGATTTCAAGCCGATACCCGTGTTCTACTTCACCCAACTCCTCTCCATAGCCCTTGGTGTCGATGAAGGCAGACAGGGGTTCGAAAGACATTTCGTGGATGTCGCACCGGTT
>CAZXEF010000178.1:0-5718 GCA_964639605.1 uncultured bacterium | reverse complement strand
GAAGTCCCAGGCTGTGGGGGAAGTGCAGCTCCCTGCGGAGCTGGACCCGGTTGCCGGTCCCCGTTCCCCAAGAGGCGGTACCCCATTCGCCGACACCGTCCATGGTGATGATGGCGGCTTCGGCATAGGGGCTCGGCAAGAAGGCGGAGGCGGCATGCGACTGGTGGTGCTCGGGGTAGAGCATCTCTCCCTGGAAGCCTCCAAGCTCCTTCTTTATCATGTCCCCCATCCACAGCTTCTCCCGAAGCCACAGGGGCATGGCCTTCAGGAAGGAAGGCAGTCCCGATGGGGCGAAGGCGATATAGGTCTCCAGAAGACGTTCGAACTTGAGGAAGGGCTTGTCGTAGAATGCCACATGAGTGATCTCGTCCGGCTCCAGTCCCGCCTTCCGTAGACAGCAGGAGATCGCGTTATGGGGAAACGAATGGTCGTGCTTCTTCCTGGTGAACCTCTCCTCCTGGGCCGCAGCCACGATCTCGCCGTCCACCACCACAGCGGCGGCTGAATCATGATAAAAGGCTGATATACCAAGGATGCAGGTCTTCATTGAAGAAACAACTCCTCTATGGTGAGCCGGAATGAGTGAGCTGGGAATATATTCGTGCCTGCGTCCGGATTGCAATGGAATAGGAGAAACACGAGCTGCTGAGACAGAGTTCCTGCCTTGAACTGGTGAAACCGTAGCGTACATCGCAATATTATGCGAGTGCGTTCTGGAACAGCTGCCTCAATGTCTGATGTCTGCCGAGGGAGAAGCCTGGTAATGAGCGATACAGGTCTTAGCGAAGGTTCCGTGAAGTTCCTGAGGGTATCCGCACTGGTAAGTGGTCTCATCCTCGTGCTTGTGTCCGTGGCTGCGGATGCCCTGGGCCTCAGCGCGGGTGACGGTCTGAGCAGGAACCAGATAGTGATAGGGCTGATGGGTCTGATGCTGCTGTTCGCCGGCATTCTCGGTCGAAAGTTCATCAAAGCCTACTGGTCCGCCGGTCTGTTCCTTCTGAACCTTATAGTGGTGTTCCTGCTGATCGACGTACTGTCTCTGGTGGTCCTGAAGGTATGGGCTCCTCCTCAGATGTCGCTCCACACGCGGAAGACCCTTGAATCCAGTCTCACGGAACCTGTTGACCAGGCTGGAGCTGCTCACTATTCCCCCTACGTGATGTGGAGGGCTCTTCCCGGTCTGACCGGCGAGAGCACCGACTCACTGGGTCACCGGATCACTCCCGGGAGTCACGACCTTCACAATGGATACGGGACCAGGATCTTTCTTCTTGGCGGGTCCGCTACATGGGGCATAGGAGTGGAAGACAGCGAGACCATAGCCGCGAACCTCGTGGGGCTGCTCGGCGATTCTCTCGGCTCCGGCCTGGAGATAACTAACCTCTCCCAGGTGGGATGGAACTCAACCCAGGAGATGATCGAGCTGATATTCGAGCTCAGGGACGGGAACGTACCTGATATCGTCGTCTTCATGGATGGGTTCAACGAGGTTTTCACCGCTTATCAGTCCGGCCTTGCAGGGGTTCATCAGAACTTTCCCCAGACTGCCGAGCTCATGGAGAACAGGGTCAGGCAACCGGGACTGGCTGAGAGGCTATGGTACACGACCAACCTGTCAGTCCTTGTGGACCTTGCTGCCGAAAGGGGGGTCTTTTCCAGGTCGGATCCAGGGGAGATCATCAACTACAGTACGATGGGCGTGAATGCGGACTCCCTGTCGGTTGATATCGTCGATGTTTGCCTGGATAACTACTCAATGGTGAGGATGCTGGGCGAAACCTACGGTTTCAAATGCATTTTTATATGGCAGCCGGTCATCTGGCTGGGCAGCAAGCCTCTTGCGCCGGAAGAGGAGAGGATTGCCGCCGGTACCGAGGGTTACGAGTTCACGCGAGACCCTGCGTTCAAGGCTCTCCTGGCCGGCACGTACAGCATGATATCTGATTCCATAGTTCAGTATACGGACGTTCATATAATCACGGACGTATTCGACAGTACATCGTCACGTGTGTATACCGATCCATCGGGAGTTCACGTGGACGGAGCAGGCAACCGAATGATCGCCCGCAGGATAGGTGATCTCATAATCGGAGTGTCAGGACCCTGAAGCAGTGGGGTCCTTCCGGGTTTCAGTGATCCTGTCGAGAGATATGAGAATCCTTCAGGCGGAGTCTCTCCTCAATTACCGGAAGCCAGATCCTTCTTGACGAGAAGCACACTTCACCGGGCTCAATCTCGGGGGAAGACAGAACGAAGAGGTTGAAGGGCGGGGTCGAGACCAGCCACGCCCTGGAATTCTCAAGGTCAAACCAGGTGGTATCCCCACTGGAGTGAGTTCCGCGATAGACAAACATGCTGTCGGCCATCGGGTCGATGACTCCCAGCGAGCAAAGGGAGGAAGAGACAATGAAGCATGAATTCCGTATCCAGAGTGAATCCGAGATCGCAACGGCGCCGTTCAGTACTTCCGATGCCAGCGTTGCCCCGCCTTCGTACCACTTCCTTTCCCATGGTCTGAAGGGAACCGTCTCCCATCCGTCACCGGTGTACTCCGCGAAATATGCTGTCACAACGGGCTCGTCTTCCGTCGACGCGAGCAGCACCTCACAGAAGTACCCGTCAAGGATCCTGATGGGACGGCCAGGGACAAGACCTCTGGTGCCGAGCGCCTCGGAGATTGCGCCGGGCCACAGCGTGCCGTACCCTGCAACCTGTGACCTGTAACCTGAGACTATGAGAGGTCCCTCTCCCGGGGTCCGTTCTTCCAGTTCCGCCAGGTGTCCTATCAGGGTTTCGGTGTATTCGGACGCCTGTGACATTCTTCCCGCCTCGTCCCTGGCCTCGAGGAAGGATCCCAGAAGAAGGAGGACCGGGACTGCGGCCATGAGCCTGACCCTTCCGGAACAGGCCCTTGCCAGGGCGGCGAAGAGAAGGGTCGCCCCCGGAAGGGCAGCGTACGCGTAGTAGGGTCGCGGCGGCAGGTTCGATACGGTGACCAGCATGCCAAGCATGAGGACAAGCCCCAGAAGCCCCAGCCCGTCCTTTCCCCGGAGCAGCCATGCCCCCACCGGAAGTACCAGCAGCGCCATCCTTGCGGAAAGACCCGAAAGCCAGGGGCTGAACACCTGGGTGCCCAGAAGAGCAAGGTTTCGGATCATGAATACGCCAAAGGAACCGCTCTCGGCATATCCCATCCTGGAGCCCACGGCCGCCACGCGCCAGAGGGCGTAGACAAGCACAGGCAACGTGTATATCAGGAAATCACGGGAGAAGACCCTCAGGGCCCCCTTCTCCTCACTGTAAAGGAATGTGCTGATGGCGCCGAACATGATGGGGCAGGCAAGCGCGGTCTCCTTCGTCAGCAGGGAAGCGAGGACCAGCAGCAGGGATGCGACCAGGAACAGCTCGTTTCCCTTCCTCTTCCACAGAACATGCAGGTTCATTGCTCCCAGTAGAGGCACCAGCGCTGCTACCGTTGTCCTTCCCGAAACCCTGCATACCGATGGGACAGCCGAGAACGAAAGTGCGAAGAAGGCCAGAGCGGCAAGGAGAACCCATCTGTCCGTTCCGAACTGCCTCAGCAGGAGAAGCACAAGAGCGATATTGGAGAGATGCAGCAGGATATTTGTAAGATGCCATCCCCAGGCATTCGTCGGGCCGTAGATGGTGGAATCGAAGGCCCAGACGGCCACTATGAGAGGTCTGAAGCCTCCAGCCTCGAAGGAACCGAAGGTGGAGGGGCCGAATCCATGGTCAAGGTCGAGAAAATCATCCCCGAGAAAACCAAGTCTAAGGCAGGGAATGTATAGGACTGCCAGTCCTGTCAGCACCAGCAGGACGGCTGCGGGAAAGACGGCGGTCCTGACTGACATGTCTCCCTCCCTTCCAGCCCGATTCGCCCGGGTTTTTCCGGGGCGATCCCCCGAAGAGGGCTGATTATGAACATCATTTCTCGCTCCATGATGGTCAAGCTGAATACATCGGCGAACAGGGACAAATGCCCCCGGTATAATCGTATTCCGATGCGTGACGGCTTGGAGTATACTTGGGAATGCGGTTTTGCACCAAGTTCGAGGGTTGGAGGTATCTGTGACGGACAGCCGGCTGGGTGATGGATCAGTGAAGCTTCTGCGGCTGATTTCCATAGTCCTTGGTATCGTCCTCATCCTTTCGGCCGTGTTCGCCAACCTGCTGGGTCTAAGCATCAGCAGAGGTATCAGCAGGAACCAGATAGGCATAGGATTGGCCGGCGCGTCATTCGTGGTCGCGGGCATTCTGGGTAGACGGTTTCCAGGGTTCTACAAGGGTACCGCCGTGCTTCTGCTGAACATAGTCGTACTGGTCCTGGCGGTTGATTTCCTGGCTCTTGTCTTCCTCAAGGTCTTTGACGCCGACAGGTTCAGCGACCGGAGAAGGAAGATGGAAGCCGCTGGAACAGAGGCCGACGCACATATTATCGATCAGGGCAGGTACGCCCCGTACGTGGTCTGGAGGGCCAATCCCGCCATGGCCGGGGAGGGTCTGAGCATTACGGAGGAAGGCTGCCGGATAACACCTGGAGCATCCCGTGACCCGGAGGCCATCAGGGTATTCCTCCTGGGAGGCTCTGCCATGTGGGGTTCCGGAGTGACCGACAGCTGCACAATTCCATTCTACCTCCAGGGTGACCTCCGGGAGAGACTGGGAAGACCTGTTGATACAGTCAACCTGGCCCAGTCGGGATTCTCCTCCACCCAGGAAGTGATAGAGCTAATGTTGAGGCTGGGCAGCGGGGACATTCCGGACGTGGTGATCTTCTACGACGGTTACAACGACATCTGGGCGGCGTACACGAACGGCTTCGCCGGAGGTCACCATCAGCAGGCGCAGGTTGCGGAAAGGGTGGAGGGCCGCTCTAGGGAGTTCCAGCCTGTTTCACCTGTGGAACTTGCAGTCAGGAACAGCAACGTATGGCTCCTTGTCCTGTCCCTCCGGGGAAGGTCCGGGGCTGATGAGCCCGATCATGACAGGTTTGTCACGTACAGCACCATGGGGATCGATGCGGACGGGCTCGCAGAGGATGTGGTCCGTACCTATCTGGGTAACTGCAGGGTTGCTGATGCACTGGGAGATTCATTCGGTTTCGACTGCATCTTCATATGGCAGCCGGTGATATGGCAGGGGGACAAGCCTCTTACTTCATTTGAGGAGGAAGTCCTTCAGGGAGGTGTCGATGAGTTCCCCTACGGCGCTGACCCGGCCTTCAGGGAACTTGTCTCGGCGGCTTACGGGGCCTGGGAGGATTCCGCGGAACACCAACCGGACCTCTACTCCTTCACGGATATCTTCGATACCGTGGATCAGGAACTCTACATCGATTACTGCGGCGCCCACGTCAACGCCTCCGCCAACAGCCTGATAGCCGGGGAGATGGCCGATCTCCTCTCGGGGTCGTACGTAACTTCCGGCCAGTTGTGACAGAAATTTATGCAAATAAAATTATCATCAAGATATCCGCTGTCCCACTTCCTTCATTGCAGTGATGAATAGCGGGTGCATACGGGCCAGGATATGTGCATTCCTGAGCTGGAGGAGGAGCATGGGGTTATTCTCTGACCTGCCAAGAAAGAGTCCATGTTGTTGACAACATGGGTTATACTGGTGATTCTTTCCACTACCTGGCCTGATATCAGGGAGGATGCATCGGTCCTTATCCCGTGTATTTCGGGCGAACCTGTC
>CAZXEF010000177.1:0-5725 GCA_964639605.1 uncultured bacterium | reverse complement strand
GTAGTAATTGCCCATGGCGCTGGGATGCACGTGGAGCACCGCCCCCTTGGGCATAGCCCGGAGGAAATCGAAAAGCTCCGTGCTCTCGTACTCCTCCCGCACCACGGGGAAGAACTGACTTACCCAGGGGTAATAGGGCTCCTGCTGGTCCCACGCCTGGTTCTTCAGGTCATGCAGGATCGAATCGGCGACCAGTTCATCTTCGGTAAGCGCATAGCTCTGATCGGTCTGCGCCAGGATGGCTTCCCTGTCCTGGGTGTATCCTGAGACCAGAACCGCCAGTATCAACAAAAGACTCATTTCATCCCTCTCGTATCTGTATAAGATCCAATAACTGCTGGACGAATATACTCAGTCCCCCTGACACGGAAGGTCAATATCCATGCACAGACTCTCGAGACCCGGAAAATACCGGATGAATAGGACGGCATCCTAATCTGTTGTTCCGAGAAGACCCAGGACCTCTTCGGGGTTTTTTCCGGCGGTGTAGACGGTCAGGGTCGCCAGGTCGTAATTGGACCGGTGCCGAAGAATGTTCCGATTGACGTTCCGCCCGTTGCCTCCCCGGCCGGTTCGCTCATAAAGGAAAGACAGAGAGGTTTCCCGATCAGGATTATTTCATCGACATTCTTCAATCGCAGCACTCCCTCTAGTATTGAGCCGGAATCACCGCAGTGGCGACAACTCTATGAGTACAGGCCCTGGACTGAGGCAATATCGGGACCGCCGTTCCCCCGTCCGGATAACACTGGACATACAAAGCTGATTTCCTGATGGTTTCGGGAGCAACTCTACAAAGGAAGGAGGGGATCCGAGCGATGAAAGTAACAGCATGCGCCAGATGCGGAAGCGGTAATATCGCCGCAGTAAAGAAAAAGGCTGAAGCACGGGCCGTGATGCTCGGGATGACCGGCATGGGTCTCGTACACCCCACAACATACATATGCACCGACTGCGGTTACATCGAAGAGTATATCGAGGAGAAGGACCTGGAGAAGCTGAGGAAGAAATCCAGATAACCATCCCAGCTCTTTTCGATCTGCCCGTCCAGGACACGGCAGTCCTCTCGCCCCACAGCTCCCTTGTCTTCTTCAGTATACTTAACGGTCCGTACATGGAATACCGTGTGACCAAGTCCGGCAGCTGATGCCTCCAGGCAGGTAAAGATGGCAAGATCCTACAAGAAACTGGGAGTATACCTGGGGACCCTGGGAGCCATGTTCTTCTGGGGTGTATCCTTCGTCTGGACCAAGATCGTCTTCCAGTACTACGGTCCGTTCACTACCGTCCTGTTCAGGCTGATCATCTCTTCGGTACTTCTTGCGCTCTACTCCAGGGCTACCGGCAAAGGCGAGAAAGTAGCCCGGAAGGACTGGCCAGTCTTCCTGCTCCTTGCCTTCCTGGAGCCATTCTGCTACTTCATCGGAGAGAGCCTGGGCCTGCTTCGCGTCTCCCCCACCCTTGCGTCCATAATGATCGGCCTCATTCCCGTAATATCACCCTTCTTCGCCTACCTCTTCTACAGGGAGAGACTGTCCATGGTCAATATCGCAGGTCTGGTCATCTCCTTCCTGGGGCTGGCCGTCTTCACCACTACTAAGGACTCCAGGCTGGATGCGTCCACGGCAGGACTGCTCTTCCTGCTGTTCGCGGTTGTTTCGGCGGTGGGATACAGTCTTGTGGTCAAGAACCTCTCCGGCCGCTACCGCCCCCTCACCATAGTCAGGATACAGAACATGATCGGAGGATTGTATTTCCTCCCGCTGATGCTGGGTTTCGAACTGAAGGACACACTTGCCGTGAACCCGCCGCCGAATGTGGTGCTTGACCTGGTCATGCTGGCTATCCTGGGCTCCTCGCTGGCCTTCATCTTCATAACCGTGTCCATCAGGGAGCTTGGCATCGGCAGGACCAACGTATTCACGAACATCATACCAGTCATAACGGCCATATCAGCTTATTACATGCTGAATGAGAGCTTCACGCAAAGAAAGATCATCGGTATGGCCGTCATCATCTCGGGCATATTCCTCTCCCAGTTAAGGAAGCGCGCCAGGACCGGGATTATCCACGAGCGGTGAGACCGGCCTGGAATAGAATTATTGACCCTGCAAATAATCACGAGTATCTTGCTATCGACATCGGAAAGCTGATATAAATAAACGGTAATAACCGTTAAGGAGCCTGCATGAACAATGAAAGTTCCAGTTCAGAGGCTAATGACTACCTGGTCCAGCCCGGCCGGAATGAATGTCTCGATCTCCTGATGAACGCACCCGTGGGTATCTTCACCAGCACTCCCGAGGGTAGGCTTCTCTATGCCAACGAAGCCCTTGCCCGGCTCTTCGACTACGAATCTCCCAGGGCAATGATCGAATCCGTCACCAACATCGGTTCCCAACTGTACACCGACCCCGTGGACAGGGAAGAGTTCAGCCGGCTCATGCAAACGGACGGCCGGGTTAACAATCGTGAGTACAGGATGACCAGGAGGGATGGTTCCATTTTCTGGGCCTCTCTGAACGCCCGCGCCGTTCAGGGTGAAGGCGAAAAAAGCGTTCTGTTCCAGGGTTACTTCGCTGACGTGAGCAGCCGCAGGCAGGCGGAGGAGAAGTTCACGAAGATATTCATGGCAGCACCCAATTGCATTGCCATAATCAGTCTGAACGATGGGATCATAGCGAATGTCAACTCGGGTTTCGAGGAGATAACCGGGTGGAAGCGCGACGAGGCCATAGGCCACAGCTCGTCAGATATGGGACTCTGGATCAACCCCACAGAGCAGGATTCGATGACAGCGATCCTGAAGGATGGAAATGATTTCATCAACTGGGAGTTCAAGTTCAGGAACAAGGCGGGAGAACTGCGAGACGGAGTCTATTCGGCACGTTCCATCTGGATTGAGAACGAGCCGCATTACATCCTCATCCTCCAGGATATAACCGAGAGCAAGATCGCCGAAGAATCCCTCCGTCTCACCCAGTTCGCCATGGACCGCGCGCCGGACAGCATCCTCTGGGTGGATGACCTGGGCAAGATCATCTATGCCAACATGGCTGCCTGCTCATCCATGGGTTTCTCTCAGGAGGAGCTTCTGCAGAAGAAGATCTTCGAGATCGATCCGGATTTCCCGGAAGCCGGCTGGGAGCAGCACAAGGTCGATCTGAAGCGGATGGGGATGATGAGATTCGAGGGCCGTCACCGGACGAAGGACGGGGGGATGTTCCCCGTGGAGGTGACCACCAACTACGTAGAGTCCAAGGACAGGTTCCTGGGAATAGCATTCGACCGGAACATCTCGGAACGCAAGAAGGCCGAGGAAGAACAGGACAGGCTCCAGAAGCGCCTGTTCCAGGCTCAGAAGATGGAGTCTCTGGGAACCCTGGCCGGAGGAATAGCCCACGACTTCAACAATCTTCTTCAGATAATAAGAGGCAATATCGAGATGCTGCTGAGCGAAAAGAGTCCGGGGCATCCTGATGTTGCGCGGCTGGAAACTGCGTCAAGATCCATGGAAAGGGCCAGCGGACTTGTCCAGCAACTGCTTCTGTTCGGACGCAAGGCCGTTGTCCAGAGAAAGCCGCTGGACCTGAACCACGAAGTGACTGAAGCCCTGGCTATCCTGGAGAGAACCATTCCGAAAATGATCCAGATCAAACGCTACCTTGCCAGTGATCTCTGGCCTGTGGCTGCAGACCCCATACAGGTGGAACAGGTTCTGCTCAATCTGGGAGCCAACGCCGTAGACGCCATGTCCGACGGAGGCGAGTTCAAGGTAAAGACCGCCAATACACTCCTGGACGAGGCCAATCCCGGAGTGGTCGCGGAGATCCCCCACGGCCGTTATGTGCTCCTCACGGTTTCCGACACAGGCTGCGGCATGAATATAGAGACCCTGGGTCACGTCTTCGACCCTTTCTTCACCACCAAGGAGGTGGGCAGGGGCACGGGGTTGGGGCTGGCGTCAACCTACGGCATCGTTAAAGCTCATGGAGGGTACATCCACTGCCAGAGCGAACCGGGAGCCGGGACCACATTCAGGATATACTGGCCGGCTCCGGACAGAGCCTTGTCCCTGAACTCGAAGCTTCCGCCCCATGAGCCCCGCGGCGGCACCGAGTCAATACTGGTCGTGGATGACGAACCGGAGATACAGGACCTGACCAGGGAGTTCCTGGAGCCCTTCGGCTACCAGGTACATATGGCGGAAAGCTGCGAAGAAGCACTGGAGATCTTCAGTAAAGGGAATAGTATCCCGGACCTGGTGCTCCTTGATCTCAACATGCCCGGCATGGGCGGAACGAAGTGTCTCGATAAACTGCTTGAAATGGCACCCTCCACGAAAGTCCTTGTGGCAAGCGGATACATGGAGGATAACCACGCCCAGGAGGCTCTGGCCTCCGGGGCCCTGGGTTTTATCGGCAAGCCCTACCAGATGATGGAATTAGCAGTCAAAGTCAGGGAGATCCTGGATGAACAGCTCCCCTAGGGAGTCCTCCTCTTCCCCGTCTTGGCCGGCTTCATCTTTTTCTGAACAGGCTCTGAAGGTCTGACCTTCTTGCCTCCCTTTCTGGGTTCCTTCACTTTTTTCTCGGCAGTTTTGGAAGGCTTTGACTTCTTCTCCAGGGGTTTCGATGGTTTGGCCTTATTCTTCACCGGTTTTTCAGGCTTCGCTTTCTTGTCAGCGGGTTTCGGCTTCTTGGTGGTCTTTTCTCCCGGCATCTTCACACTCCCTTTCAACACCCGACAATAGGGTCCTTTGATAATAATGTCCATGAATCACTTGAAGTCAATCCTTAACCCAAGCAGGAGGGTCCGAAAGATATCATCCAGGATGCCCGGTAACGGGTTTTATCGGCATGGTCATCATTATCTCCGGCATTTTCCTGTCCCGGTCCAGGAAACGCAGAAGAACCGGTATCATTAACGAACCGTGATCAAGTCCATCCGACTCAAAAAACTCTTCAGACAGCCCCAAGTGGAAAGTGCGACGAAGGATCACTTTCAACAGATATGAATGAGGGGTATGCAGTTACAGTAATCAATCCCGGATTTCCCGGGGGCTTGCCAATGAAAAACTTAAATGTATATTAGAACAGTAATATGAAAGATAGCTCATTTTAAAACTTTTCTGCGTTTCAAGGTAGTTTGCGCAATTCATGATTTACATCTTTTTCATCAATCCCAAAACTATCATCGCATGAGTAAAAGAGCTTGCTTCAAAACGGATTGCTGTGGTTATACAGCACGGTTCCGGGCCGCATCCCGGTTGGCGCGCCCCTGCTTGAGGGGCAACGGCGGCAATGATGCCGCTTGGTACTGAGGGACGGAAGTCCCGTGAACAGGAGTTCGAATGGGTAAGAAGCTGTTTGTTGGAGGATTAGCCTGGGCAACGACCGATGAGAGTCTCAGCAAGGCGTTTGAGGAACATGGCACCGTTGAGGAAGCCAAAGTCGTCAGCGACAGAGACACAGGCAGGTCAAGAGGGTTCGGTTTTGTGACCTTCGAGAACGAGGAGGATGCAAATAAGGCCCAGAAGGCGATGGACGGACAGGAAATGGACGGACGTCAGCTCAGAGTTGATTTTGCCAACGACAAGCAGAAGAGAAACTAGCATAATTCTCTTGATGTAAATAAGGGGAGGCATTCGTGCCTCCCCTTTTTCGTTAACGAGTATTCCTCAGTGACCGCTGATCCGCCCTGAAACGACTCCGGCGGACCGCCA
>CAZXEF010000176.1:0-5753 GCA_964639605.1 uncultured bacterium | reverse complement strand
AGAGAACGGGAATCATGAAGGATCTTGAAGAGAATGTATACCGGATACTGAACTACGCGTTTACGGAAATGCTCAACAACGCAATTGAGCATTCAGGTTCCGATAGGATCAGAGTAGAGATGGAAAGAAGGAAGACGAACATATGCTTCGAAGTAAGGGACTGGGGAACAGGCATCTACAGGAACATTATGGAGAAGAACTCACTGGATAGGATCATAGATGCCGTAAATGACCTCCTGAAGGGCAAGCAGACCACCAAGCCATCGAAGCACAGCGGAGAAGGGATATTCTTCACTTCAAGGGCTGCAGACATACTCACCATCAAGAGCGAGACGAAGAAGCTGGTATTCGACAACCTTTTAGAAGACATTTACCTGAGGGATGTGAAAAGTACTGAGGGAACAAGGGTCTTCTTCTCCATAGGTATGGAATCCTCCAGGCGTCTGGAAGATGTCTTCAGGAAACACACCGACGACACGTACAGCTTCAACGATACGGAAGTCCTGGTAAGGCTCTACGAGGAAGGAACAGAGTTTGTATCACGCTCACAGGCCAGACGGCTCGTTGCTGGTCTCGAGGATTTCAGGCACGTTGTCCTTGATTTCCGCGGTATGGAAACGGTCGGTCAGGCTTTTGCAGACGAAGTATTCAGAGTATGGCACAGACTGCATCCCGGAATAAGGCTCACACCAGAGAACGCCAATGAAAACATCTTGTTCATGATCGAACGTGCCCGGCGAAGGTAGAACGGAAACACTCGTATTACTCAGTAGGTCCGGATAGAAGTAATATCGAAGACATCCAGTTGCACCGAATCCTCGGAGGAGAGGTTGAACCACATTTACACCAGGCCTGAGGATGGATCAGGCGGGACCGGCTACGAGATCAGACTCCTTCGATCTATTTTCTGATTCTCAAATGCACCACAAAGCATATTGGAAACCTGTATGGTATATTCCATTTATGTTCAGACTGAATGGTCATGGAACAAATGCTTTGAGTCTGAGTGCTTTTGAGGAATAGACATGATAATCCTACGGGTATTACGAAGGATGAAACGGAACCTTCGTACAAGATATTCATGACCCTATAGGCTGACCGACATTTTATCATTGTTTTAAATCAAGAAGGGAGTTCTCATGAGGTTGATTCATTCGGCATTCTTGGTTCTCGTACTTTCGGTGGTCGTGGTAGCCGGATGTGGTGAGCAACCGGTCGAGGATTCTGCTGAAGCCCCTTCATCGTCATCCCCCGATACGCTGCATCTGGCAGTGACGGACACGATCGGTGTGGATATGGGGGACAGCAGTTATGTCTTCGCTCTACTGATCGAGGCCGGGTATTCACCGGACGGCCGCATTATGGCACTGGATGCGCAGAAATGCTGCGTATCGGTCTACTCCCCGGATGGCTCACACCTGTATGACATCGGCAGAAACGGAGCCGGTCCCGGAGAGTTCCAGTTCCCTCTTTCCATGGCGATCCTGTCCGATGGCGGCCTGGCGGTATCCGATGTTCTTAACGCAGGCCTGTCCTTCTTCGATGCAGACGGTGGATATTCCGAACAGCTTACAGGTTTTGTCATGGGACCGCCCAGCAGTATTTGCCCCGGTCCGAACGGATCCTTCTACGGCGAATTGATGACAATGAATATGGAAGACGGTGAAATGGAAGGTTCCCTTGATGTCGCCCGTTGGGACAGCCTTGAGAGTCCTGAACCGAGTGCAATTTACGTTTCCCTGCCGATATCCATTCATGCAGCCGGAGAGGAAGCTTCCGTTACAAGGACAGTGTCTGTGGATTTTGCTGTTGATGAAGAGGGAAACCTGTTCATAGCGGAAGTCTCCGACACGCTGTTCAACATTACAGGTTATTCTCCCGATGGTGAAACCATCCTTCAGTTATTTGAAGCCCATGAAAGGGTTTCCAAATCCCAGGAGGAACTGGATGCCGGTGATCTGGGCCTCAGTGTGACCATCAGCGACGGCTGTGCTTCCGCGTCTTCATTCAGATCCGATGACGTATACCAATGGAGGAATATCATCGAGTCCATAGGTGTGGACGGCCAGGGAAGAATCTGGGTGGAGATGGGCGATCTTGAACAGCCAACGTTCAGGATTTATGACTACTCGGGCGAACTTGTGGCAGTGGCTGAAGTTGATGCTGATTTCGGTCGGATCGGCACCCCAACATTCTCCATTTCACCCTGGGGAATGCTGGCCTACGACCGCGATCCACTGGACTGGCCCAAGATCTATCTTCTTGATATCCTGGAGGATACAGAATAATCTATCTGATTCTTACTTAGCACATCAATGTAACCATCGGGGTTGAAATCAACGGGATAGAGACTGAAATCCTGAAAACTCAGCAGTGCTAGAAGAAATCTGTCATGGTGCCGAGATAGAGCATAAACTGGGAATGATCCGTTCCAGACGTCTGTTCTTCTTCTCGGACTCTTTGGGATTAATCTGATCGAGATGGAATCCCCGTCTCTCTCCAGATACGCTCAATACGCTTGTGATCTATCCTGCAGCCTTCCCTTCGAAGCATCTTCAGGATTTTACTAACACGCCAGATGGTCCAGTCTCGGGGAGCACTCCACGTGGAGCTGTTCCCTCCTGGATGTGGTCCAGCTTCAGGGGGGAGGCTACGCCTTCACAAGCTGCGAGGTCATGGAGGATGTCGCAGTGACTATCCTGGATCCCGAAGGCAATGTTGTTTCGGAACGGGCATACCCGGTATCCGGAAGGGCCATAGAGAGCGGAGGATGGCTGGAGCCTGCAGAGGATGGGGGCCTGTACTTGTGCGCCTACAGCGAGCCCAGGGCCACAGGAGTCGACTCCGATGTTGCCGTCTTCAGGCTCGATAGCGGGGGCGTCGAGATATGGCGGGACCTCATAGGTCGTGACAGCGACGATGTCTATCGCGGTCTTGATTTTACGGGCGGAGCGGATGGAGGGTGCGCCGTCCTGTTCTCGGAGGGTTATCCCGGCGAGGGAGGGGCACGCCTCAGCCACTACACCCAGGACGGTGAGAACGACTGGGACCAGACCTTCGATGACCGTCAGGATGTGTTCCCCACAGGTGTACAGTCGCTGTCCGACGGCTACATCGTGCTGCTGGTTCATCTCTGGAAGGACAGTACTTTCGTTATGAAGCTCTCACAGGATGGCCGGGAGGAATGGACCTGCCATCTGCCCTTTGCGGGGAACGAAGGCCCTTCCGCCGTCAGGGAGACATCGACGGGATATCTTCTATACCTCACAGGGGAGGATTCGAGGAGGACCGGGATCTACGGGAGTGTCGACAGAGACGGGAACCTGGTCAGATCTCTGCAGTTCCAGCACGATGTCAACGTATGGGACGCGCAGTTCACCGGCGAAGGTGAAATGATCCTGGCAGGCTACCGCTCCATCGACGGCGACCAGGGAGCGGCTTTCGAGGAATGGGATGCCTACGGTGAAGCCAGGTGGCAGAAACGGCTCAATGGGGAGGGCGAGGAAGGATTTTCCGCCTTCTCCCCCTGCGAGGACGGTGGCTACATCCTCCTGGGGTACTTCATGGACGAGGACTATACAGGAGGAGCGCTGATACTGAAGGTCGGCAAGCAGAACCGGGGAACGCCGTCTCGAATACCTCTACCTTCGGACATTCGTCAAGCCGGGAGTCTCTGATATGTCCTGTGATTCCCTGCGGAGCATCGGGACCTGAAATGAAGCATGGGATCGCCACTAATGTAGGATAGAGCTGAACGGCTCCCAGGAATGCGCCGGCAGGTTACCGTATGTTCCTCAAATGTAATCAGCGGGACCAGTCCGTTTCTTATTGACACTCCCCCCAATTATATGGAATACTTGTCAGGAGGTCCTTGATGCGCGGATTCTGCCCGATGCTCCTGTCGTTCGTCCTTCCAGTCATTGCAAATGCCGATTCCGCCACCCAGACCGACTGGTCGTCCGGTCCGGGGCAGGAGGGTCCCGTCTCCTCCTGGGGAACGTCCTTCGATTGCTGCTGCTCGATGAACTGGTTCGAAGAGCAAGGGGTTCTGACACTGGGTTCCGACAGGGTGGACACGCAGATCACCATCTCATCGGGAGCCATAGGGTGGATATGGGCCGCCGACATGGACATGGACGGGGATCAGGACATCATCGGTTGCGATCAGACCGCCGGGACGATCCGGTCCTGGGAGAACCTGGACGGACTGGGCGGCGCCTGGTCCGAACTGGAGCAGTTAGAAATCCCATGGGCCGAGGAACTGTCCTATGTCACAGCCGCCGACTTCGACGGGATGGGCCAGATGGACATCGCCGTAAGCTACATGTACGGGGGCCGGGTCCTCATCTGCGAGTCCTCCTGGCCCTCATACTGGTGGGACGTTCCGTTGGAGGAATATACCATGGTTGGTATTCTCCTCCCCTGCGACGTGGACGAGGACGGTGACATGGATCTGATCGCCCAGCGAGAGATGAGCTGGTACTGGTCCATCGAGGTGTACGAGAACATGGCTTTCGGATACAGCTGGAGCTCCCATACACAGGGGTTCATCATCTCGGACATGAAGCTGGCGGACCTGGACGGGGACGGGGACCAGGACATCGCCGCCGCAAGGTACTGGGGCGGGGGTGTCGCCTGGTACGAGAACGGTCCCGGCTGCAATTTCATGCTGCATCTCATCCGTGATACGTCCGGAGCCTGCGCCGTGGGGACGGGGGACCTGGACGGAGACGGGGACATCGACATCGTAGCGGACTTCGGCAGCATGCTGGAGTGGTACGAGAACGATCTTCAGGGCTCCGGCAAATGGTCCGTCCATGAGATGACCGGACTTGGCACTCCCTACTGGCCGGTAATAGCCCTCGGTGACTTCGATCATGATGGAGACGTGGATATCGCCCGGAGGTCGTCCGGCAACCTGTATCTGGCATGGAACGCCGGCCACGGAGAGGCGTGGACCGCTGAATCCTTCACGGGAGCCGGTTTCCAGGATGGAGGTATCCGCGCCACGGACCTGAACGGGGATGGCATCTCCGATTTCATCGCCAGCTGGATGACCTCTGCAGGGCTCAAGTGGTTCAGGTTCGCCAAGCCGGCCATGGAAGGTATCCTGACCTCCTCGATCCTCCAGCTGCCGCAGGACCCTCATTGGGGTGAGATAACCTGGGAGTGCGAGGAGCCTTCGGGAACCGCGCTGGCTTTCCAGGTCCGCTCCTCGGACGATCCGGGGGATCTGGGGGAATGGTCGGACACACTCACAGTTTCCGGCACGAGCCTTCAGGGCATCCTGGGGGACTTCGACAATTACTGCCAGTACCGTGTTCTTCTGTTCACCGGGGACCCCGATTCCACTCCGGTCCTCCAGGAAGTGAGTATCGATTACGATCCCCTGGGTATCCCGGGTGGTGAGCGCGCCTCTCCGGAGTTCTTCCCGGTCTCACCCAATCCATCTTTATATGATGTGGACCTGAGGTTCTACCTCGCCTCCGAGGGTTCTGTGGACCTGGATGTCTACGATATCACAGGCAGGGTCGTTCGGTCCGCGAGGATGGATGACCTGTCCGAGGGTGAACACACCCTGCGGTTCACTCCTCCGCATCCCGGAGTGTACTTTGCTCGCATCCGCTGCAATGAATGGACAGGCATCCGCCGGTTCGTGGCGATCTGATACCGGGATGCGACTGCCAAAAGGACTGCCTCATCGCAGGTCGCTGCACTTCTCCACCCGGTTCCTGCCAAGGTGCTTGCCCCTG
>CAZXEF010000175.1:0-5802 GCA_964639605.1 uncultured bacterium | reverse complement strand
CCAGGGCGTCCACCCTGCCTGAGCCGTAGGTGTTGTCCTTGCCGCCGGCGCCGAGTTCCACAGCCGTGACTTCCAGGATGCTGTCGATCTTGGCAACCGAGAGACTCGGATTGGCGTCCAGGATCAGTGCCACCACACCGGCAAGGTGAGGAGTAGCCATGGATGTGCCACTCATGGTAGTGTAGCCGCCGCCCATCTGCGTGCTGAGGACATCCACACCGGGCCCGCAGATGTCGGGATCTATCAGAGGGTTCGAACCTGTGTAATCACTCCAGCAGGTAACCGGTCCTCTGCTCGAAAAGCCAGCTATGTTGTCGCTGCCATCTGTGGCGCCAACGGTGACAACGGCACTCTGCCCGCCATGGTAGATCTGATCGGGATGGAACCACGGAGGAGGGCTGTCACCGCTGGAGAGTATCGTACCGGGGCTCGATCCATAATTACCTGCTGCCACACTGTGGTACACGCCGGCTGTGAGAAGGTTCTCTTCGGCCGTCCTGAGAGTAGTATTGCCCTGGCCGGAGCCAAGGGACATGGTGAGGACCGAGGCACCGTAATCGGTACCGAACTCCATGGCCTCTATCCAGGTGTACTCCCCGCCGCTGTAGTAGTTGATGCGCAGGGCCATGCAGGTCGCTCCCGGGGCCACGCCGGTTTCGGTGCCCTCGGAACCGTCGCCCAGGACGGAACCGGAGCAGTGGGTACCATGCCCGTAGATGTCCATGGGATCGTAGTCGTCATCGTAGAAATCGTAACCGTAGTGGTATCCGTTCGGAGTATCGTGCCACATGTTGTTGTGCAGGTCCATGTGGTTGTAGTCGGTACCCGTATCGATCACGCCCACGATGATGCCGTCGCCGTTGTAGCCCAGGGCCCATACATCGTCAGCGTTTATAAGGGTCACGCTCCAAACGATGGCCTTGCCCCTCTCCTCAGGGGTGGGTTCCCTTACTTCCACCGGCTCGATGAGCCCGCTGTTCTGGTAGGTGCCCTTCTCCACCAGGATGACATCATCCCTCTGAGCCATCTGCCTGATCACCGTCGGGGTTGCCTCACAGTAGATGGAGTTGGCCAACCAGAGCGGATGGATATTGGTCACATTCAAGGAAGTGAATTCATCCAGCTCATCCAGTACCGGAGCCTGAGATGTGGCTGCCCTGTCCTTCAGGGCCTCCACTACGAACTGCTGGCGTTCCTCCCTGGTCATGTCGGACGTGGCGGCCTCTATCCACTCCAGGTCCAGTTCACCCTGGACCAGTATGAACACCGGGATGAGATCTATCTCGAAGGATGAAGACATCTCCTGCTGAAGCTCAGGCTGGATGGTTCCGGCAGACAAAAGCGCTGCAGCGATAAGAAGCATAAGGATATACTTCATTTTATTCTCCTATTCTGTATGATATGTTCGTGTATGTTTGCTGGTATGAAATATAGAATAATGGATACGATGCTCCCGGACAATACCTACCTTTTTCCTATGTTTTTCCTACGAACATGCTGGTGATTTTATCACTGTACCGGTCAGAGTTTCGCCCTGTTCTTCCGGGCCAGGGATATCACCGCCCGCGCAGCGGCGGTCCTCACCTCCCTGGAATCGTGCCGCAGGAGCTCCTCCAGGTAGATCCTCGATACGGAGTACTTGCCGGTGGAGGCCCATCTCAGCATGGAGACCAAGGCCCTTCTTCCCAGCTTCAGCTTCTCCTTGGAGAGCCTGTCCACCACCCTTGCAAGATCAAAGCTCCTGGGCGGGATCTTTCGCGCCTGGAGGGTCTCAAGAAGCGTCTCGAACTCCGCCGCGTCATCAGTATCAGCTGTCATGTCCAGCAGCCGGTCCGCGGTACTCCCGTCCGGGTCGTGCCCGATTCGGGCAAGAAGCCGGAGGACCTGGATCCTGTCCCCGCGCCTTCTCAATTCCAGGGATGCGAGGAGGGATTCCAGCTCCCTGGACTCGTCCGGTGACAGGCCGCCTGGATCGAAGCTGCTGAGGTTCTCGATACATTCATGACAGTCGCCGCTCCGGAACGCCCTGGTCATCTCCTCCAGACACCTGGCCCCTCCAAGGGTGAGCAGAGTCTTCCATATGGCCGACTTCCTCACACCGGGGTTGTTCCTGAGCACATGCAGCACCGCCCCTGAAAGCTGCGGATCGCCCAGGAAAGAGGCTCCTTCAAGCGCAGCGGCCAGTTCCTGCCTGTGGTTCAGCCAGTAGCGTCCGTCGTTGGGCCTCTCCAGTTCCAGGGCCAGTATCTCCGCCGCCCCGGACCATCC
This sequence comes from uncultured bacterium, assembly GCA_964639605.1. GTDB lineage: Bacteria > Fermentibacterota > Fermentibacteria > Fermentibacterales > JCC-6 > Aegiribacteria. The sequence goes on along the minus strand of CAZXEF010000175.1, from coordinate 3,534 downwards.
GCTGATTCCGAGCCCTCTCAGCGCCGCCCTTCGGACCCATGTACTGGAGTCGTTCACAGCGTTCATAAGGAGGGGTCCCGCCTCCTTGCCCATGACGAAGGGGAGGGCCATGGTCGAGGCGGTCCTGACATGGACGTTGCCATCCTTCATCGCTCCTTGAAGTGTGTCTGCGGAATCCCGGCCCGCAATGCTGCCCAGGGCCCTGGCGGCGCTCTTGCGTATTCGGTAGTCCTTCTCCCTTTTCAGTATCTCCGTCAGGCAGTCGGTCATTCCGGTGTCTCCCAGTATCCCTGCGGTCTCCAGCAGGGCCTTTATCTGGACGGTATCCGGATGACCGGCATCGATCCAGCGCCTGAAATCATCGTAACCCGGCGGTCCGGCACCTCCTGCAAGGAAACTGGCGACGGTGTCGGGCATTATCTCCCCCTTCTGCCTCTTCTTCTCCAGGCCGGCCTTGCGGGCAAGGTCGTCCACGCTGCCGCACCCCTCTCCGCCCACTACGGACACGGTAAGGTCCATCACAGGGTAGAACCTGAATTCGCCTGTCCGGTCAAGGGCTTCGATCCCTCCGGCCGCATGGTCGCGGCCGCTGTAGAAACCTCCGGCCCTGCCGTTGAATACCCTGACCACCCGCCTGACCGAATCGAGGAATTCATCCCCCCTGCCCACCGCCACGAAATCGTCTCCCCCGATGTGACCCACGAAATGCCCGGACAGGTTCTCGGTGAGGATGGAGGCCAGCGAGCGGAGTACAGCGTCGCCTCTGCTGAAACCGTAGTAATCGTTGAACGGCTTGAAGCCGGATATGTCGAAGTAGGCTGCGAGGTAGCCTCCCTCAAGGACATGGGCCCTGAGCCTTGCGGCTATGGGTACGTTCCCGGGAAGTCCGGAGAGGGGATTCCTGGTAGTGGCGCTCTCAGAGAGCCTGGATATGCCTTCGAGGGTGGCAATTGCTACAGCTGGAGAAGTGTTCTTCGGGACGAAGGCGGCGGCGCCTGCGTCCACCCATGGGTCCAGACCGCCAGTGGGGTGATATACGGCCCAGGGAACTGCGTTGCCGCACGATTCCCTGATAGAGGCCGAAACGGAATCAGGGTCCAGACCGCCCGAGACCAGGACCGCCATGATATCCCCAGGAGTGCAGTCCTCAATACACAGGAGACCCGTCATGGGAGGTCTCCCGTCACCTATCCAGGCGAACGCTCCTGATGACCGCTTCATCATCGCTCCACTCGATCCGTCTGTCAGATGAGACCCTGGCTGAAGGAGCTGTCCCGGTCTTACCGAGCAAAGAATCTATAATATCATCGAGTATGGCAATACCCACCGGCTGTCCCGTCCTTCCGAGCACTATCCCTACCGGGGCCGATGAGCGGCGCAGGCTTGCGGTGACGCTGATGAGGTCCTCATCCTCGTCGAAGTAGGGTATGCCTTCCACGCCTGCACCGTCGAGTATCCTTCCTGAACCGGCTATGGAGTTCCCGTCGGCGTACCCCCTGATCGACCTGCCGTCCCTCTCGGTGACCAGTACGAAGGGGTCGCCGGTCTGGATCAGTTTCTCCATCACCGCCCTGGTCGTGCTCCCTATGCTTATCATGGGAAGCTCGCCGATGCTGCGCATGATATTGCCGATCTTCACATCGTTCATCCTGAGTATACGTTCGGCTATGGTGCCGGCATCAGAGGAAGAGTCCGTAAGAAGGCCCAGAATCTCGCTCTTGCTCTCGAATACCCTGGAGTTCACCTTCCTGCCCACGATCAGCGAGGAGACGGTATCTGCGATGATGATGACCGGGTAGATAACGATCCGCAGGACCATGAGCGTGGGTGAGATCTTCGAGACCACGGACTCCCTGGAGATCAGCATAAGCTGTTTGGGGATCATCTCGGCAAATATCAGCACGAAGAGGGACAGTGTGACTATCAGTACAGGCTCCAGCCAGACCACTCCGGTGCCGTCGGCAAACCTTGACGTGATGGCGGATGCCAGGACCATGCCCACATTGGTCCCGACGAGAGTCGTGGTAAGATACCTTCTGGGATTCTCGATGAAAGCCAGTGTCAGGCGGGCCCATTTCCTGCCCTCGCGAAGCCTGCTGTAGGCCCTTATGCGGCTGGCGGCTGAGAATGCGGTCTCAGCACCGCTGGAGAAGGCGGCGAGCATTATGGAGATGATGAGCAGAACGACCATCATGGCCTTCTTCCCCCTTCGTCCGCCCGTCTGACCTCTATCCTGTCAAGCCTGGGACCTTCCCTGGCCACTATCCTGAACAGGAATCCGGAAACCTCGATCTCCTCCCCCTCTTCCGGTATCCTGCCGGTCATCTCCTGGACCAGTCCCCCGCAGGTCTCCGCGAACCTGGCCCTGAACTCCATGCCGGCCAGGTCGGAGAGGACCGACAGTTTCATGGCCGCAGGTATCTCCAGCCACCCGTTCCTCACGCTCACACCTGATGGGAGGCTGCCGGGCTTCGCGGCGGAGCTGAAGAGGAAGAAGTCAAGGATGTCGTGAACGGTTATGATCCCCGTCCAGTCACCGTATTCGTCGAATACCGCACCTATCTCCTCGTCCATGTCACGCAGGCCGTTGAGTACAGTTTCAAGGGGAGCGTTCTCCGGGAACGAGGGTATACGATGCAGCGGCAGGGGAGCCTTTTTCCCCTGAACGTAGAACTCTCTGGAATCGATATATCCAGCCACCTTCTCCATGGGACCGTGAAGGACCGGGAACCTTGTGTGGCCGCTGATCTTCATGACCTGGCGGAAACGCTCCCGGTTCCAGCCGGTCCTCAGTACCGCCACCTCCGACCTGGGCTTCATGACATCGGTGCACTGGGACTCGTTCAGCGTGAGCAGGTTCAGCGTTGCGCCCCCCTCGGAACCCAGTAGACCCTCGGAGCGTCCAAGTTCCACCAGGGCTATTATCTCCTCCCTGGAGAGGCTGCTTCCCGGTTTATGGACTCCTATCCCTGAAGCCAGCGAACTGGAGAATCTGGACAGGGTCGAGGCAACTGGGGATACGACCTTCATGAAGACACTGAGCACGGCTGAGCTTCTGGAGGCCCACTTCTCGGCTCTGGAGACGGCCAGTGTCTTCGGGGATATCTCTCCGAAAACAAGCAGAAGGAAGGTCATCACTCCCACCGCCACCGCCAGGCTGGTCCCGCCGCTGCCGGGGAAGTAACCGGCGGCTATGGTCGCGGCGATGGCCGAGGCCGTGATGTTGACCACGGTGTTACCCAGGAGTATGGCCGAAAGCAGCTTCTCGGGTGTGGCCAGGAGGGCCAGCACCCTGCGGCCGGATTCGGTCCTCCTGAGCCTCCTTCTCTGAAGACGGTCCAGGCTGAAGCATGCGGTCTCGGATCCGCTGAAGAAGGCCGAGAGGACCAGAAGGACCACCAGGAATACGTACTTAAGCAGCCTTACCCCCTATCCCCTGGTGTAGATATCGATCTCGTCCAGTGTGAACTCCTCGGTGATGGTCTTGCTGAAGTATCCCTTGCTTGAATAGACCGGCTGAAGAACCATCTCCAT
>CAZXEF010000174.1:0-5809 GCA_964639605.1 uncultured bacterium | reverse complement strand
CCAGGAAATCATTTTCCAACCCGCTGGCCTTTATGGATTCGATCATCTGCAGACCGCTCATTGAAATGCCCATTAGAAGGCTCTCTTCCTGGCGGATTTTGTGGTTCAGGTCAATTCTCCAGCAGGACACCATCCTGAGGGCAGCAAGGTTCACTCCCCCGAACAGCAGGGCAATGAGAGCCAATATGGGATTGTACAGGAACATCAGAGCGGCGAAGAACAGCAGGGTGACAACATTGATAAGTGTTACAGCCAGTTCACCGGACAGGAGCTGAGCCAGGGTATCGTTCATCTGCACCCTGTTGGCCAGGTCACCCGGATAGCGCTGGTAATAGAATGACATCCCAAGTTTCAGCAGGTGCATCAGGAACCCTCTCGAACCCCTGGCTGAAATGAACATTCTCAGGTGAAGCAGAAAGTTTCTCTGAAGCCATGAGATAACGGTCTGCACAATGGCAGCCAGTCCCATCACACAAAGCACAGCCGGCAGCCAGTCGGTCATTCCCTGCACCAGCACCTTGTCAACGAATACCCTTACAATTGCCGGCAGGGCCAGACCGGGAACAACAAGCAGAAGACCTGCGAGAACAGCATACCTCATGGTATTGCCGCAGCCTGACAGCCTTTCCCTGAGAGGGCCCCATATCCCCGGTTTTCTTCCGGTCTTCGAAAAATCAGCACCGGGGGTAAAGGTCAGAACAACGCCTGTGTATTCCCTGCCGAATTCATCCCTGGTGATCTTTCTTCTTCCGGAGGCGGGATCATTGATCACCGCATACTTTTTAGTGAATCCCTCAAGCACCACGAAGTGGTCGAATGACCAGTAGAGGATCGCGGGTAGTGATATGGAGGAAAGATCAGAAACGCTGCGCCTGAATCCCTGGGCTGTTAGACCGTTGAGCCTTGCCGCCTTTATCACATTCAGCGCATTGCTGCCGTTCCTGGATACACCGCACTGGTCGCGGAGAACTGCCAGGGGTATGTACCTGCCGTGAAAGCCCAGTATGCTTCCCAGGGCAGCAGCGCCGCACTCGGTTGCCTCCATCTGCAGAACGGTGGGAGTTTTCCTGGCCCTTGCAGGGTTGATACCCGATTCCAGGCTGTGGGTCAATTGTTTTCCGAACCGGGAAGTATGAGCTGCAGAGGTGTCTTCTCCGACAGCAGCACCTGCCCAAAGCAGAGAGTGCCGGGATGAACAGACACCTCGGCCCCTCTGATGGAAGACCACCTGTAGCCGCTCACAGTAGCTGTATCCGGGTCGAGCTGTATGAATACCTGTATAAGAGGGCCATCAGCGGTCCACTGGGAAGCAAGATCACTGTTCTGAAGCACATCTGCTATCTGAGCAGCAGTTGCAGGATACGGAGTGACAGAGTCCACAGAGCCGGTCATGTATCCGTAGTCGTCCCTGCTGGTGCTCACCGGGTCCAGGCTTGCAGCCATACCTGACTGTATCCTCTGGCCGTCAGATGGATGAAAGTAAAGCACCGCCTGAATCCCTGAGGGAGTAGATACGAGCATTCCGTTTCCACTCACTCTTTCCTGAACAGGGAACACCACCATCCATACAATGCCGGCAGCAAGTAAAAGCCCCGCTGCAAGCAGGCTCAGCCACCCCTTCGTACCCACAAGCTGAAGCATGGTGTCGTATCTCTCGTCATGTCTGTGCTTTTCAAGGGCTTCCTGTCGAAATCCGGCTTTACCGGCAGGATCAGCTTTATCCGCCATTTATCTTCCTTACCATGCATCCTCCGTCGCACTCTCTCCTGTGTGCATACTCACAGACAGCACACTCCTCGGAGGGATAATCCGTCCACATGAGATGGTCCCATGCTGACCGGGAGAAGTGCCTTAACTCCTCGGGACTGCCAAAGTCTCTCAATTTTCTACCCAGTGATTCCGGGAAGGAAAGGCACCGCCATACGGACAGATCAGGAGCTATATCGATATTGCCTCCGTTCCTGCACTGTCTGTTCACATATACTGCACCCCGCCAGCCTGCGGCAAGCAGTCTTTCCTTCAACGAACCGTTCAACATACAGGGCTTCAGTTTCTCGCACTCCCCGTAGGTTATCACCCCTGCGGCACCCAGTTTCTCCACCAGCGTAACAAGTGGCTCAGCCAGCAGATGCCTGTCCTTGAACGGCACGCACTCACCCCCTCCGCTGGACGGTGCTGCAAGGCCGATCTTAACGGCCTTCACCAGGTACTTTGCGGCAAGGTCAACGATGTAGCCGGTATCCTGACCAATGCTGCTTATATTCACAGAAAGGGAGTTTATCCTACCGGCAAGTGCTTCCAGGTTCCGGTGAATCACCTTCAGCGAATCAGAAGAGTAGAAGGTAGGTTCATTCACATTGAACACCGGGAACACCGAGTCCACTGAAAGCAGGTATTCGAGAACCCGATCTGAAAACCTTCCATTGGTGAATAGGAAGATGTCATACCCTCTCTCAAGAAAGATATCCGTAATCTCACTGAAGGAAGGATGCAGTGTAGGCTCCCCTCCCAGGAAAGATATCTCGGAACTGAAGAACTCAGCGGCATAAAGGGCGTCATCAATCGTAAGGAAGTCCTCTTCCCTGCACTGCCCCATCTGATACTTGAGCTTGCCGGTAAGGAAGCAGTAAGGGCAGCGGTTGTTACAGAGGAAAGTGAGATAGAGATTGTTCATCCGTAAGACTCCTCTTCACGGCTGGCTGCCATCGGATTGGACATAGAAGACAACAAGCTGAATATTCGCAAATATCCTGAAATAGAAAGAGGGGCCATGGAGCTCTGCCTCGTTTACATGCCATTCGGTTCCATAGAACCTCCCCCGCTGGGGATCGCTCTTCTGTCATCAGCAGCCAGACAGGCAGGACTTGGCACCACGGTTGAATACCCATGCTTCGATTTCGCCGAGAGAATAGGCTACCTGAAGTACAACGCCATCTCCACCGGGCTGGGCGGTTTCCAGATAGCAGAGTGGATCTTCGCGGAAGCGGCATTCCAAAAGAAAAACAGCAACGACACTGAATATCTCAGGAGATACCTCCAGTGGGAAAAGGCACAGAATGCCGACAAGTTCAACCTGTTCTTCAGTGAAGAGGATAAATTCATCGATATGTGCCTCCATGCAAAAGCAAAGGTACCAGCCTTCATCACCACGTTGGGAGGCAGAATCCTGGAGCAGGAACCAAAGATAGTAGGCTGCAGCTCGATGTATCACCAGAACTGCGCCTCCCTTGCCCTCCACGCCTACCTGAAGAAACATGCGCCGCATACAATAACCCTCATGGGAGGAGCCAACTGTGAGGGCCTCATGGGCAATGTAATGCGAAACTCGTTCCCCCAGGTGGACTGCGTATTCTCAGGTGAGGCAGATCATGACCTTGTGCCCCTCTGCAAGGATCTCCTGGCAGGCAGAATGCCGGAGGTACAGGTAAAACCGTCAATGGTTGCAGCCCCGGAGACACTGCCCATACCGGATTACACAGAATACATCAGCTCAAGGGAAAACTTCATATTCAAACCTTTCCTTGCACCTCTCAGCCTCTCAATAGAGACATCCCGGGGCTGCTGGTGGGGTCAGAAGCACCAGTGCACTTTCTGCGGCGTCAACGGTGACAGAATGAGTTTCCGCCCCAAGTCACAAAAAAGAATAAGCAAAGAGCTGAACCAGCTTTCAAAGGAATTCAACGTTAACACATTCATGGCCACAGACAACATACTGGCCATGGACTTCTTCGGAACGGTGCTGAAAGACTGGGAGGAAGAGAACTACGACTTCTTCTTCGAGGTAAAGTCCAACCTGACCAGAGACCATGTAAAACAGCTCTCAAAGGCAGGTGTAAAGAGGTTCCAGCCCGGTATGGAAAGCCTCCATGACGAACTCCTCAAACTTCTCAACAAAGGTAACACCGCCGCAGGGAATGTTGCCCTCCTCAAGTACGCCCTGGAAGAGGGCATCAAGGTAACCTGGCTAATGCTTGTGGACATTCCCGGAGAGAATGACAGCTGGTACAGTGAAACAGCAGGATGGATACCCCTGATCAGCCACCTCCAGCCCCCGCACAGGATCAAACCCATACGCTACGACCGTTTCAGCGAATATCAGCGCAACCCGGAAAAACACGGCATAACCCTGGAACCCCTTGAATGGTACAGAGACATCTACCCACTCAATGAAGAGGAACTGAAAAACTTCGCCTACCACTTCGCCAGAAGCGACAGCACAATGGACGAGAGAACAGGCCCAGGCAGAAAAAAGCTTGAAAAGGCACTTACCCAATGGATGAACCTTTATTCAGAAAAAAGCAATCCGATATTCCAGGCGGAAACAACACAAAACAAAACCATGATCACCGACACCAGACCATGCCGCACAAGAAACAGCTTCACACTCACAGGCATTGAACACCAGATCATCAAGCACTGCGACACACCAATTACAGAAACAAAACTGAAGAAAGAATTCAAGGGAAGAGAGAGCGAACTAAGCAAAGCACTCAAGGAACTCACTGATAACAAGCTCATATTAAAGATCGGAACCAGATACCTCTTCCCCGCCGCCCAGGCACCCCTGAAGCCCTACAAATACCCACCGGACTACTCATTCCCAAGGCTGCAGAAGTTCATGGAAGAAAACAAGCTATCCTACTGGGACATTCTGGAAAAACGGGAGAAGGGAATAGGGGCCAGGGCATTCAGAGACATCTGGAGCTGAATCCCCAACAGCATAAAACAAGCTTAACAAAGCCTTCCAGTGATGAAGTACCACAGCACAAGCACCACCCACCGAACAACCGATAGAATTTCAAGTACCAAAGCAAAACGCGAGTTAATACCGAGGAAAGAATACCCCCGCACACGAACAGATTCGTACCTGGGAAACATGGTAACCGGAACTGTCCGAGACCGGTACCCGGTGGCTACAGCTTGTGCGCCTTTCCGGAGGCCTCCTCCCGCCTGCACCTGGCAAGCGATGCCTCAAGCTCTATCCAGCGCCGGCACAGGTTCTTCCAATACACGGGAGAAGGAGCTGCAACGAGAGTTGGATGAAGCCCACCTCCCGTTGGGACAGGCACAGGTTGAACTTGAGTGGCTCAAAAAAAGCTGATGCCCTCCTCGGCAGCGGCAAAGAGAAGAATCGTAGATGAGACTCATCCAGAACTCGGCGTTGTTCGGCAATGCGAGCTGCTTGGTCTCAGCCGTTCCACTTATTACCAGAGGCCCATCAAGAAGCGCAGCGAGAACATGGTAATACTGATGTCGGCCATAGACGAGATCTATACGGCTCATCCCTTCTTCGGGACACGTCGCATCCGGGATGAACTTCGTGAGCTTGGTCTGAAGACCAGCCGGCGAAGGATCGGCAAGCTCATGGAGATGACGGGTCTCGAGACTCTGAGCCCCAAGCCGAATACCAGCAGGCAGTGCAAGGATCACGCTCACTATCCTTATCTGCTCAGGAGAATGCTGATCGATAAGCCCAATCAGGTCTGGGCCTCCGACATCACGTACATCCGGATGCCCAGTGGCTGGTGCTACCTTACGGTCATCATGGACTGGTACAGCCGGAAGGTTCTGTCCTGGCGGCTGTCCAATACCCTTGATTCCGGCTTCTGCGTGGAGGCTCTGCAGGAAGCGAACATCCGCATCAGCATGAACGGCAGAGGCAGGGCCTTGGACAACATCATGGTGGAACGCCTCTGGAGAACCGTAAAATACGAGGAGGTATATCTGAAGAGCTACGATGACAGGGTGGAAGCGAGACGAGAACTGAAAGAGTACATGAACTGGCACAATGAAAAGAGGAGGCGTTCAT
>CAZXEF010000173.1:0-5852 GCA_964639605.1 uncultured bacterium | reverse complement strand
TCATGCCCGGGTGGAGGTAAACGATCATGGAGGCCTGGCCGAGCATGAGCCGGCCGGAGGCGGAGGCCGCGGCCGCGGCCGCCGCGGTTCCGCTGTACGGGATGAAGAAGGACATGGTCAGGAGGTGCCTCAGGTCCAGGACCGGATCCGCCCCCGGGAAGTAACTGACCAGAGGCACGGTGACGCTGTCGATCAGCCCACGGTCCAGCGCCATGCCCACAAGGAGCGATGAAACGCTCTTGGTGCAGGAAGCCAGGCGGTGAAGGTCCTCCATTGAGTACCCGTGGAAGTACTCCTCCAGGACAAGCCTTCCACCTGAGAAGACCAGTATCGAGTGGATCACTCCGGCCTCTCCGCCGGCGATCCTCGAAACCAGCTCTTCCGCCTTCTCCCGCGGTATCCCGGCCTCCTGGCAGCTTCCCACAGGCATCCCGTCGCCTGTGCTCTCCGGTGGGGAGTAGACGTATTCACCATCCATCGCCGCCAGTCCGGGGAGGCTGTCCGGCGATGTCCGCACAAGGTCCATGGACAGCGGAGGAGCAGCCCGGGAAGTGATCCCGCCCCTTATGACGCCGTCCTCCATGGTACCGGAGTAGGTGACCCCGGTCTCCTCCACGAAGATCTCTATGGCGGGCGGAGACCATTCCAGGCTGCCCATGGGCACCTCGCTGTACTTCTTCCCGTCCCGCAGGCAGTGTATGACGCCCGGGCAGCCATGGGAATCATCGCTGAAGAACTGGAAGGCGAAGGTGTCCGGGCCGGCCCGTCCCGCCCACAAGTCCGAGTAGAGATCGGTCCCGGTCTCTTCACCAGCGGCGCAGGCAGCGCCGATGATGATGAAGGCTGACAGGACGACTGCCAGAGTTTCTTTCATAACTGTGTTCCTCCTTCAACTCTCTCCCTGATGCCCGGCGGTGCCATGCCCTGATCCGAAAACGCTCCCGGGGAACTCCCTCACTATACGGGACCAGGATGACCGAGGCTCTGCAGCTCCAGGTCGGACCGGCGATTCCAGGCACGGGTTCCGCACTGGAACTGCCCTTTCAAGTGCAGGTGTTCCGGCACAGGGAACCTATATACTGAATGACGGGAGAATGTCAGCCTTCCAAATCGGTTTCACAGCTTTGGACTGCAGGTCGGCAGCTCCTCCCACGGGAGTTTCAGGGAGGTGCCCCGAATAACCCCGGGCGAAGGAGACGGATGGGGATCCGGGGTGTTCTCCGACATCTGTCAATCGTTATGTTTCCATGGCATAACCATGTTCATATCAGGTAAGGTAGAAAAGTGTCAAAAACGATAGTTATCTCGTCGGACGCAAGAAAGATGGGCAAGACCCTCCTGGGCGAGGGCCTGACGGCCCTTCTGTCAAGCTCCGGGCTCTCCGTCGGCTGCATGAAGCTGTCAAGGGACGGTCACGGGCCGGATTCCCCCACATCATCTCCCGGGCCTCCCGGCTCCGACACCCATCGTTACCGAAGTGCCGGGGCAGAGCAGACGGTCTTCTTCAAGTTCTCACGAACGGATGAACTGAGGGCATTCATGGAAAACAGTCCTTCCGATGCCGATGTCAGGATAATCGAGAGCAACTCGGTCCTGGAAGTCATCGAACCGGACCTTCACATCCACATCTGCTCCCGCAGGGAAGTGAAGCGCTCCGCCACGGGTCTCGAGGAGAACGCGGACCTTGTTGCGGAGGGCCCGCTCGATTCGGACACCGCTTGCAGGCTTGCCGGGCTCGTTCCTGCCCTGATGGGCATGGGTGCCATCTCTTCCATCACAATAGGCGGCAAGCACTGGCTGAACATCCAGGGTGACCCGCTCTTCGGGGAGGGGAGGATGGACCTCCTGAAGGCAGTCAGGGAAACCGGGTCCATCCTTCAGGCGGCGAAGTCGACCGGGATCCAGTACAAGAGGGCCTGGGTCATGCTTCATGACGCCGAGAGAAGGGTTGGGGCCAGGCTTGTCTCCAGCGGTCGTGGAGGGGAAGGTGGAGGAGGTTCCAGCATAAGCCCCCTGGCAGAGAAGCTGCTGGAGATCTGGGAAAGGTCCGAGAGTGATTTTGAGGAGATGCTGAAAAGACTGGAGATCCGATGATATCGGTCGAACAGGCGCTCGATACGGTCCTGGAAAGCTCCGGCGACCCGGAGAAGGCAACGGTGCGGACGGGCATGGCAGCCGGGCTGGTCCTTGCGGAGGATGTCCTGTCGGACATAGACATGCCGCCGTTCAACCGCTCCGCCATGGACGGCTTCGCAGTCTCAGGCGAGGACGGGGAGCACAGGCTGCTGGAGGAGATAGCCGCCGGCGATGCCAGGCCCGTCACCCTGAAGCCGGGTGTTGCATGCCCGATCATGACGGGGGCACCGGTTCCCGAAGGTGCGGACCGGGTGGTGATGGTGGAGAACACCAGGGTCGAAGGCCGGATAATTCACATTGAAAGCGTTCCTGCCGAGGGGGCCAATATCTGCTGGAGGGGCGAGGATATAAGAAAGGGCGAGGTGGTCCTATCCCGGGGCACCAGACTCTCGGGGCAGCACCTGGGCATCGCCGCCATGGCAGGCCGGGGAGTCCTGCAGGTCTACCGCAGACCCGGGATAGGCGTGGTCACAACGGGAACCGAAGTGGTGCCCGCAACATGGGTACCCTCACCTGGCAAGGTAAGGAACGCCAACCTCCCACTGATGGAGTCTATCCTGTCAATGAACGGATTCACAGATACGGTGATGCTCCACTCCGCGGACGACCCGGACTCCCTCAGGGAGACCTGCTCCCAGCTGCTGGACTCCTGCGGTGTTCTCATCACGGCTGGGGGAGTATCGATGGGCACCAGGGACTTCGTCCCCTCCGTCCTGAAATCCCTGGGAGTCGACCTGCTGTTCACCGAAGTCGCCCAGAAGCCGGGGAAACCCCTTACTTTCGGTGTGGGACCCAATGGACAGCCGGTATTCGGCCTGCCGGGAAATCCGGTTTCCGTCCTCGTCTCCATGGAGGAGTACGTGCTTCCCCTCCTCCGCAGGAGATCCGGTCTGGGCAGTTTCAGAAAGAGGACCTTTTACGGAAGGATGATGTCGGACTGCGAGAAGAATCCGGGAAGGCTCATCTATCTCAGGGTGAAGGCAACAGGGGAGGACGGTCCCGCCTGGACACTGCATCTTCCGAAAACCTCAGGCTCCGGGGACCTGATGAGCACTTCCGCCGTAAACGCCCTGGCCCTGGCTGGGAAGGACCTTTCAGCCATCAGCGAGGGTGACCTGCTGCCCTTCCATTTCCTGAGCACTTCCGCTGGGGAGCTTTCCTTCGAATGAGGGACTCCAGGAACAGGGAGATCGATTATCTAAGGCTCTCCGTCACCGACAGGTGCAACCTCAGGTGCGTTTACTGCATGCCCCCTTCGGGAGTGGAGCTGGTCTCCCATGATGACATTCTCAGTGTGGAGGAAACGGTCCGCCTGGCGGGGATCATCACCCGGACCCTTGGCATAAGGAAGGTGCGGATAACCGGCGGTGAACCCCTGGTTAGGAAAGGCGTAACGGAGATAGTACGCGGCATATCCCGGTCGGGAGTGGAAGAACTTGTGCTGACCACCAACGGGATCCTTCTGGGAGGAATGGCCGAGGAACTTTCCGGCGCTGGTGTCCGGCGTGTCAACATTAGCCTGGACAGCCTTCGGGACGAAAGAATAGGCAGGATCACCAGAAGCGGCGTTACCCTATCGGACATCGAGTCAGGAATCCGCCGGGCAGCAGATGCGGGAATGACCCCCGTGAAGGTCAACTGCGTGGTCATCCGCGGTTGGAACGATGATGAAACAGTGGATTTTCTCAGGTGGGGAAGGGACATGGGGCTCACCGTGAGGTTCATAGAGCACATGCCCTCCATGCTCCCCGCTGAGAGCTTCGTCCCGAGGGATGAAATACTGGAACGGGCCTCCGCCCTCGGGATCGTTCACAGGATGGAAACCGAAGGAGAGACCGCAGGCCGATACAGGATCGGTGACAGCGACATGGTCTTCGGTATCGTGGCCCCCCATTCGGACGATATCTGCAGAACTTGCAGAAGGATCCGTCTTTCGGCGGAGGGGGTCCTCTACCCCTGCCTCTCGCGCAGCGCGGGAACCCCTCTCAGGGACCTCCTCAGGAGCGGTTCGTATGATGAGAGAATTTCAGAGACGGTAAGGGAGACGGTCCTTCGCAAACCTGAAGGCCACGGAGGCTGTTTTCAGACCGAGATGTGGAAGATAGGGGGATGATATGAAGGAGTTCAGCCACCTGGGCATGGACGGCAGCGCCAGGATGGTGGACGTGTCCGGCAAGGAGGGATCAAGGAGGGAGGCTGTGGCCTGCGGCACCATCGTCCTGGGGGAGAACGCCTCCAGGGCCCTTGACGATTCCACCGTACCCAAGGGCGACGTGTACGCCGCTGCAAGGATCGGGGCGATCTCAGCGGTGAAGAGGACATGGGAGACCATTCCCCTCTGCCATCCCCTGAGGATCGGAGGAGTAGAGGTTGTGATCGATAAGGAGGGGAATGAGGTCACCGCCACATGCAGGGTCACGGGGACGGAGACCACGGGATTCGAGATGGAGGCACTCAACGGAGCGGTAACGGCGCTGCTGGTAGTGTACGATATGACCAAGGCCCTGGACCGCGGCATGGAGATCCGGGATGTGAGACTGCTGAGCAAGTCCGGGGGAAAATCGGGAGAGTACAGATGGCAAGGGTGATTTCGGTGAACACCAGCGCAGAGAGAAAGGCCCGGAAAGTACCGAGGGAATCGGTTATGCTCCTGAGGGATCACGGTATAGAGGGTGACGCCCACGCCGGTGAAGGTCGAAGGCAGGTGTCGATCCTGTCCGATGAATCATTGGGGAAGATGCGGGCCAGAGGTATAGACACCTCTCCCGGCTGTTGCGGGGAGAACATCGACGCGGGTGAGTGCCGTGAGCTGTACACCATGCTCCCGGGCGTCAGCTTCAGGATAGGGGACTCGGCCCGGGTGCGGATAACCGAAATCGGCAAGGACAACTCCGACGGTCATGCGGACAATGTGATAAAGGGGAACATCTTCCCGGAAGAAGGAGTCTTCGCCGAGGTGCTGGAGGGAGGGGAGGTCAGGCCCGGGGACGGGATGACGGCCGTGAGGGACGGGGGCTACCTGGCGGGAATACTGACGGTCAGTGATTCGGCCTGCAGCGGAGTCTACCCCGACGACAGCGGCCCCGCCGTGATGGAACTGCTGCAAAGGAACGGCTTCCAGCCTGCAAGATACCATGTGGAGCCTGACGACATCGAGGTCCTCGTCTCCCGGATGTCCGCCTGGTGCGACGACGGGTTCATAGACGTGCTCTTCACGGCCGGGGGGACCGGGCTCTCGCCAAGGGACGTAACTCCCGAGGCCACACGGCGTATCTGCCAGAGGGAAGTCCCCGGCATAGCCGAACTCATGAGGCTTAGGTCCTCGGAGGTCACCCGGACGGCATGGCTTTCACGGGCTTACTGCGGCATAAGGAACAGGACCCTTGTGATCAACCTGCCGGGAAGCCTCAAGGCCGCCGTGGAATGCGCCGGGTTCGTGCTGCCTGTCCTCGGCCACGCACTGGAGATACTGAGGGGGGATGTGTCACACTGCGGGCATGGACAACTATCCACCTGACATCAGGTGTATTATGTCCACCTCCGCCCCGTCGGGCACAGCCGTCGAGTCGTAGCTGCCCCTGGGGACCAGCCTTCCGTCTATCCTCACGATGAGCAGGGGGAACCTGTAGTTCTTCTCCCTTATGACGTCCCTCACGGTCTTGCCCGGGAACCAGTCCAGGGGTTCACGGTTCACGCTTATCAACCGCCGTGCTTCC
>CAZXEF010000172.1:0-5942 GCA_964639605.1 uncultured bacterium | reverse complement strand
ACCCGATGGGAGGTCCCTGTTCCGGGCCAGGGTAGTTTCCCCCCCGAAATGGTGGAGCTTCAAACCTTCCGACTGGCCGGTACAAGGGTGGCCGCTGTTACTGTGTCCCCCTGCGCCACGATGGAGACGGGATGGATCCCGTCCAGTGTCACGGTCGACCTGTCCTGGCCCTCCACGCGCGGAAGCAGGCCGCCAGACACACCTCTGCTCCGTGCTCTCTTCCATGAGGGGCTGGAGTACTGGCCCGTCTCGGACGGTATCGACGCATCAAGCCCCTTCTGGGGCCGCCCGTGGGCAAGGATGGCCATTACATTTACAGGGATCTATGTGGTCACAGGAGAGGAGCTGGAGGAGGCGGGCATATCACTTATCGGGACCCCCTCGCCTTCACTCAGGGTCTTCACCGGTCCGGGAACGATGTTCGACCTGGAGGACCCGGCGGACCAGCATCAGCTGCGGGAAGTACCCGTCGAGGTCATGGACGGGGACGACGGCGTCTTCAACAGGTCCGACACGCTGAAGTTCTTCGGCCTTGGACTGGACCGGCTTGACATCTCGCGGGATGAACCTTCCAGAATATCCAGCCGCTACGCCGATCACAATGTATACTGGCTTACCTGGGGTGCCGAGAACGGGCTCAGGATGGACACTCTGGATGCGATGCCCGACGGCTCCCCGGATTGGGGCGACAGTCTCAGGTTCGATATCTGGCAGGAACAGGACTACTTCTGGCTGGCTGGTCAGGAAACCCTGACCGGCTGGGTCTGGACCCAGCTTTTCGAGAACATCCCCGCATACTTCTATTTTTCCACCCCCTCGGCGGACGGGACCGGTACCGTCCGGGTCTCGATCGTTCCCGAGGCGGGTGAGGGCGGGCCTCATTCGATCACGGTGGACCTGAACGGGACTGTGATAGCCGATACCACCTGGAGTTCCGGCAGCGCGGTGCTCATGTCCTTCGACGATCTTGAGTTCGAGGCCGCCATGAACCTGCTCAAGATCACGGCCACCCAGACCCCGGGAAAGCTCTACATCGATTACGTGATGGCCGACTACCCCAGGAGGCTCTCCTATGCCGCCAACCGTATGCTCAGCTTCGGCGGAACAGCTCCCGGCGGGACAGCTCAAGGGCGCTACAGCTTCTCCCTCGGAGGGGCAGTATCCCCGACAGGACTGCTGGACCTGACCGATCCGACATCCCCCGTCAGGCTCAGGGGGGAACTGAACGGGGCAGTCCTGGATGTGAGCCTCGACATCCAGGACGGGTGCAATTTCTGGCTTGAGGACGCTGAAGGATTCAGATCACCGGACTCCATCACCGCTTCCGAGCCCGGGAGGATAATCGGGACCGGGCTGGAGGGGGATGTGGCCGTGGTGGTGGCGGATCCTCTCTTCGAGGCCGCGCAGCCGCTGGAGACCATATCTGCGGCAAGAGGGCTGTCCGTGGCCATGGTGAGCGCCGGGGAGGTATACGACGAGTTCGGTCAGGGTCTGCGCGACCCGGGGGCCATAAGGTCCTTCTTCCGCTATACGCAGGACGGCTGGAGCCGGCCGGCTTCGGCCCTTCTGCTGGTGGGAGACGGCAATTACGATCCCATGATGCATGTTACATCATACCCAACGCTCATACCTGTCTTCCTCATGCTCAGCGGCGAGGAAGGGATCAATCTCGACGATAATATGGTGATAGCGCACGAGGGCGGCTTGCTGCCCGAGGCGCCGGTTTCCCGGATTACCGCCTCCTCCGCTGTGGAGCTTTCCGGCTACCTTTCCAAGATCATGGCGTACGACAGCAGGGAGACCCCGGGCCAGTGGGAGAACAGGATCGTTCTTGCAGCCGACGATGAGTGGGGAAAGAGCAGTGTGAACGAATACCATCACACCGAGGTATGCGATACGCTGGCCGATTCCATACTTCCCGCAAGTTTAGACAGGGTGAAGTTCTACCTCATCGAGTATCCCTGGCCCCCCGGGACCACGCCCACAAGTGTCCATCCTGAAAAACCGGAAGCACATGTGGATTTCGTGCAGGAACTCTCCAGGGGATGTGCGAGCATGATCTTCTTCGGGCACGGTTCCTACGGCCAGCTGGCTCACGAGAAGATACTGGTCTCGAGTGATGTGCTGCAGATCGACAATGGCGACAGGCAGCCGGTGATGATATTCGCCAGCTGCAATCTGGGGCAATTCGACATGATCTCCGCGAAGTGCCTTTCCGAGGATTTTGAGATGGCCCCGGGTTCAGGCTCCATCGTGTCCATCGGCGCTACCAGATTGACATTCGCCGGCGGGAACGAAGCCCTGTTCATCGCCTACTACCAGTCGCAGTACGGAGACAACGAACTCAGCGTCGGAGACGCCCTGTGGCTTGCCAAGGCGCTTCTGGCGCCGGGCTCGTACTCCAACAGCAGGTATTACGTGCTGCTCGGGGACGGCGGGGTCTATCCGGTCCGGCCATCCTCCACAGGGTGCAGCTTCCAGGTTCAGGGCGATACGCTGTTCAGGGGAAGACTGAACGAGATCAACGGCGAATTCGGCAGCAGTTCATCCGGTTTCATGAACGTGACCGAGAGCGGTACACAGACTGTGTACAGCGGTCTGGGCAGCGGTTCCGTGGAGTACCTGCATTACGGCTCCAGTGTCTACCAGGGTTTTATATCAGGTGAAGGGAACAGCTTCACCGCGTCTTTCTTCATGCCGGTCCAGGCGGACACGGGATCCTACTCCAGGGGTTCCTCAATAGGTGTCTCTCCCACAGGAACCGAGGTCGCCTTCAAGGAATGGATCGATGTATCGGATGACGGCGATCATGAAAACGATTCCCTCCCGCCTGTCCTTGAGATGTGGATAGAGGGGCACAGGGGGGAGGAGCGGCCCACGATATGCGGAGAGAGTACGCTGAGGGCGATGATATCAGATTCCAGCGGTATCTGTACCATGGGCGGCGGGGCCGGCCGCTCGATACTGCTCAGCCTGGACAACCAGGGCTTCGATGTCAGCAGGTATTTCACGTACAATCCGGACAGCTACACCGTCGGGGAGCTGGAGTACCCCCTCCCGGAGATGGTCGAAGGAGAACACAGGCTGATAATGGCGGCCTGGGACGGCATGGGCAATCCCGGCAGGGATACGCTGGACTTCACCATGGTGCAGGCATCGGGTGATCTGCTCTCGTCTGTTTTCGTGTATCCGAACCCCGGCCATGGACAGAGATGCTTCAATTTTCAGGCCTCCTCCCCGGGAACGGCATCCATAAAGGTCTACACGGTGGCCGGGCGGTGCATCTGGAGCAGGACCGTCACCTGCGAGGAAGGCTACAATCAGGTCATCTGGGATGGGCTTGACATGGACGGCGACCAGCCTGCCTCCGGTGCCTACATCTACAGGATCGAGTACTCAACGACGGAAGGCGCCTCTGCCGAGGTCGTGGAAGTACTTGCCGTAATGCGGGAACAATGATCCGTGATCAGGGGATCATGTACGGGTCAGCCTCGACAGGGATCATGATAAGGGAAGCGGCTGAGCTGATCAGGGAATCCCGGCTGATGGTGGTTTCCACTGGAGCCGGGATGTCAAGGGAAAGCGGTGTCAGAACCTTCAGGGGCGAGGATGGTTTCTGGAGGCAGTACAGGGCTGAGGACCTGGCTTCCCTGGATGGTATCAGGAATGATCCCGGACTGGTCTGGGAATGGTACAGGGAAAGGCTCAGAGCATGCGATCAGCTTGAGCCCCATGCAGGTTACCTGGCCCTTGTCAGGATACAGGAGACCGTCGGGAGGCTGCCCCTGATAACCCAGAACGTAGACGGACTTCACCAGAAGGCGGGGATCCGGGACGTGATAGAACTCCATGGGAGCCTGAGAACGGCTTCATGCCTCGAAGGGTGCGGTGCGTCCCCTGTGCCCATGACGGAGGATATCTTCTGTGAGGTTCCTCCGAGGTGTTCATGCGGGAGCGTTCTGAGACCCGATGTAGTGCTGTTCGGGGAGAACCTGCCGGAGCAGTCCCTCAAGAGGGCCTTCAGGCTTGCCGAAAGCTGCGATCTGATGATGGTGATAGGAACATCCATGGTTGTGTACCCCGCTGCCGCCCTGCCCCTGATAGCGCTCAGGGAGGGAGCAAGGGTGATAGAGATTAATACGGAGGAAACACCGCTTTCACGGCTTGAAGGGACTTTGAGCCTGCGGGGGACCGCAGGCCTGGTGCTTCCGCAGATTGCAAAGGCGGTATGTGAAGAATGATCCTGATGATTATGCTGTGCGCTTCCCTCTCCCAGCTGCTGCAGCCCATTCAGACGGACCCGGTCGCCGGTTACACCACAGTCCTTTCCTTCCCGCAGCCGCAGAGGGCCGAGATCGAGAGCGGGGTCTATCCCGTCTTCTCAGGTGTACCCACCAGGTTCGTTCCCGGTGAGCCCCCGCGTCCGGCCATCACCCTTTTCATACCCGTGCCTCCCGGTTCGGAGCCGCACCTGGAGTGGTCAGCTTCCGGTTACGGGCCTACCGGGACGGCTTCCGTTTCAGTGAGGACCCCGGCTCTCTCGGGAGATGGTCTGGAAGCGACGGAGGTGGCCGCGGAACCTGTGGCTCCACCGGGTGAGCATGCGGTCCTGGAAGGGGTCATACCCCTGGGCGGCACAAGTGTCGCCATGGTTACGGTATACCCCGTCACAGACCTCATTGGAGCCAGTTACGCCTCCAGGATATCCGTCAGGCTCAGCTGGGACCCTGCTGGCGGGGGCATTCCCGTTGAGGATCACCCCCTACTCGGGCTCATTGCCCCCGAAGGGTGCCTTTACTGGAAAGAAGGTACTGACCAGTCCTACGAGAGCGTCTTCTGGGGACTGCCATGGGCAAGGATCTCCGTCGAGGAGACCGGTGGCTATTCCGTTACGGGTGACCAGCTCGAGGCAGCCGGTTGCCAGGTCGTCGGCTCCCCCTGCGCTACCCTCAGGATGTTCACCGGCCCCGGCGTCATGTTCTCCTCGAGCCCCGAGGACAGCCATCAACTGGAGGAAGTGGGCATTACGGTCAGCGATGCGGATGGAGACGGTATTTTCGAGGGTAATGATACCGTGTTCTTCTTCGGCAGAGGGCTCTCCAGATGGCACCTGGAGGAGCAGGATATCGTCAGGCTGGAGCACCGGTACGCCACACACAATGTCTACTGGCTTACCTGGGGAGGCGAGAACGGGAGAAGGATGGGAACGGTGTCAGGTGAGCCCGATGCTTCCCCCGGCTGGGGAAGCACCATTTACACCGACACCTGGATGCGGGGGGAGAACATTTGGTTGCCGCGCTACGAAACCAGCACCGGATGGGTGTGGCAGACCGTTTCGCAGGGGGAGAGCATTTCCCTTCCCTTCCAGGTTGGAGACCAGGGCAGCTGCAGTATCAAGGTCTCGGTCATTACAGAAACCTCCCAGATGCATGTTGCAGACCTTTACGTGAACGGGACGGAGGTGTTCACCGATACCTGGTACGGGTCCGGTCGACGTATCCTCGAGGCCACTGACCTGCAGCTGTCGGGTTCCTGCGACCTGGACATCGTGTTCGTGGAGGATGTCGGCGGAGGCGAACTGGCTCTCACTTCGGTCCAGGTGGAGTACCCGGATCGGTTCGGGAACCTTACGGGCCGGGTCCTCTTCCCCTCCAGAGAGAAGACCGGCAGGTACGATTTCAGTGTTTCCGGAGTATCCTCGTCCTGTTGTGCCTACGACCTCACGGATCATTACAGCCCTTCCGTGGTCACAGGCGGCCAGTATTCCAGCGGCTCGTACCAGTTCTCACTGAACGTGGAGCCGTCCACCGAGTTCCTGGTCATGGATGAGCAGGACTGGATGTCACCTGATTCGGTTGCTTCCGCAAGTCCAGGGAGACTGGTGGGTACTGTGAACCAGGGTGACAGGCTCATCGTCGTCCATCCGTCCATGCTCGACGGCA
>CAZXEF010000171.1:2440-5945 GCA_964639605.1 uncultured bacterium | reverse complement strand
CCAGATGGAGCTGGTGGAGAGCGAGAAGAGATTCCGCTCGTTCATGGACCAGCTCCCGGCTGCGGTATTCCTCAAGGACGCCGACAGCCGCTACGTATACATAAATCCTTTCATGAGGGAGGTATTCGCTGCCGACGACAGCTGGATAGACAGCCACACGTCCAAGTGCTTCACCGAGGATGAAGCTGATTCCCTCACCAGGGATGACCGGGAAGCCCTGGACAGAGGGTACAGCATCAATATTCAGAGGGTTGTGGACTCCCACGGAAGGGAAAGGACCTTCCAGACACACAAGTTCCGCATCTCCAAGGGCAGGGAGAACGGCGACATGCTGGGCGGCATAGCCCTGGACATAACCGATAAAGTTGTCGCCGAAGAGGCGAGGAAGAACCTCGAAGCCCAGATACAGCATACCCAGAAGCTTGAGAGCCTGGGAGTCCTGGCCGGTGGAATAGCACACGACTTCAACAACATACTCATGGCGATCCTGGGATACGCCGACCTGGCCCTTCTGGACAGCGAGCCCGGAAGTCCCGCACGATCGTCCATAGAGGAGATAGAGAAGGCGGCAAGGAACGCGGCTGACCTCACCAAGCAGATGCTGGCCTATTCCGGCAAAGGCAGGTTCCAGATCTCCAAACTGGACCTCAACCGGATAATCAGAGAGATGACCCATCTCCTCGAGATATCCATCTCGAAGAAGGCGGTGATCAAGTTCAACCTAGCCGAGGAACTTCCCCCCATAGAGGCCGATCCCTCCCAGATGAGACAGATCATAATGAACCTCATAACGAACGCATCGGATGCAATGGAGGACACAAGCGGGGTGATAACCATTACCACCAACATCATGGAATGCGATTCGGACTACCTCGGAACGGTATACCTCAGCGACCAGGTGGAGGAGGGCGTCTACGTCTACATGGAGGTGGCTGATACCGGCTGCGGCATGGACGAAGAGACCCTGAAGAGGCTCTTCGATCCATTCTTCACAACGAAGTTCACCGGGAGGGGACTGGGGCTATCGGCAGTACTGGGAATAGTCAGGGGTCACGGGGGAACCATAAAGGTCTACTCGGAGGAAGGCAGCGGCTCCTCCTTCAAGGTCCTCCTTCCGGCCGTGAAGGGTGAAGCGGAGTCCGGGACCAGAAAGGATGTATGCCGGCTGGAGGAACTCCACGGCGGTACAGTCCTGCTGGTGGACGATGAAGCTTCCGTGAGGGACGTGGGAAGGTCCATGCTGCAGCGGAAGGGATACAATGTGTACCTTGCCGGGGACGGGCGGGAAGCCCTTGAGATATTCAGGGAGATGCACGGAGAGATAGACTGCATAATCCTCGACCTGACCATGCCCCATATGGACGGGGACGAGACGTTCAGGGAGATGCGCAAGATAGACAGCTCCGTGAAGGTCATCATTTCAAGCGGCTACAACAAGCAGGATGTAACCCAGAGGTTCGTGGGCAAGGGGCTGGCCGGGTTCATACAGAAGCCCTACAGGCTCAGCGAGCTGCACGCCAAGGTGCAGGAAGTTATCAAAAAAGTTGTAGAGGAGTCGCATTAGCTGCATACCATGATCATCGCCGGGGTCCTATTCCTGCAGGTGGATATCTTCGATCCACAGTAGCTTTCATTGATGGGAAGCCCTTGCAGCCTTTCTCGAGGAGTCTTCGTCGGAGGTGGTTCTGAAGAAGCGGGAGAGTGACCCGGGCATCTACTCTTTACAGTCTTATTTTGTTAGATTACCAAGGTGACCTGAAGCAGTACAACACTGCTCCGCGAGGGGCAGGACAACCTCCCCGGAAAATCAGTCAGAGATAATTCAGGGGGGCTTTCTTTCTCTTGAGAGGAGTCTCGAATGGCCGGAGATAACTTCAATCCCTTCAGGATGGCCCAGGAACAGTTCGACAAGGTTGCAGATTTCCTGGATTTGGAAGAGGGAGCAAGGGGTTTGTTGAGAAATCCCATGAGGGAGTACCATTTCAACATACCCATCCGTATGGATGACGGTTCGGTAAAGGTTTTCAGAGGTTTCAGGTGTCAGCACAACGATGCCAGGGGTCCCAGCAAGGGAGGAATAAGGTTCCACCCGCAGGAGACCATCGATACCGTCCGAGCCCTCTCCATGTGGATGACCTGGAAGTGCTCCGTTGTCGACATCCCTCTTGGAGGCGGCAAGGGCGGGGTCATCTGCGACCCCCACAATCTCTCCATGAGGGAGCAGGAGCAGATATGCAGGGGATGGGTACGTCAGCTGGTCCGTAATGTGGGCCCCCTGCAGGATGTTCCCGCTCCCGATGTCATGACCAGCGCCCAGCACATGCTCTGGATGATGGACGAGTACGAGGCCATCATGGGTGCCAAGTACCCCGGCTTCATCACCGGCAAACCCGTAGGAATGGGAGGAAGCCTGGGCAGGACCGAGGCAACCGGTTTCGGGCTCATCTTCACCGTGAGGGAAGCTCTGAAACAGCTCGACATAAGACCCCAGGACACCACCGCAAGCGTGCAGGGATTCGGCAACGTGTCACAGTACGCTATCCGGCTCTACGACCAGATGGGCGGAACTGTGATATGCGTATCCTGCTGGGACCAGGCGGACCAGAAGAGCTACGCATTCCGACGCAAGGACGGGATCGATCTTGACGAGCTCCTTTCAATAACCGACAAGTTCGGCGGCATCGACAGGCAGAAGGCCCAGGATCTCGGCTACGAGATACTGGAGGGCCACCAGTGGATAGAGCAGGACGTTGACATCCTCCTGCCCTGCGCCCTGGAGAACCAGATCAACGCCGACAGCGTCACGAAGATAAGCAGCAGGGTGAAGATAATCGGCGAGGGCGCCAACGGCCCCACCACTCCCGAGGCGGACAGGGTGATCGAGGAGATGGGTATCTTCAATATCCCCGATTTCCTTGCCAATGCCGGAGGAGTGACCTGCTCCTACTTCGAGCAGGTCCAGTGCAACATGAACTACTACTGGACCAAGGACGAGGTCCTCGGGAAACTTGACCAGAAGATGACCGAGGCGTTCATTGCGGTCAGCGAGCTTGCCGAGAGGCACGGTATCTACATGCGTGACGCCGCCTACGTTATAAGTGTAGGGAGGGTCGTGGAGGCCTGCAGGGCCAGGGGCTGGATCTAACTTCCGCTCTGAAAAGGGAAAGAGGCGCCCGTTACCATCGGGCGCCTCTGTTTTATTTATATTGAAAGCATATGAAGAACTGCTTTTTCTGCTCTGATCTGCACGGAAGCGGGCACCGGTACTCGCAGCTGTTCCGGGCCATTGGTGAGGAAGCTCCACGGGCTGTCTTCATCGGCGGTGACCTTCTCCCGGGGGCGATTGCCATGCTGGCTTCGGACACGGCTCAACCGGATTTCGTCGAGGATGTGCTTGCCCTTTCCGTACCCAAGCAGCAGCAAGCGGTTGCAGAGCTTGTTGATATGCCGGGGCACTCCCCGGCTCCGCTGGTGAATCGCGAGCAGCGCCGCCCCTGTCAGCTCA
>CAZXEF010000171.1:0-2430 GCA_964639605.1 uncultured bacterium | reverse complement strand
CCGGATTTCGTCGAGGATGTGCTTGCCGCCGGCTTGCTCCGTCTCAAGGAAACCATGGGCGATTCCTATCCGGAGGTGTTCATCATTCTGGGGAATGACGACGGAAGGTTCGAGGAGACGGTCATGCTGGAGTGGGAATCTAGGGGCCTGTGGCACTACGCCCACAACCGGGTGTTCGAGATGGACTCCTTCCAGGTGTACGGCTATTCCTTCGTCCCGCCCACTCCCTTCAGACTGAAGGACTGGGAGAAGTATGATGTCTCCAGGTTCGTCGATCCAGGATGCGTACATCCTGAAGACGGGATCCACACCGTTCCTGTATCCGATATCGAAATGCGCCATTCAACGATCCAGGATGATCTGACCGAACTCACGGCCCACCGGGACCTTTCCCGAGCCATCATGCTCTTCCACTCGCCTCCCTACGAAACCTGTCTCGACAGGGCGGCACTGGACGGTATCAAGGTGGACCATGCCCCGTTGGACCTTCATGTGGGGAGTATCGCCATAGCAAGGCTGATAAGGACACGCCAGCCTCATATTACCTTGCACGGGCATGTTCACGAATCGGTGGATCTGACAGGCAGGTGGATGGAGCGGATCGGCAGGACCTTCATGTTCGGAGGTGCTCACCGGGGACCGGAGCTGGCACTTGTGAAATTCCACATGGAAGACCCTGGATCAGCGGTCAGGGTGTTGCTCTAACTGCTCCCCCCGCCGCCCATCTGCAGCGGACGGGCAGCGTCGTTCACCGCGCCTATCTTCACCGCGTAGGACTGTTTCTCTTCTATTTCCCTGTCGGTGATTACGTGGATATCAAGCATTTTATCCGTCTTGAGCCCGGTCCTGATGAAATTGAGCTCCACCAGACATTTGTCCCAGCCGTCCAGATATGATTCCAGACGAGCGCGTTGCCCGTCATCTCCATCGAAATGCACCAGCAGGTCTATGTCGCTGATGGGTCCCGCTGTGGCGTTCTTGGTGCTTCCGAACAGGTACAGGCCCTTTACCCCGTATTTCAGGGGATCCATACCCCCGGCAAGGGTCTCAGCCATCCTCTGCCTCCAGAGCCAGTGGTCGTCGGAACTGGAATCCAATGTCCTGTGATGCTGCGGAAGACGGTCGTGATCACTCTTGATGACACTTTCCTCCGAGGCGAAGTAGGCTATGGCCTCCCCCTCGTCCCCGTTCATGGCTATCCTCAGTATCCTTCCTCCAGTGCTGGCCTTCACATCGATGACCCGGACCACATCGGCCAGGGCACCGCTGTCCGGCAGAAGCTGGCAGAGTACGTTTTCGCTCTCCACGAAGAACTCCTTCCTGAAGACAACGTCCTTGTCATCGGGATAGAGCGGCAGGTACCTGATACCTGCTTCCACCAGGTCCTGGAAGAAGTGCGTCCCGAAGGACAGGTCCGGAAGATAACTGCCTTTCTGGAATGCCATCTCTATCAGAGCAGCCGTGTTGTTGATGTCCGAGTAGGTCACCTGTACTCCGAGCTTGACGTCTCCGCGGCTTCCCCATCTGCCGGGCCCCATGAGTATGAAACTGCGCTTCATGAGGATGCCGTTAAGCCTTCCCACAATCTTCCCGACCTCCACCAGCTGGTCGAGTTCCTTCAGGGAATCGTAACTCTCCGGGTCAACGAATACGATATGGGTCACATTCTGGACGAAGCCGTCGGATACGTACCTGTCAGCTGTGAATAGGACATCCCCCGAGTCGGGCTTTTCCCTCAGATGGACCTCTTCGCACTTGGCCCACGAACTCTGTGCCCTGCACTGGAGTATGTATATGTCCCTTCCGTCGGCCGCGAACTCGATGTCTACAGGGAAGCCGCATCCTTGTTCCAGCGCTTCCAGCATCCTGCGCATCGTCTCCAGAAAGTTGCTGCCTGGACCCAGAAGACCCTCGAAGGTGGGTATTACGTACTCCTTCCCGAAATCAGTGAACCTGTTCACCCTGGATATCATCCCGTCGCGGTGAGTGGAGAACACCTTCTCCACCTGCGGGTACTGAGCGCCGTACTCCGATACGATATCCTCGACCTTGACGGTCTCTATCCTTCTCTCCTCGAGATTGATGACGTCCATGAACCTGGGGGCGTACCTCACCGTCTCGTCTACGCTAGTGTTCACCCTGAGACCGGGCTGGCCGGGGGCGGCGAGTACGGGGTAATCGTCGCCCAGCCTGTCAACGGCCCTTGTTCCAAGGCCCGGCACAAGCCTGAGGAGCCCGTCCTCCCTGCTTATCCTGGAGGACCATCTGAACTCGTTCCTGCTGAAGGCGACCCCGCTGAAGGCCGGCATGTAGTATTTGCCTACCTTTATCCCTACTACCTGTTGGATCAGGATGCCCATCTCCTCCTGGAAATCAAGGAGGTTCCTCTCCTTGCGGTACTCGATGGCATCGGGTCCGAACATCGAGGCG
>CAZXEF010000170.1:0-6007 GCA_964639605.1 uncultured bacterium | reverse complement strand
CTTCAGCACAGGGGTCAGGAAGCGGCCGGGGTTCTCACATGCCGTGACGGCTTCATGCGGCTGCACAAGCGGAAAGGTACGGTTGCCGAGGCCATGGCCGATCTTCCGGCGGATTTTTCAGGGAAGGACATCTCCTCCGTAATAGGGCACGTGAGATACGGCACCTACGGCGGTGAAGGTGTCGAGAACGCACAGCCTCTCCTGGTCAGAATGGCCGGTTTTCAGATAGGTATCGCTCACAACGGTACCCTCTCCAATGCGGGATCCCTTAGAGAAGAACTTCAGCGCCAGGGGGCCATCTTCCTCACCAACACGGATACAGAGGTGGTGCTCCACCTGATGTCAAGGAACCTGGAGCGGACCGGCTTCAACATCCGGGAGGCCCTCGAGATAGCTCTGAGGAGGCTTCAGGGTGCTTACTGCTTCCTCCTGATGACCCCCTGCGGCATGTACGCCGTGAGGGATCCCCTGGGTTTCCGGCCCCTTAACCTAGGCAGGTTCGAGGAGGGCGGCTGGATGGTGGCCAGCGAAACACTGGCCTTTGATGTCTGCGGGGTCGAGTACCTGAGGGAGATCGAGGCGGGGGAGATACTCTACATACCCCACGACGGGTTCGAGCCTGAGTCGGAGAGGTTCAGCGCAGGCACCGACCTTTTCAGGAAGAGAAGGGGGCTGGCCCAGTGCATATTCGAGCATGTCTACTTCGCCAGACCCGGAAGCATGGTCTTCGGCGACAGCGTATACTCAACGAGGCTGGCCATGGGCCGGCAGCTGGCCAGGGAGCATCCGGCGGACTGTGACATTGTGGCTCCAGTCCCGGACAGCGGTATGTTCGCCGCCATCGGCTTCTCAAGGGAGCTGGGAATACCTTTCGACATGTGCTTCACGAGGAACCACTACATCGGGAGGACCTTCATCAATCCGGCTTCCGCAAAACGGGCGGTGATGGTGATGAGGAAACTGCAGCCGATCCCGGAAGCGGTCAGGGGGAAGAAACTCTGCGTTGTGGAGGACAGCATAGTCAGGGGGACAACCAGCAGGGCAAGGATAAGAGCCCTTCGGGAGGCCGGTGCCGCCGAGGTCCACATGAGAGTGAGCTGTCCGCCTCACAAGTACGGATGCTATTTCGGCATAGATTTTCCTGAACCCTCCCGGCTGATAGCCAGGAACTACTCGGTGGATGAGATAGCCGGTCAGCTGGAGCTGGACAGCCTGGGCTACCTCTCGAAGGAAGGTATGCTTGGTTGTGTGAGCGCTCACGGTCCTGAAGATTACTGCACCGCATGCTTCGACGGTGATTACCCGGTGAGGCTTCCGCACAGGGAAACCATCGACGGCGAACTCGAAAATAGCTGTTAAGGAGTATCAATGATCCCCGGAGGAGTGGCTGTCCTGGATTTCGGTTCGCAGTACAATCAGCTGATCGCCAGAAGGATCAGGGAAATGGGCGTCTACTGCGAACTGCTGCCCGGTAACGCTCCGCTGTCGGATGTGCTGGGAATGGAACCATCGGCCCTGGTCCTGTCAGGCGGTCCCTCCAGCGTATATGACGAGGACTCTCCCCATCCAGACCCGGCAGTATTCGATCTCGACCTCCCGATGCTGGGCATTTGCTATGGGATGCAGCTCATGGCACTACATGAGAACGGCGGCGTCGAGGGGGGGCATGAAAGGGAGTACGGTCCTGCAAGGCTCCACAACCTGACCTCTGCGGACCTGTTCCGGGGGATAGAGCCGGGACAGCAGGCATGGATGAGCCATGGTGACAGGGTGGTGAGGGTGCCCGCAAGCTACAGTGTCATCGCAAGCACCGACTCCCTGCCCATCGCGGCGATGGGGGATCCCGAGAGGAAGAGGTACGGCGTTCAGTTCCACCCCGAGGTGAACCACACCGAGTTCGGCAGGCAGCTCCTGAGGAACTTCGTCCTCGAGATAGCAGCGATCGCCCCCGACTGGAACATGAGGACCTTCGGCATAAGAGCAGTGGAGATGGTCAGGCGGGAGCTTGCCGGCCAGGGTAATGTGATACTGGGCCTGTCGGGAGGAGTTGATTCATCAGTGGTGGCAGCCCTGCTCCACAGGGCCGTTCCAGATCGATTCACACCCATTTTCGTCGACAACGGTCTTTTGAGGATGGGGGAGAGGGAATCGGTTGTGGAAACTTTCCGCGACCACTTCGGAATGCCCCTCAAGGTCATCGACGGGACTGAGGATTTCCTGGGAGCCCTCCGCGGCGTCTCCGATCCGGAGCAGAAGAGGAAGATCATCGGAAGGGTCTTCATCGAGCTCTTCGAGAAGGCCGCCTCGGAAATCGACAATGTCACCCACCTTGCCCAGGGCACCCTCTACCCTGATGTGATAGAGAGCGTGTCCTTTCGTGGACCCTCAGCCACCATCAAGAGCCATCACAATGTCGGCGGTCTGCCGGAGAGGATGGATCTGAAGCTCCTGGAACCACTCAGGGAGCTGTTCAAGGACGAGGTCAGGGAACTGGGCCTGGAACTCGGTCTTCCCGCACGGATGGTTGCGAGGCATCCTTTTCCCGGTCCCGGCCTTGCTGTGAGGATTCTGGGAGAAGTGAACCCCGCCGATCTTGATGTCCTCCGAAGAGTGGACAGGATCTTCATAGACTACCTGCTGGAGAACGGGCTGTACGATGAGATATGGCAGGCCTTCGCAGTCCTTCTTCCAGTTAGGACAGTGGGTGTCATGGGCGACGAGAGGACCTACGACAGGGTGATAGCCCTTCGAGCGGTGACATCCACCGACGGAATGACCGCGGACTGGTACCGCATGGCCCCCGAGCATCTGGCAAGGATATCATCCTCCATAGTGAACAGAGTCAGCGGGGTTAGCAGAGTGGTCTACGACATCTCCACAAAACCCCCCGGAACCATCGAGTGGGAGTAGCGGGAACCTCAGCGTGCGCCCAGTGACACCATGCTTTCAGCGATGGAACGGCCGTCGGCCGTAATGGTCACCAGGTACAGCCCGGGCTCCAGGCCCGTCATTTCTATCCTCCTGGTTCCCCCGTCGATCTGTCCGCGAAACGGCACGCACACCAGCCTTCCCTCGCAGGAAAATACGGAAACCTCCACCTGGGAAGGGGCTGAGGTGGTGCACCATAGGGAGGCTGTTCCCCGGCAGGGATTCTCCACACGCAGGCTGATGCCGCCGGCCTCCTGCTGAGGGCTCTCGCCGATACCAGTTCCCTGCCATCCGGATATCACGGCCATCATGTACCAGAGAGCTTCCCCCTTCTGAAGACAGCTTTCTGCAGTGGTATGAGCGTACTCCTCACCGTAGAACTGGGGGTGCTCGGCAGGGATGTCGTTCCCCCCGTACTCGTAGGTATGCTGCTCCCATGAGGAAGTGGAGGGGTTATACCACCAGCAGTCGAGATCCGCGAAATCGTACAGCACCTTGCCGCCCGTCATGCAGTAGTCCCTTATCTGGTTGTTCCTCTGCCACCTGTTGTACCCGGCCGAACCTGTACCCTGGGCGTTGCCCGTCAGGTAGATGAACGTCACCTCAGGGTATTCCGACTCCAGGACCGACATTGAATCAAGATAGGCCTGGACCTGGTTCTCATTGTAGGAATCCAGCTGGGTGCACCAGCTCCACATGGACGTGCGGATCTCCGGATTGTTGTCGAGCACGGCTCTGGTCATGTCCATGCCCGTGCCTGTCTCCCAGTACAGGTCGGGAGTGATGTAGGTGGCAGTCTCCTGGCCGTCGAAGATACACCAGGCCCCCGCTTCCGAGGGAAGGTAGGAGCTGCCCGTCACATAGGAGTAGAAGGGGTTGGCGTCCTCGATGAAATAAAGCCCCCACGTAAGCTGGCCGCCGTGGGACGTATGGGCGTAATGCGACGGGATGCTGTCCTGCACTTCCTCTATCCATGATGACGGGACCTGGTCCAGGTCCGCGCATGTATGGTCTATCAGAACCTGTCCCGCCGCCATGGGAATGAAAGCCGCAAGGGCCAGCAGCCTGTAGGACATCCGGAATCTCATGGTTCCTCCCCTCGGGATTGTTACACTTCCTTCAGGGTAAATTACACAGAAAACCCTTCGGGGAAAAGGGCTCTGCCGCGGTCAATGTTGACTTCCTTTATTGACTGGCGTAATGCTATTCATGTCATGGTTTAAACTGCTATCGAACAAGGTACCGGGAAGGAAAGTGAAGTCATGAGATCCGCCGCAGCACTGTTATTGCCTGTGCTTATCGCGTTCGGTTCAGTTACAGGGCAGGCCTATCCTGAGATCAAGTGGTGGACCGACCTGGATGCCCCCTCCTTCGGGTCGGCAGCCACTGCCGATCTAGATGGCGACGGTCTCCCCGAAATAGTCTTCGGGACCTACTTCAACGATGAGGCCATCCACTGCCTCAACGGGGAGGACGGGAGCAGCTCCTGGACCTACGTCACCGGAGGCTGCAACGACTCCTCACCGGTGATATGCGATGTGGACGATGACGGCCAACTGGAAGTCGTGGTGCCCTGT
Source organism: uncultured bacterium (assembly GCA_964639605.1). Classification (GTDB taxonomy): domain Bacteria; phylum Fermentibacterota; class Fermentibacteria; order Fermentibacterales; family JCC-6; genus Aegiribacteria. The sequence continues at coordinate 1,502 of CAZXEF010000170.1, read as the reverse complement.
TCGTCGACCCAGACGGTCTACTGCATCAACGGCGCCACGGGTGACCTGGAATGGTCCACCGACGAGGGCTACTGCATAGACTCGCCTCCGGCCATCGCCGATGTCGATCTGGACGGTGACCTTGAAGTCGTGAACGGCACCTTCAACGGTCACGTGTTCTGTCTCGACGCCGACAGCGGACAGGTCCAGTGGCAGAAGGCCCTGGGCAGCGACAGCTATATTCAGTCCTGCCCGAACATTAATGATTTCGACGGTGACGGGGAACTTGAGATAGTCGTTGCCCAGTGGATGGGCGACTGCAGGGTCTACTGCCTTGACGGAGCCACAGGTGATGAGGAGTGGCACAGCGATGCTCCTGGAGACTGGATGTACCATGGCGGTTCTTTTGCTGACGTGGACGGAGACGGCCTGCCGGAGATAGCCATAGGATGCTACGACAGCAATGTCTACCTCCTGAACGGGGAGGACGGGTCCACGGAATGGACCTTCGCCGCTTCCTCCTACGCATGCGGGCCAACCAGCATAGCCGACCTCGACTGCAACGGTGATCTGGAAGTGGTGTACACCACCGGCTCCGGTATCGGCGTCATCAGCAGCACGGGTGCACCACTGTGGTACTGCCCGAGCAGCGGGAGCATCTTCCGCGGCGCCGCGGTGACCAATATCGATAGCGACACCATCCCCGACCTGATATACGGCACCTCGGGAGGAGACCTCACAGCAAGGAGGGGATCCGGCGGGGAACTGCTGTGGGAGCTGGACCTGCAGGCTCATTACGGGGACACTTACGACATAGACCATGCCCCGGTCACTGGGGACTTCGACGGTGACGGAAGCATGGACGTCTTCGTGATCGGCGGCTACGGAACCTCCTCCTCGCCCGCGGACAACCATGGGAGGGCATACATGATATCCGCCGGAGATGGCCAGGGGCCCGGATGGTCCATGTTCAGGCACGACCGTTTCAGGAGCGGGTGCCTCACCGGAGGTGGGACGGGGATCCAGGGCGCTCCGGATCATGGCCCCGGTCTTTCGTTGCTCTGCGCTCCCAACCCCTGCAGCAGCAGCTCTTCGGTAGTCTTCAGTCTTCCGGAACCGTCCCAGGTCAGCGTCTCCGTCTACGACCTGGCGGGGAGGCGGATGATCGCGTCGGGCGCAATCCCCCTGGGGGAGGGGGAGAACAGGCTCATGCTCGACACAGCCGGCCTGATCCCCGGTGTCTATTTCGTCAGGGTATCGGCAGGCGACCAAACCGCCAGCGGCAGGCTTCTGGTGATCGATCGTTAGTTAGTCGTTATCAATAAGGGAAAAAGAGAACCGGGAAGAGGCCTCATCCCGTTACTGCATGAAGGAAAAGAGAACCGGGAAGAGGCCTCATCCCGTTACTGCCTGATGGAAAAGAGAACCGGGAAGAGGCCTCATCCCGTTACAGCTTGCGGTAAAAGAAAACCGGGAAGAGGCCTCATCCCGTTACTGCATGAAGGAAAAGAGAACCGGGAAGA
>CAZXEF010000169.1:0-6115 GCA_964639605.1 uncultured bacterium | reverse complement strand
CAGGGAAGATAGCTCAGACCCTCAGGAAGACGGATTTTGCCGGAAGGTATGGGGGAGAGGAGTTCTGCGTGGTCCTTCCCGAGACCGGTATAGAGGGCGCGACGGGCATGGCCGAGAGGCTCAGGAAGTCCATGGAAGGAAGCCGGCATTCCCTTAATGACGGAACCAGCATGACAGTGACATGCAGCATCGGGGTTGCGGAAGCCTCATGCAGGAACATCGAGGAAACCATCGCGGTGGCGGACGCCGCCCTCTACCTGGCAAAGCGCTCCGGCCGCAACAGGGTTGAACGGGCTGCCTGCAGCGAATAGTCGAACAGCTTCTGGAGGGGAACATGAAGAAGAAGGAGGTTCTTACTGCCCTGGTGGTCATCGTCGGTATGCTGATAATAGCCGTGGTCTTCTTCAAGTTCAGGTACGACAAGATGGTGAGGACGATCAATGCCCAGACCATCGAGCATGTGGACCTGAGCGAGATCGACGACGGGATCTACTCCGGCAGTTATGGTGATTTCCTTGTCAGTGTTTCACTTGACGTCACCGTCTCCGGCGGCCGGATAACGGATATACGCATCACCGACCAGCAGAGCGGACCAGGCTACGAGGCGCTGGAGACCGTAGACCGCATCATGGAAGCCCAGAGCCCGGTAGTGGATGCGGTGTCCGGGGCCACCGGCAGCAGCCGCTGCATCATGATCTCCGTGGCAAGGGCCCTGACAGGAAGTGACTAGTGGTTTGATGGAATCCGGTATTGAGCAAAGAAGGGTTCGTAATGGGATCTGAGTTAAGCGAGGGCGCCTTGCTTTTCCAGGAGAAGTATGCCATGGCCCAGTCGCAGAAGAACGTCTGGACCAAACTGGTCAGCACCTGGAAATGTATAGCCGTGAGCCTGTCTTCCACGCATCTGCAGGTCAGGCTCCACGGCCTTTTCGGATTACTGGTGAAGCCCTTTGGCGCCGACCTCGAGCACACTGTCCCCTTGATCAGCGTGATCTCCGCGGAGATAAAGGGGAGGTTGATGGGCTACGATGAGATATCAATCGTCTTCAACCTTCCGTCGGGAGGGGAGAGGGAGCTGCTTCTTTATCTGAAGAGGGGGGAGGAGTTCCTCATCCTTCTGAACAGCCTCAGGAATGTCTGAATGAGAAAGGGCGGGAGAAACTCCCGCCCCTCGATCTTGCAGCAAACCTGGTCAGACGTTCTTCCTGATTACTTTCCCCAGTCTCTTCACGCCTTCACAGATCTGCTCCTCGTTGGCGTAGCTGAAGTTGAGCCGCATGCTGCGGAAATTGTCATTGTTGGGATAGAACGCGCTTCCCGGAACGTATGCAACCTTTTCTTCTATTGCCTGTTCGAAGATTTCCTCAGTGCTCATTCCCTCCGGAAGCGTGAGCCAGAGGAAGAGCCCTCCCTCGGGCTTGGTCCAGCTTACTCCCTCGATGTCGGCGAACTCCTTCTCCAGACAGGCCAGCATCAGTATCCTGCGGCTGCTGTAGAGTTCGATGGTCGTCTCAAGGCCCTTTTCCAGTGCTCCGTTCACCAGCATGGCGTGGGTTATCGCCTGGGTGAAGGGCGGCGTGCAGAGGTCCACCGCCTGCTTTGCCATTACCATCTTGTCCACTATCCAGTCCGGACCGCAGGCCCAGCCGAGACGGAATCCCGGCAGCAGTATCTTGGAGATTGTATAGAGTGAAAGGACCATCTCCGGAGCCATGGACTGGAAGGTCGGCTGGCTCTGTCCGCTGTACCTCAGCTGCCTGTAGGGTGTATCCTCGACGATCAGGTATTCGCCCTTCCTGGCTATCTCGAGTATCTGCCTCCGTCTGGACTCCGGGATGGTGACGCCGGCGGGATTCTGGAAATCGGGGATGATATAAATGAACTTTGGTTTCCGGTTTTCACTTTCGAGTTTGACTATCGTCTCCTCGAGCTTTTCCGGGATCATGCCCTGGTCATCAAGATCCACCCCCACCGGGACTCCCTGGTAGCTCTTGAAGGCCTGAAGACCGCCCAGGTATGTGGGTGAACCGGTTATGCATGTGTCACCCGGGTTCAGGAATATCTTGGCGACAAGGTCCAGGCCCTGCTGGGAAGCGGTGGTGATGAGTATGTGGTCGGCCGTGGTCTTGATACCGTCCTTCCTCATTATTATGGCAAGGTCTTCCCTGAGCCTGGCATCGCCCTCGGTGGGTCCGTACTGCAGGGCGGTTTCATGCTCGTTCTCGATAACGCTGTCGACCGCAGCCTCTACGAAGTCTACCGGAAAAGTTGCAGGTGCAGGCAATCCCCCGGCGAATGAGATGATGCCGGGTTTTGCGGTCAGCTTCAGCAGCTCACGGATGACCGACCGTTTCATCCCATTGGCGCGGTCTGAGAAGTAATCCTGCCTGTTCACTGATGTACTCCTTTCGGTAACCTTAACAGTGTTCTGATCAATTATCGTATTATATATCCAGTATGGATATGACCAAAGACTTGAATGTCAACCGGCGTATCCACGACCGGCCCCCGGTCATCGGTATCAGTAATTGTTTCTCACCAGCTGGAGGCATTTCCATGGTTCATGCTACAAAGGATACCACTGCGGTATGGTTTGCGGCATTTCTTCTGATTGCCTCCTGCGGAGCACAGGAGAGGGAGGCGACATCCGAGACGCCCCGACAGGACACGGTTTCGACGGACATCCGGCTGGTCGAGCCGCAGCCCGGCCAGGACCTCCATTTCCTTCATGCCGCCCATATCTTCATTCAATCAGAAGGAGCGTCTGACAGCCTTTCTCCAGCCGAGCAGGACCTTGACGCGCTGCGCACGATCACAGGCATTCACAGACGTATCACATCCGGCGAGACCGATTTCGAGACGATGGCAAGGGAGTTTTCCCAGTGCCCTTCCGCTTCGGAAGGGGGGGTACTGCCGGCATTCACCTCTGGAGCCATGGCCTGGCCCCTGGACAGCGCGGCGGCGGCCCTGGCCCCGGGCGAAATATCCGGGATACTAAGGACCCGATCCGGGTACCACATCTTAAAGAGACTGGACGACTAGTTTGGAGTATTACCGGAGCAGGGTGGAGGAGGGGGAGGTGGGGCTACGGCTGGACGCATATCTCGTGATGCAGGATGACATAGAGGAGAGCCGCAGCTACATCAGTACTCTCATCTCCAACGGTCATGTCACCATCGGCGGTGAAACGGTCACAAAACCGGCGTACAATGTGAGTATGAACCAGGAAATCATCCTGGAGATACCGGATGCCGTTCCCATCGACCTGTCGCCGGAGCCCATGGAACTGGATATAGTCTTCGAGGATAAGCACCTGCTGGTCGTCAACAAGCCGGCGGGACTGGTGATACACCCTTCGGGTACATGTCATGGCGGAACTCTGGTAAACGCTCTGCTGGCACACTGCGATAATCTCTCGGGTATCTCCGGAGAGCTCAGGCCTGGGATAGTGCACAGGCTGGACAAGGACACCACCGGGCTCATGATGGTTGCCAAGGACAACATCACCCACAGGGGCCTGTCCGAGCAGCTTTCCTCCAGGACCGTGAAAAGGCGTTATCTGGCTCTCGTATGGCATACGCCGGTGCCCGCCGCCGACAGGATCGATGCACCCATCGGGCGGGACCTTAACAACCGGCAGAAGATGGGAGTGACAGAGACCGGAAAGCGCGCGGTGACGAACTATCGGATACTGAAGAAGTTCAGGCTGGCCAGCATGATCGAGTGCAGGCTGGAGACCGGCAGGACACACCAGATCAGGGTGCACATGGCAGCCGTGAAGGGATGCCCGATCATAGCCGATGAGAAGTACGGGGGGAACAGGCCCGGGGGTCTTCCGTCCACAGTGCGCAACAGAGAACTGGTGGATGATGCCGTCCGGATCGCTTGCCATCAGATGCTTCACGCCGAGACGCTGGGCTTTGTACATCCCATCACGGAGCAGGAGATGGAGTTCAACGAAGCTCCGCCGCTGGAGTTCAGGCTGGTCATGAACAGGCTTGCCAAAGACACGGATGACTGATCAAAGCTATTCGCTCATGCTTTTTGCGGGGCTGCTTGCCGGTCCAGCTTCGGCGTTCCTCGTCCGGATGGAGGCACTGCCGGTCTTTTTCCTGTTCCCTCTGCTGAACCTGTTCACTCCTGCCAGGAGGGGAATGCTGAAGATACTGCCGCTTGTGTCCGCACCGGCATTCGTCCTGGCATGGGGCCTTGTCTCAGGCAACAGCACAGTCACAGAGAGGTCACTCAGATGGATAGCGGCTGTTGCAACAGGAGCTTCCATGTCCGGCGCCCTGGGCACCTCCCGCTCTGCAGCGCTTCTATTCTCAATTTCCAGAAGGGTCAGAATGGGTGGTCTGACGGAAAGCCTTGCCATGGCTGTGTCGCTGGCGGGACCTTTCTCCAGGAGGATAAAGGATGTATTCATACAGAGCAGGAAGAGGGGCATGGACCTTACCTGTTCGTTCACCGAGGCACTCTCTTCGGTGAACGGCATGGAGTCGCCGGAGAAGGATGTCATGCAGGCGCGCAGCGGCATTTCATTCGCGTCCGCATGTATCGCCTGGCTTCTTCTGCTGGTCGGGATCATGGGGGTTTTCTGAGCAATGGCACAGTTAAGGATCAGGCTGACCATAGAGTACGACGGGACCGATTTCCTCGGCTGGCAGATACAGCCGGATTCGAGGACCGTCCAGGGTGAGATAGAGGACGTTCTTCGTCAGCTCTGCAGCAGGAAGGTGCCCATTATCGGCTCTGGCAGGACTGACAGGGGTGTCCACGCCCTTGGTCAGGTAGCCCATACGGACGTAACAGACGAGGAGCTTGAGAGGGTGTGCCTGGGGCTGCCTGCCATGGTCCCGGATGACATTGCCGTTACGGCGGTCGGGGAGGTGGAGAATACGTTCCATGCCCGGTACGATGCAGTCTCAAGGCTTTACCGGTACAGGGTGGAGAAGGAGAAACACCCTCTCAGAAGCCGCTACTGCCATGATCTCCCTCCATCCCGCCATCCGGACACCAGGGCGCTGAAGATGGCTGCAGAGCTCTCACTCGGGGAGAACAGCTGGAAGGCCATGGCAAAGGAGGGCGGTTCCAATTCGGACTGGATCGTCAATGTCATGGAGACGGATGTCAGCGAGGACGAGGCGGGGTGGACTTTTCTCATCCGGGCAAACAGGTTCCTCCGAGGCATGGTCAGACTCTGGGTAGGGACCCTTCTGCACATCGGTTCAGGGGCGGAAGACCCGGAGCTCATCCCGCGGCTGCTGCAGACTGAAGACAGGAGCGGCGCGGGGATGTCGCTTCCGGGGAAGGGGCTTACACTGATGGAGGTGGTGTACAGTTGAGCGAGGATTTCGACAGGAAAAGGCTGAAGATGAAATCTCTCCATGGCAGGACCAGCAAGGTCAGCTCCCGTCTGCTGATAGGAGACATGCCGGAAGGCATGAAGGCGATCGAATTCACCGAAGCCCTTCCGGACATTCTCGCCGTAAGGGACATGAGGAAGCTGGCCCGGGCCATCATGAAAGCCAGGGATGCAGGCAGTGCCAGGATCTTCATGTACGGAGGGCATGTCATAAAGTGCGGCCTTGGTCCCCTTCTGGTGAAGTGGCTGGGTAACGGCACCGTAAGCTGCCTGGCAACCAACGGGGCTGGAACCATCCATGATATAGAGATGGCCCTCTTCGGGGAGACGTCCGAGGATGTCGAGGCCGGCATAGCCGACGGCAGTTTTGGTATGTGGAAGGAGACGGGAGAGGTCTACTCGGGGGGGCTCAGAAGGGCCGCGGAGTACTCCCTCGGTCTCGGGGAAGCTCTTGGAAGGGAGATCCTGGACAGGAAAGGGAACAAAGCTGTAAGTCCGCTTGCCGCTGCAGTCGAAGCCCGTGCTCCGGTTACGGTGCATCCGGCCCTGGGGGGCGATATTGTCCATCCTTATCCAGATGTGAGCTGGGGACAGCTGGCCGAGGCCGCTGAAAGGGATTTCGACCTGCTCGGGAAGAGGATAGCATCACTGTCATCGGGAGTCGTGATCAACGCAGGTTCTGCCGTCGTGATGCCGGAGGTCTTCCTCAAGCTCCTCACCACGGCGATCAACCTCGGGAACAGGATAAGTG
>CAZXEF010000168.1:3206-6192 GCA_964639605.1 uncultured bacterium | reverse complement strand
CAGGCCGTTCAGCGTGCCTATCCACAGCTCACCTGCCTCCTCGTCGAACAGCAGCGAGTTGACGCGGTTGTCGATCAGGCCGCTGTTGCTCGTGGTCAGCGTGAACCTGACGCTCCCGGAGGTGTGGTGGATCTGCGCCAGACCCGATTCACCCGGACTGTGGTGGGACGCGGAATCCCCCATGTCGGATACCCTTTCACCCGCCTGGGACCAGCACATCAAAGGAGCCGAGGCCGTCAGTATAGTCCAGCAGGGGTCGGACAGGGTCCTGGAAATCCACTTCAGCAGCAGGCTCCTCTACGGGGCCTCCGACACGAGGCTCATCTTCGAAGCCACCGGAAGGAACGCCAACTTGATCCTGGTGAGGAGGGAGGACGGGAGGATACTGGCCTGCCAGCGGAGGGTCACGTCGTCGGACAGCAGGTATCGGACCGTGGCACCCGGACAGTTGTACGTCCCCCCTCCCCCGTCCGGGCTGTCTCCGGGTTCGTGGAGCAGCGACCCCTCATTTGTACAGGCCATCGAGAAGGACCCTTCACCCCCGGTCCTGTACCGGATGCTGGAGGGGGTCGGACCCGTGACCGCGAGGGCGATCCTCAGGGAGGCGGGAGATAGGTCCACCGGGGTCATTGAAATCGTTAAGGACCTCGAGAATGCACTGATCGAAAAAGTATTCTTCCCCTGGGAGTGTCCCGAGGGTCCCCTCCCCATCAGACTGGGACCCGGAAGACCTCTTGTCGACCCCCTATCCCCTGGTGGAGGAGAGGATTCCCCCACCATCAGGGAAGACAGGCTGGAAGTGTGGAGGAGTATTCTCGGAAGCAGGCTGTCATATCAGAGTCGAAGGCTCGCGCGGCTGGAGGAAGCCCTTGATGGTCTGGTATCCCCCGACGAGTACAGGACATGGGGCAACCTCCTCCTGTCGGTTGAGGACGGGAAGAGGAAGGGGCTGGTTGAGATCAGGCTCACGGACTGGGAGGGCGGAGACCACGTCATTCCGCTGAAGCCGTTCCGCACTCTGAGGGCCAGCGCTTCCAGGTTCTTCAGAAAGGCGTCAAGCATCGGGCGTGAGAGAAAGCACCTCGAATCGCTTCGCGAAACCACCCTGAAGGAGATCCGTCGGCTGGAGGGTTCGCTGGAGGAATCCGGCGATCTTGACGTGGGGGAGCTGGAGGAGAAGATCCGCGGGTACCGCATGGAACGGAAGAGGGACAGGGATGGGAAGAACCGGCTTGGGGCCACAGAGCTCAGCGGGGGCTGGAGGTGCTTCGTGGGCAGGAACGCCAGGCAGAACGAGGATGTGACCTTCGGGATAGGCAGGCGGGGGGATCTCTGGTTCCATGCCAGGGGGATTCCAGGCGCACATGTGGTGCTGAAGCTCGACGGCAGGGCTGAGAACCCGCCGGGCAGTGTCATCAGGGAGGCCGCCATGGAGGCCGCCAGGAGCAGCGGTGTGTCCTCAGGGGTGGTACCTGTCGACTATACGAGAGTTCAGTATGTTAATCGAATGAAGAAGGGCAAACCCGGTCAGGTGACCTACACGAGGGAGAAGACGATATTCGTCGACATTGACGGGAAGTCCTCCGGAAGCAGATAAGTTCTCTATGGGAAGGACGATCATGAAGGACAGTTTCACAAAGGAGCACATGGAGGTGTTCAAGACCGCCTACCTCTTCCAGACTCTGGACCCGGAGGAGCTGGATCTCTTCGTGAAGAAGGCCAGGTACGCGGACATGACCCCGAACAGCGTGATTATCAGGGAAGACGATCCCGGTGAGCAGCTCTTCCTGATACTGTCGGGCAAGGTCAGGGTCACCAAACGGACCTATGAAGGTATCGAGCAGATACTGGGGATACTGGAGACGGGTGACTTCTTCGGGGAGATGGTCCTGCTGGACAGGAGAAGCAGGAGCGCTTCGGTCTACGCCCATACAAGGGTGGAGCTGGCCAAGTTCCAGCACACTGAGGTCACATCTATACTCAATGACAACCCCCGGATCGGTCTCAAGGTCCTCAGGGCATTCTCCGAGGTCATTTCCCTCAGGCTCAGGAACGCCAACGACAAGCTGCGCTCCCTCCCCTTCATCGAGAGGACCTTCTAGCCCCGATGGATACTGCTGTCATGCTGGACAGGGCGAGGAAGGCCCTTGAGAACTGCTACTGTCCCCATTCCCGGTTCAGGGTGGCCGCCGTCCTGGAAGGTGCGGACGGGGAGCTTCACACCGGCGTGAACATCGAGAACGGTTCCTACGGCCTGACGATGTGCGCCGAGAGGGTCGCCCTGTTCAAGGCGGTATCGGAGGGAAAGCGGGAGTTCACAGGGCTCCTGGTCTACTCCCCGGATGGAGATCCCATGCCCTGCGGCGCCTGCAGGCAGGTCCTGGCCGAGTTCTGCAAAGGCGGCATGCGGGTAGTGGTTGCCTCCGATGATTCCACAGAGTCCTTCGCCCTGGCGGACCTCCTGCCCCATGCCTTCAAAATGAAGAGAACCTGACCGGAATACCACTGCTGTCAGAAGAACTAAATATCAGTATTTCGTAACAATTAATATAGCAATAACATATGGAGCCATTTCGTCACACGTTATTTGAACGCGTATCCTTCATATTCTCTGATCTGCTATGGATGGAGGATGTACGCATTCAGGTCGTTAAAATGAATAACGGATTCTTCATTTCAAATTCCGGCCCTATCCTTCCGGTCATTCCGCCTTTTTTCAAGCATGGAATTGATTCGGCGCAATCCCATCTCTCAACTGAAAACAACGCTGATGCATGATGCATGTATCAGTCGACGCTGTATTTCGCCGTCTGCGCCGGTCCCCGACCCTCCGGTGTGTCATGGTGTCAATGTTATTTCTAATAAATATATAATCCATATTATCTATGTAATTTGTATAAATTGATTACTCCATTTGCAGATCCGTCGGATACCGTGTCTCAGCACACTTTGATGCTATCGTCGATCCTGCTGTCCGGCTCCATCC
>CAZXEF010000168.1:2122-3196 GCA_964639605.1 uncultured bacterium | reverse complement strand
TGATCCAGGTCCTGATCGCCGAGGTGACGCTGAACAACCTGGACGAGTTCGGCAGATACAGGCGAACGATGTGCCTGTGCGGTCCGATGTCCACGAATCCTCTGTGATGCCCATTATTATAAAGAAAAGGGGCGGGATCACTCCCGCCCCTGCTATCGCCCCTGATCAATTAACGACTGAGGACTGTGAACTCGATTCGCCTGTTCAGCGCCTTGTTGGCACTAGAGGTGTTCGGAACGACCGGCTGGGTCTCTCCGTAGCCCACAGTTGTAAGTCTGCTTGCCTGAACACCGTGGTCGACGAGATAACTGTAAACGGACTGGGCGCGGCGCTCACTGAGCGACTGGTTGTACGCGTTGCTGCCGTCGGAGTCCGTGTGACCGGCTATCTGGATGCGCACGTTGGCATCCTCGATGAACATCGCGACTATCGAATTGAGAACCGCATAGGACTCAGGCTTGATGTTCGAGCTGTCGAAGTCGAAGTAGATGTCATTGAAGCTCAGGACCTGGCCCTCGACGAGGGCTGGACGGAGCTGGATATCCAGCATGACCGACTCGCCTCCGACGACATTGATCGGCCTCTCTGCGCTGAGGTAACCCCTCGCGGTCGCAGTGACCGTATGGGAACCCCCGATGATGGAGAGACTGAAACTGCCATCACTCTCGGTGATGTCGCTGGACTGGCCGACACTGACGGTCGCCCCGAGGATGGGCAGGCCGGTATCCAGGTCGGTGACGGTACCAGTGATGAGACCATTCTCCGGCTGGAGCGCGTAATTCCTGGTGATGTCGACTCCACCCTCCACCAGCAGAGTCGAACCGGCTCCGATGTAGCCCGGGGAGTTGACCGTTACAGCCACGCTGCCCTCGGGGAGCTTGGCGGAGTAGAAGCCGGTCTGGCTGTTGCTCATGGCGGGATCGACAGCGGTTCCCGGGAAGGCTACGGTCGCGGCAATATGCTCTCCGGTTACCGCATCGGTCACGGTCCCGGAGAGGATCGCGCTACCGGGTGCGCGGATATCACTGGAGTACATGAGATTGACGCCGAGGCCCCAATTGGGGGGATAGCCGC
>CAZXEF010000168.1:0-2112 GCA_964639605.1 uncultured bacterium | reverse complement strand
CCGGGGAACGGGGCGTAATCCGCTCGGTCGTCGTTACTGGGTGAGCCACCCTCCTGGTAAAGTGAGTGACCCAGATCGGACCACGACGCGTCGAAGTTGTGCATCGAGAAGGAACCGACGATGTCGAAGGCAAATCCGGAAGTGGTGGGGATCCTGATGCCGGGTGAGATCGAGATCAGGTCGTCGTACCTCTCCCCGTTACCACCCTCGAAATCCCTGTCCAGGAAGTGTTGTAACTCGGCCTCCGCGAACAGGGTGAGATACTTGAGGGGCATTTCGGCACCGAAGGCGACATGGAGCACCGCGTCGTCGACCGTCATGTCGACCTCTACGCTGTCGTTCGTGCCGTACCTGTGGTCGGTGAACTGGAAGGTCTGCTGGTAGAAATGGTAGCCGAGGTTGGTGTGCAAACGAAGGGTGGGGCTCAGTTCCACCGAGAGCAGCAGGTCGCCGCCGACGCCGAGGTCGGTGCCCAGCATTGATCTGCGCAGCTGGTACATGGGCTGACCTTCGTGCCAGATACCGTCGTAACCTCCTTCATTGACGAGAACCGGGTTCTCTCCGTCAAAGATCCCGAAGCTGGCCCAGGGCATGATGCCCCACCAGAAGTCTCCGCCGCCCGGGTTTAAGGAATACTTCATCGCGACAGTAGCCTCGCTCAGACCGCTGATGCTTTCGGACTCGCCCGCAGCGGCGGTCCTGGCATCTTCATCGCCCCTGGTAAGGGAGTTCCAGACGTACGAGACTCCTCCTGCAATTTCCGCCTTGTCCCCCAGACCGAGGCCCAGGGTCAGGTAACCTGTACCGTCATACTCAGTGTCGGTCACGGCCACCGGGGTACCGCTGAGGTCGGAGAACCTGGCATCAGGGCTGACTCCAAGGAACGTGAACAATCCAATGGAAAACTCTCCTGCCCCGATCGGCTTGGCATCGACCGTACGGTTCAGGCCTCTCAAACCGATATAGGACGGAAGCGCTGTTGCAGCTCCCGTGATGAGGATCAACGCAATGACCAATATCTTGTACATAACTCAAATACCCCTCTCTTGTGTGCGGGATTGCACTACGGAACCTTTTAGCTCCAATAGGATCATAGTCTATTTAGAATAGTCTGTCAATACGTGAATCATTTCCATATCATACATCATTTATTTATTTAGCTCACCATTGGTTATGGCATACTCATCAATGTCTCATAAAAACCTTTTCAGTGGGCATGAGGTAGTCGAACACGATGATATAGTGAAGTTTATATATGATAATTATTAAGATATTCATGATTACAATTCGATTGTATAATCCTGTCGGGAAGTGACCAACAGGATCCAGCAGAAATCCGGATAGTGAAAGGGGCTACGGATTGAAAACCGTATCCTGCCTGACCCGGTATCCCTATCTGGACACAGAGGCTTCGGGTCGGTACAGAACACCGCCTGAGGCTGTTCGATCTCTATTGACTTCTCAATATATAGTTAATATTATAAATAAGAGTTCGTAGTACGTTAATATAAATTGAAAGAGGGGGATAATGAAAAGTATTATTGCACTGATGCTGTTACTTGCTGCGGTCAGCTCAGCACAGATGACAGGTACCGGCATGACGATCGGCACTGCTCACTACATGAGTCCGGAGCAGGCCCAGGGACGAAGCGAACTGGATGGTCGCGCGGACCTCTACAGCCTGGGGATTGTTTTTTACGAGATGCTTGTCGGTCGGGTGCCGTACGAAGCTGATAACACGGTCGGTATTGCCATGCAGCATGTGCAGGGGGATCTGCCTGAACTGCCTGCTGACCTTTCAGGGTATCAACCGTTGTTGAACCGGATGATGGCCAAGGATCCGGCCGATCGATTCGCCAATGCAGCGGAGCTGATTGCCGCCACTGAGTGGCTGCAGTCAGGACGCCTGCGGGAGCGCTCGGCATCACGGGCCGAGGTTGCGCCCCAGCCCGTGGAGCGACCGGCGCTCAAAACACAGGTTATGCCCACTACTCCACCGTCAGTGAGTAAGCCGGTTAGAAATTCGGGAGGTTTGAAATGGGCCGTGGCTGGAGTTGTTCTGGCGCTGCTGGTGTTCGGTGCTCTATTGGTGAGTCAAAAGCGGTCGCAACC